>DATBQU010000291.1:0-16079 GCA_036560665.1 Polyangiaceae bacterium
GCATCGTGCACCGCGACCTCAAGCCGCGGAACCTCTTCCTCACGGGCCGCAACGACGGGCGGGCGCTGGTGAAAGTGCTCGACTTCGGCATCTCGAAGCACAAGACGGCGGCGGACCTGTCGCTCACTCGGACGACCGAGATCATCGGCTCGCCGAACTACATGTCGCCCGAGCAGCTCAAGTCCGCCCGCGGCGCCGACGAGCGGAGCGACATCTGGGCCCTGGGCGTCATCCTGTACGAGCTGCTCACCGGGCAGGTCCCCTTCGTGGCGGAGTCGGTGACGCAGCTCACGGCGATGGTGCTCATGGAGAAGCCGCGCCCGGTCGACCAGCTCCGGTCCGACGTGCCGCACGCGCTCGCCTCCGTCATCGAGCGCTGCCTCGAGAAGGAACCGGAGAGGCGATTCGGCTCGGTGGCGGAGCTCGCTGGGGCGCTCGGCCCCTTCGCGCCGGCGGATTCGCGTGACCTCGCCGTGCGCATCGCGCGGATCGCGGGAGGCTCGAAGCTGCCGCACGCCCTGGCGTCGTCGTCCGGAGCGCGCATCGCGGTGGCCGGCGGCACGTCGGTGAACTGGTCGGGACGCACCGAGCTGGCGCCCGTGCGCGGCAAGCGGATCGCCCTCGTCGCGCTGATCGCGATGCTGATGGGCGTCCTGGCGGTGGTCGCCGTGTTCGCGGTGCGATGGCGGTCGGCGCCGGCCAGGCCGGTCGCGGCGAGGACGGCGGCCGGGATCGCGCCGGAGGTGCCCACCGCCCCCTCGGCGACGCCGTCGGCAGCGTCCTCCGCTTCGAGCGCGGCGCTGCCGCCGCTGGAGACACCGTCCGCCAGCGTCTCTGCCAGCGCCAGCGCACGACCCGGCTGGTTGGGACGCCCCGGACCGGGCGCTCCGGGGGCGCCGACCTCCTCGGGCGCCGAACCCCCGCGCTACCGGACGAGCTGGTGACTCTCGGCTCCGCGTGAAGGGGATAGGATGAGGGACGCCATGCTCCGCCGGACCCACCTCGCCGTCCTCGTCGCGCTCGGCCTCGCCCTCGCCACCCCGTTCGCGGCGCGGGCGCAGGGCACGAGCGAAGCCGCGGCCACCGCGCTGTTCGACGACGGACGCAAGCTGATGGATCAGAAGCGCTACGCGGAGGCATGTCCCAAGCTGGCCGAGAGCGAGCGCCTCGCGCCGAGCGGGGGGACGCTGATCAACCTGGCCGAGTGCTACGAGCACACCGGGCAGACGGCGAGCGCCTGGGTGTCGTGGAAGGACGCAGCGGCGCGCGCGAACGCCGCGGGCAAGGCCGACGTCGAGAAGCGCGCCCTCGGACGCGCGGCGGCGCTCGAGCCCACGCTGGCCAAGCTGACGATAGCCGTCGACCAGGGCAGCGACGTGGCGGGGCTGGTGGTCAAACGCGACGGAGTCGACGTCGGTCACGCGGAGTTCGGCGTCCCCATCCCGGTCGATCCGGGGGCGCACGTGGTGGAGGCGACCGCACCGAAGAAGCTCGCTTACTCGACGAAGGTCGACGTGGCTGCCAGGCAGACCGACGCGCGCGCGACGGTGTCGCTGGCCGACGATCCCGCCGCGACCACGGCGGCGACGGTGGCCCCTCCTCCTCCCCTCCCCCCGGCGCCGACGACGGCGGCCACGACGCCCGACGAGCCACCCCCGGCGCAGGGAGGGAGCACGCAGAAGACCATCGCGCTCGTGGTCGGCGGCGTGGGGGTGGTGGGGGTCGCGGTGGGCGCGGTGTTCGGCCTGAACGCGAAGTCCAAGAACGATCAGGCCCTGCAGAACTGCCGCACGTCCACCCTGTGCACGGCGCAGGGGCTGTCGCTGACGGACGACGCGAAGAGCGCGGCGACGATCTCCACCGTCGCCTTCGCGGCAGGCGGGGCCGCGCTCGCGGCGGGCGTGGTGCTCTGGCTCACGGCGCCGTCGTCGCACGCGAGCACGGGCCTTCGTGTCGCCCCCGTCGTCGCGCGCTCGTACGGCGGCGTGGCCCTCGACGCGGCGTGGTGAGAGTCACTTCGCGTTGCGCATGAGCACGCCGGTGCTCGGGAGCGTGAGCCCCGCGTCGTCCTGGACACCGCTGCTCAGCCAGAAGACGTAGCTGCCGCTCACCGTGATGTCCTCCGGCGTGACCAACGAGGCGCCGATGACGCTGGCCGGCCCGCCGTCGGTGGTGGCCTTGCCCACCGTCCCGTCGTTGCCCGTGCCCGTTCCCCAGTTGGACCAGTAGATGGTGCTCGTCCCCGGGTCGATGGCGAGACCGTCGGGGTCGGGGATGCCGGAGGCCACGGGGACGCCGCCGTCGGTCGTCGTCTTGGTCAGCCGGACCACCTGCCCGCCGAGGCCGTAGTAGAGAAACGTGGAGTCGATGGCGACGGGCCAGCCACCACCGCCGTTGCCGGCCGCCATGGCGATCGGTTCCCCGCCACCGATGGGCACGCGGAAGACGTCGCCGTTGTAGTCGGTGAGGTAGACGAAGGCGCTGTCGAGGACGCAGCTCTCGGCCTCGGGGATGAGCGAGCTACCGGCGTCGTAGAGGACGATGTCGCTCCCGCCGCCGGCCTTCAGCACCCGGTGCACCGTACCGTCGTCGTTGTTGGCCCAGTAGACGTACGTCCCGTCGACGGCGAGGCCGTAGGGAACGCCGGTGGTCGCGAGCTGGTGCGGCGCGCCGACGCAGCCGCTGGTGGGGCAGGACCAGATTCCGCCCGTCACGACGCTGTACGTGGCGGTGCCCCAGTACACGTTGCTGCCGTCGGAGACGATCCCGCGCGGGTTCGTCAACGCCGATGCGTACACCTTGGGCCCCGAGCCGCACCCGGTCAGCGGGCAGCCCTTGACGTAGCCGTTCGCCGAGCCGAGGTCGTCGCCGAACTCGGTCCAGTAGACGTTGTTGGAGTCGCTCGTCATCTGGAACGGATGGTTGAGCCCCATGGCCATGGTGCAGGGGTCGGCGCAACCCCCGCCGTCGCCCGACGGGCCGTCGTTGCCAGCCCCGTCGCTGGCGGGCGCGTCGGCGCCGGGCCCGTCGGCGTTCGACGCCGAGTCCGTGCCGCCCTCGGGACCTACGCCTCCCTCGTTCGTCGAAGCGTCGCCCGACGTGTCGAGGTTGCGGTCCTCGATGCCGAGGACACCGGCGCAGGCCGCGAGGGCAATCGCTGCGGCAGAGACGGCGACGATTCTGGCCGGGGCACCGGATCGCGTGAGGCGCATGCTACCGGGCAGCATACTAGAGAGAGCCGCGGCGCGGGCCGGGCGTTCAGCGCGCCAGGGTGCGCAGGGCGCTCGAGGCGAGGAAGGTGTCGGTGCGGCCGAACCGCACGCGGGTCCAGCCGCCGCGAGGCTCGACGATCTCGACGCGCGCACCCTCCGGAAGGGGCGTGGCGCCCGGAGCGCTGATGCCGTGATCGTCGGTGGGCCGGGCGTTCGCTGCGACGACCACCGCCTCGCGCAGGGTCCACCGGTCGTGGCGGGAGGCGAGGGTCATCAGTCCCGCCAGGAACAGGGCCGGCGCGGCCACGCCGGCCGCCACGCCGCCGGATACCCGAACGCGGCGTCCCCGCGAGAGCCACCGCACGAAGAGGCCGAGGCCCAGGACGGCGGACGACGCAACGGCGAACGCTGCCCAGGTATCCTCCGACAGCAGGCCGGCCACGGTGCGCGCCAGGGAGCGACCCGGATCCACCTCGACCGGCTCGCCGGCCAGCGTGCGCCGCCGCGCGACCTCCGACCGTACGACCGTGAGCGCGCGCGAGGCGTCCTCGATGAGCCCCGGATCGCGGGAGAGGTCGCGGGCCTCCTCGAAGCCGTGGGCGGCGCGACCGAGATCGCCTGGCACCTCCGCGCCTATGCGTACGCGCATGGCATACGCCAGACCGCGATCGTAGCTTGCCACCGGGTCGACCACGCCGCGATCGGCGAGCGCCTCCAGCGACGCGATGGCGTCTCCCGCACGGCCGTCGTGCAGGGCCTGCGTGGCGGCTCCGAACAGGCCCACCGTCTCGTCGTCGGCGCGCGCCGCGTGCGCCGTCACCAGGACAGCGAGGACGATGAACGGGAAGAGCCTCATGCTCGCTTCTCGAGCTGTCGGATGGCGCCCCGCGCGCGCGCCCATCGATCGCGGGCGGCGCCGACGTCGGACGCGTCGGGGGCGAAGCGAGCGGCCTCGCACTCGCGCAGCAGCTCCGCCACGCGCGACGCCGCGTCGGGGGCGACGCCCGCGCTCTCCAGGCGACCGAGGACCTCGTCGCCCACGGCGCCCCGCACGCTCACGCCCGCGTGCGCCACCGCGGCCGCCTCGAGAGCCCGCGCGATGGCAGCGTCGACGGCGCGCGCGTCCTCGCCAACGCACGCGGCGTTGGCCGCCGAGACCCGGGCCTTCAGCTCCGTCGCGGGCGATGCCCGGCGCATCCTCCACGCCGCCGCCGCCCGTCGCCCGGCCGCGCGACCGGCGACGGCGACGCCGAACGCCAGCGGCCACGCCCCCACCCCCGCGAGCCAGAAGAGGGGCGAGTCGTCGGCGTGGGCGTGAGCGGCGTGCATCCCCTCCAGGGCATCCCTGGGCGCCGGCAATCCCGGCAGCTTCTCCCGGTCTGCCAGATCGCTCGACGCGCCCGGGGCCGCCAGCGACGCCTTGACGCGAACGACCCCCAGCGCCGCGCGCGCCACGTCGTACCGCTTCTGCTCGGGATCCCAGAAGGGCAAGGTCACCTCGCCGAGATCGATCTCCCCCGGACGGCGCACCCGGACCACGTAGTCGAACGTCCGTTTGCCGCCGAACGTGTCGTGCCCGATGGCCCCGACCTGCTCGTGCACCTCGGGCGCCAGCCACTCCAGGCCCTCTCTCGCCGGGGGGACGAGGGTGCTCGGCAGGTTGCCGGTGCCCGAGAGCTCCACGTGGACGCCGACCGCGCCCCCCTGCTCCGCCTCGCGCGGCGTCACCTGCGCCGTCAACGAGAAATGGCCGACGTCGCCGAGCGCGTACCCCGGCGGGCGCCCGGCGGCAGGGGGCTCGCTCACGCGCAGGCGGAGCGTCTCCGTCGTCCGCTTCTGGCCCGCGGCGCTGCGCGGCCGCACCATGGTCACGCTCATCGGTCCGATGGTCAGCTCGCCCGCGCGCAGCGGGAAGAGAGCCCAGCGGCGTACGAGCTTCACCACCCAGGTGCGCCCGCCGACCGCGGCGTACCCGGCCAGCAGCGCGTCCTGGTCTTCGCGGAGCAGGGGGCGCTTCACGAAGTCGGCCGCGGTCGCGTCGTGGACCTCCGAGTCGTCGACCTCGATGCTGGTCGCGCCGGTGTCGATGTACTCGTAGACGCTGAAGGTGACCTGCTGGCCGACGACGGGAGTCGCCGTGTCCACGGTGGCATGCAGGAAGTAGATGGGCCCCCGCGGAGCGTCGAGGGCGAGCTTGGGATCGGTCGTGCCCGCCGGCGGCGAGGACGGCTCGGGCTCGCCCTGGTCGGCGCCCTGGAGCAGCCCCTTCCACGGATCGAACGGCGAGAAGCCGAAGGGCGCCTGCCCCGGCGGCTGGGCGGCCGGCGGAGGCGGGCGCGGCGGCACCTGGCCCGCGGGGACGACGCGGACCGTCACCGCGTGCGATGCGTAGCGGGTGCCGGAGATGACGACGCTCGGCGGCCCGACGCTGAAGACGCCGGCGCGCTGGGCCTGGAGCGCCCAGTCGACGGTGAGGCCGAAGCGATCGATGCGCGTGCCGTTGATGTTCATGTGTGTCTGCGAGGGGGCCGAGCTTCGACCCCGCACGACGAAGCCGGGCGTCGCCCCGGGCTGCGGATCGGTGGGCATCGCCTCGCCGCTCTGCGCGCTCAGCTCGAGGTGCACGACGTCTCCCACTGCGACGGTGTCCTGATCCGCCTGCACCTGCATCTGCGCGGGGCTCTGGGCCCATGCGCTGCGACCGCAGAGCAGCAGCCCCACGAAGAGGAGGGCGACCAGGCTCTTCACTTGTCGGCCATCCCCCGCACGCGCTTCTTGCCGGTGCGCTTGGCTTCCTCTTGCTGGAGCGTGGGCGCGCTCTCCAGCTGATCGAGCATGCGCTCGTCCTCGTCGGTGGTGGGTGGAGGTGGCTGCGCACCGGCCTCCGGCTGGTCGTTGCCGCCGTCGGGCTGCGACGGCGGCTGGCCCGCGTCCTTGCCTCCGTCGGCGCCGCCGTCCTGTCCGTCCTGACCGGCGTCCTTTCCGGCGTCCGGACCCGCCTCCGGAGAGGCGTCCTTGCCGGCCTCGGGGGGCGCGTCGTGCGGCGCGTCCTGGCTGGCATCCTGGCTGGCGTCCTGGCTGGCATCGGGCGAGGCGTCGTTGCCGGCGTCCTTCTTGTCCTCGATGCGGCGCAGGGCGATGGCACGGTTCCAGGCCGCGTCGCGGCCCACCGCGTCACCGCCGTCGACCTCGCCCGGGGCCAGCACCAGCGCGCGGTCGTAGGCGCGCACCGCGCCCTCGTAGTCGCCGTCGAGGAAGGCGAGGTTGCCGGCCAGGTAACGCGCACGCGCCTTCAGGTCGAGAGCGACGCCGTCGTCGTCGGCGATGGCCTCCACCACCCGCCGGGCGCACTCGACCTGCGCGTGCCGCTGCGCCCTCGTCTGCTCGTCGGCCCCGGCGTCGACCTCTTCCTCGCCGAAGCGACGCCCGAACTGCTCGCCGATACGGAAGAGGGACAGCCCGAGATCGAGCGTTCCGTCGGCCCGCCGCTTGAGGATCTCCGGCGTCCCGATGCTCCCGTCCTTGCAGACGCCCGTCGACAGGTAGTCCTCGAGCCGGTCGGTCGCGCTCCCCGCGTCGCCTCCGTCGAGGTCGGCGATGGCCTGCTTCACCGCGGGCGCCTCCCGGTCGAAGGGGCGCGACGGATTCCAGCCGCACGCCGCCAGCCAGCCGCAGGCGACAGCCGCCGACGCGATGAGCAGGGGGCGCCTCACGCGGCCGCCTTCCTGCGCCGGGGCGCCTCGCCCACCAGCGCCTCGATGATGAAGAGAATGACCGCGAGCCCGAGCGGCCAGGTGTACTCCTCGGCGTAGACCGTCTCCACCTTCTCGCTCAGCTCCTCGCGCATCTCCTTCTGCAGGGCGCGGGCGATCTGGTCGATCCCGGTGTCGCCGTGCTCGGCGCGCACGATGGTGCCGCCGGTCACCTGGGCGACGCGCGCCAGCTGCGCCTCGCCCTCGGCCGAGAGCTGCGTGGTCAGCGGCTTGCCCTCGTCGTCGCGGCGGATGCCGCCGATCTTGCCGTCCGGCCCGACCTCCGGGATCACCTCCGGGGCGCGACCGCCGATCTGCACCACGTCGATGCGGGTCCCCTCGGTCTGGCAGTTGCGGGCCACGTTCTCGGGATCGCCTTCCAGGTCTTCCCCGTCGGTGACCAGGACCATCACCCGCACGTGGTCCTTCGACTTGGGGTCGCGGGAGAACAGCTCGCGCCCCCGCTCGAGCGCGCGCGCCGTGGCGGTGCCGCCCACGGGCATGTCGTTCGGATCGAGCTGGCGGAAGAACTGCGCGATGGCGGCGCCGTCGCTGGTCAGCGGGAAGCTCATGGGCTCGCCGGCGAAGGCCACGGCGCCGAAGCGCGCGCCCGGCAGGTCCTGGATGAGCCGGGCCACCTCGGCCTTGGCGCGCGCGATGCGGCTGGGGACGACGTCCCTGGCGTACATGCTCTTTGAGTAGTCGAGCACGATGACCACATCGAGGTTGGTGGCGGGGACGATCTTGGTCCCGCTGCCGAACTTCGGCCGCGCCAGCGCCACGAACGCGAGCAGCATCGCCGCCACCAGGAGAACGGACTTCACCGCGCGGCGCGCCGTCGCGTCGTACGTCGTCAGCTGGGCCAGCAGCCCGGGCTCGCCGTAGGTCCTCGCCGCCCGCGCCTGGCGCAGGCTCGCCCACACGATGGCGCCCGCGTAGCCGAGCACCGCCAGCGCGCAGAAGACGGCGACGAGGATCCCCACCAGCGAGCCGAAGTCGTGCCCCCACTTCACGGGAACCTCCGCACCAGCGCCAGCCTCACCAGCGCCTCCAGCGCGACGAGCAGCGCCGCAGGGACCAGCAGCAGCGGGAACAGGTCCTCCATGGTGGACGCCTGCGCCTCGAACCGGGTCTTCTCCAGGTGGTCGAGGATGGAGTGCATGCTGTCCTCGAGCCCCGATTTGTCGGTGGCGATGAACGACTCGCCCCCCGTGTCGTGCGCCATCCGGCGGAGCAGCTCGGGGTTCACCGGGAAGTGCTTTCGCTCGTAGACCGGCTGGCCGAAGAGGTCCGTCCCCATCTGAACGTCGACGTCGTCGCCGTTGCCGATCTGGACGGTGTAGACGCGGACCGCCTCCTTCTGCGCCAGGTGGGCCGAGTACTCCGGCGAGATCACCCCCTCGTTGGAGTCGCCGTCGGTGAGCAGGACCACCGCCTTGCTACGCGCGTCGCTGCGGCGCATGCGCGCCACCGCCGTCCCCACCGCGTCGCCGATGGCCGTCTTGCTGCTGTCGATGACCCCCAGCTCGATCTTGGAGACCAGCGACGTGATGAGGCCGTAGTCGAGGGTGGGCGGCGACAGGACGAAGGCCTGCTTGGCGAAGACGACCACGCCGATTCGGTCGGTCTTGCGCCGGCGCACGAAGTCGACCAGCACGTCCTTGGCGACGTCGAGGCGGGTGGGGCGGTGCTTCGCCGTGCGCCCGCCGGGTCCCGGGGTCGCGTCCCGCGGCGCGTCCATCACGGCGGACATGGAGCCGGACAGATCGAGCACCAGGACGATGTCGATCCCCTTCTCCTCCGCGGTCTCCCCGCGCAGGACGCTCTGGGGCCGCCCGAGCGCGAGCACCGCCAGCACCAGGGCCGCGCCGCGAAGCATGCCCGGGACGTCCCGCAGCGGCGTGCGCCAGCCCCGCGGGCCGAGCGCGAGCGCGGCGATGGTCGGCACGCCCAGGCGAGGCACGCGGGCGTCGGCGCCCAGCGTCATCCTCCACACCAGGTAGGGGACGATGAGAAGCGCCGCTGCCAGCGCGGCGCACCAGCCCACGCGCACCAGCCAGGCCAGCGTGTCGGCGGTCGACGGGTGGTCGCCGAGCGGCCCGGGCCAGGCCGTCCACGTCGCGCTCCTCCACGCCTCGCCGCGCGCCAACGCCGGCCCCACCAGCGCCAGCGCGAGCACCGCCAGCGTACCGAGCGCCACCAGCGCTGCGCGCACCCACCGCGCCCTCATGCCCGGGCCCCTTCCGTGGCGAAGGCCGCGGGCGCCGGCTGGGCCGGCATCGTCCGTCGCACCACCTGCTCGGCCTGCGAGAGCGTGCGCTCGCAGTCGTCCAGCGTCGGGGTCACGTCGGCGAACTTCACCAGGTCGCACTCCTGGAGGAACGCCGCCACCTCGGGCAGCGGCAGGCCGAAGTGCGGCGCGCGCCGCAGCGCCGCCATGGTCTCGTCGGTGGTCGACTCCAGGCCGTCGAAGCCGAAGCGCGCGCCGAGGTACTCGCGCACGGCGTCGTTGGCGCGATCGAAGAACTCCGAGAAGCGCTGCGTCTCCAGCAGCCCGGCGTGCCGGACCTCGTCCAGGCGTTCGAGGGCGACCTCCCAGGGCGGGCGCGGGGGCGGCGGCGGCGGCACCGGCTTCGGCCGCTTCAGCCAGCGGTAGCCGAACCACGCGGCGGCCCCTCCCAGGAGCACGCCCAGCGCCCCCCACGACAGCGCGCGCTCCAGGGCCACCCACTCCTCGCGCTGCACGCGCGGCTCCGGGTTGGGCCGGGGCTGCGCGTCCGGCGTGGACGCGGTGGGGTCCTCCACCACGATGGTATGCGGCCTGGTGCACAGGGTGACGACGTCGTTGTTGGCCCTGGCGATCGAGACCGGGAGCGACGGCAGGACCAGGGTGTGACGACCCGGCTCGCCGGGCAGCGCCACCAGCGGCAGATCGAGCGTGGTCTGCCGGCGGCCGGCCCTGGCGTCCGTGTCGATGCTCGACAGGCGCGCCGCGGCGCCTCCGTCCTGATCCGGCAGCGCGAACCCGGCGCTCTTGAGCGAGCGGGCGGTGTCGCTCTCGCCCTGCAGCTCGAGCCCGCGCGGCAGCACCGTCTCTCCCTTCCCGTGCGACACCACGACGTGGAGCGTGGCCGAGTAGCCGCTCGTCCCGCGCTCCGGGAACGAGTCCACCATCTGCGGTCGCTCCGCCCCCGCCGCCGTCTCGACGCACTCGGCCCGCGCAGAAGAAGAGAGAAGACAGAAGATCGTGAAGATCTGGAAGGACCAGACGGCGAAACACCACCGCTTCCTGATCTTCCGATCTTCGGTGGTCCTGCTCTGGCTCATCGCCGGATCCTCTTGGCGCGGCGGGCGAAGAGGTCGCGCAGCGGGCGGACGAACGAGCCGCCGGTCTCGATCTCGACCGCGTCGAGGCCCAGCTTGTGGAAGGCCGTGCGGCGCGACTCGGTGAGCTTCTTCATGGCGGCGCCGTACCAGGCGCGGACGCGCGGGTCGCCGGTGTCGACCACCACGCTCTCGCCGCTCTCCAGATCCTCGAAGCTGGCCAGGCCCACGTCGGGCAGGTGCGCGTCGCGCGGATCGACCAGGACGACGGGGACGACGTCGTGCTTGGCGGCCGCGAGGGCGAGGGTGCGCTCGTAGCCGGTGTCGTAGAAGTCGCTCACCACGAAGGCGATGCTGCGCCGGCGCGAGATGCGCACCAGCGACTCGAGCGACGCCTTGAGGTTCGTCGCCGCCCCGAGCCGCATCCGCCCCCGCTCGTCGTAGGCGTGCCCCGCTCCCTCGCTCCAGCGCGGCTCGAACCCGAGGATCTCGCGCACCACGCGCATCACGTGCTTCTCGCCCTTCTTGGGCGGGACCATGCGCTCCACCTTGTCGGTCGCCACGATGAGGCCGACGCGGTCGTTGTTGCGGATGGCGCTGAAGGCGAGCAGCGCCGCCACCTCGCTGGCGACGCGCACCTTGGAGGCCCGCCTCGTCCCGAAGCGCTCGCTCGCCGACAGGTCGACGACGAGCATCACCGTCATCTCGCGCTCCTCGACGAAGACCTTGACGAAGGTGTCGTTCATCCGCGCCGAGACGTTCCAGTCGATGGAGCGCACGTCGTCGCCCGGCTGGTACGGCCGGACCTCGCGGAAGGCCAGGCCCTGCCCCTTGAAGCTGGACGAATACGTCCCGGACAGCTGCTCGTTGGCGAGCCGCGCGGTGTGGATCTCGATGGTGCGGAGGGCCGCGAGGAGCTCCTTCGGGATCACGATGACAACGCGGGGGTCGAGGTGGGGCCTGGGGCGCGGGCCCTTCTAGCACGGTGCTGGGACAATCGGGTCGCGCCGCGTATTCCTGGGCTTCAGCGGGGGGCCAAACGGGGCTATAGAGCGGCCGAGGATGCAGCGACGCAAGCTCTATCTCGGCCTCGCCGGCGGGGGCGTCGCGGCCGTCGTGATCGGCCTCGTGGGGTGGCGGCGGAGCCAGCCGCCCCGCCTCGGCCTCGACCGGCCGCGCCTCGTCATCGTCGCCGGCGACGCCAGCGTGGACGCCACGCCGGCCAAGGTCGCTCAGACGCTGGCGTCGGGGGCGATCGTCCACACCGGGCACGGCAACGCCTGCTTCAGCGTGCACGCGTCGCGGGTGTGCCTGGGCGGGGACAGCGAGGCGCATCTGGCCGAGCTCGGCACGTCGTCGGCGACCATCGAGGTCAAGCGCGGGGCCCTCGTCGTCGCCTCCGCAGGGGACGAGCTGCGCATCGTGCTCCCGGCGGGCGCGGTGGTCGTGCACGGGGGGACCCTCTCCATCGAGGACGCGGGGGGCGACGCCGTCGTCCGCGCGCTCGACGGAAACGCCGATCTGGAGCCGACGGGCCGCCCCCCGAGCGCGCTCGCATCCCCCGGGGTGATGGCCCTGCGCGACGGGCGCAAGCGCCCGTCGTCCGCCGCGGTGGAGGACGAGGAGCGAAGCGTGGCCGCCCTCGCCCGGCGCTGGCAGGGGACGGCGGGGGCCGTGGTCGAGGTCGATTCGCTGCACGGTCGCGTCGAGGTGGACGGCGCCATCGTCGGGCTGGCCCCCGCGGCGGTCCTGCTCGACGAGGGCGACCACACGCTGGTCATCCGCGAAGGCGGCCGCGAGACGAGCCACGAGGCGCTGCGCCTCGCGGCCGGACAGAAGGTGGTCCGCGGAGGGTGATAGGGTTGCCGGTGGCAGGAGGCTCACCGGATGCCGATCGATCGTGCTCTGTTTCTCGCGCTCACGGGCGCGATGGCGGTCGCCCCTGCCTGCTACCTCCAAGGCCACATGGGCACCACGCCGCCGCCCGCGGAGGACGACTCGCAGGCCAAGCCCGCCTCGGCCTTCTGGACCGCCGATCGGGGGGCCCCGTCTGCGTCGTCCGACCCGGATCAGCCCCCGCCGGCGTGCCTCGGCGACGACGCCGTCGCCGTTCCCGACTGCCGCCTGCCGCCGCCCGATCCGAGCTGTCCGGCCAACACCTTCCCCGCGCAGAAGTGCGCCACCTTTCGCGCCTACTACGACTCCCGGGTCGCAGCGGCGGCCATCTCCTGCCTGACGGCCCGCACCAGCGCGCAGCTCTGCGATCCTTCGGCGACGTACTCGTGCAGCCGGAGGGCGCTGAAGCAGGCGTGCCCGAACACGACGGTCGACTCGCTGTGCGGCATCGCCGTCACCTCGTGCAGGGCGAAGAAGACCGACTGCGTGGCCATGCTCTCGGGGGTGAACGACGCCGGCAAGAAGCAGATCGCCCGCTGCATCTCGCAAGGATGCCCGGGAGGCCTGTATTCGTGCGTCGAGGGCCTCACCGCCTCGACCCCCTAGCCCTTCCGCCGCGCCCCCGGCTCCACGAGGGCGCGCCCCCGCCGCTGCTCCAGCCCTGCAGCGTCGTCGATGGGGCCCCCATGCTCGCCGCAGGGCGCAGCGGCGTGGGGCGTTCGGCCTCGACCACCGCCAGCAGCCCGCAAAGAAATCCCAGCCAGGCGAGGACGATCACGAAGGTGCCGAGGCGGGACTCGCGGCCGATCCCCCTGGAACGAGCCGAGAGCCGGTAGGGAGATGGGGGCATGCCATCCACCGAGCATGCGACGTGCCGCTGCGCACGGGAGGAGGCCCCCCTCAGGGACCCGGGCCCTGCCCCTCGATGGGCGCGAAGAGCGCCTCGATCTCCGCCTCGCCCAGCGCGGGGCCGCCCGGCCCGTCGCCGAGCAGGGCGGTCGACAGCCAGCGCTTCTTCTCCTGGAGCGCGAGGACGCGCTCCTCGACGCTGCCCGCCACGTACAGGCTGTGCACGAACACCGGTCGCGTCTGCCCGATGCGGTAGGCGCGGTCGGTCGCCTGCGCGTGCGCCGCCGGGTTCCACCACGGGTCGTAGTGCACGACGGTGTCCGCGCCGGTCAGGTTCAAGCCGGTGCCCCCCGCCTTGAGGCTGATGAGGAAGACGTCGGCGCGCCCTTGCTCGAAGGCGTCGACGACGCGCTGCCGCTCGCGCGTCTGGCCGGTCAGCACCAGGTGCGGGACCCCGCGCCCTCGCAGCGCCTCCGCAACGAGCGCCAGCATGCTGGTGAACTGCGAGAAGACCAGGACGCGGTGGCCGCCCGCGAGCTGGTCGCGGAGCAGCGCGAGGAGCGCGTCGAGCTTGGCCGAGTCGCGCACCGTGCGCGCGGCGTCCATGGCGACCAGCCGTGGATCGCAGCAGACCTGGCGCAGCTTGGTCAGCGCGTCGAGGATGGCGATGGCCGACCCGGCCAGGCCCTTGGCGCGGATGGCACGCCGCACGTCGGCGTGCGCCGCCACGCGGATGGCCTCGTAGAGCTCGCGCTGCTTGCTGCCCAGCTCGACCGGCGCCGGCAGCTCCGTCTTGGGGGGGAGCTCGCGCGCCACGTCGCGCTTGAGGCGGCGCAGCACGCAGGGCGCCACGATCTCGCGCAGCGCGGCCAGGCGCTCGGCGTCGCGGCGCTGCTCGATGGGCTGGCGCCAGAAGCGCCGGAACGCGAGCTCGTCGCCCAGCAGACCGGGCGACAGCCAGTCGAAGATCGACCAGAGCTCCCCGAGGTGGTTCTCGACCGGGGTCCCGGTGAGGCACACGCGGTGCGCGGCGGGGACGCGCTCGACGGCGCGGCGCGCCTGGCTGCGCGCGTTCTTGATGGCCTGCGCCTCGTCGAGCACGACCAGGTGGAAGCGGCTCTCGGCGAAGCGGTCCTCGTCGCGCACCAGCACGGGATAGGTGGTGACCACCACGTGCGCCCCGGGCACCTCGCTCCAGCGCGCGCGGCGCTCGGGGCCGTGCAGGACGACGACGCGGAGCCCGGGCGCGAAGCGGGCGAGCTCGCGCGCCCAGTTTCCGACGAGGGTGGTGGGCGCGACCACGAGCGCGGGGGCGTCGAGCCGGCCCTGCTCGAGCTCGACGCACACGTGGGCGATGGTCTGCAGCGTCTTGCCGAGGCCCATCTCGTCGGCCAGCACGCCTCCCCGACCGGCCTCGCGCAGCCGCTGCAGGAAGGCGACGCCCTCGGCCTGGTACGAGCGCAGCGTGGCGCGCAGCCCAGCCGGGGGCTCCGCCGGCCGGAGCGGGCCGGTGCGGGCGCGGGCGCGCTCGGTCACCCCGGCGCGATCGTTCCACACGATGGCCGCCCCGCCGCGGCGGAAGGCGGCGTCGAGCTCGACCAGCGCCCCGGCGCGCACCTCGGGGAAGGCGCGCCCGTGGCGGTGCTCGCCCTGGTAGAGCTCGGCCACCACGCGCAGCAGCGCGCGCAGCCGGTCGAGCGGCACCGTCACGTGGTGCGTCTCGTTGACCCGCAGGGCCCAGGTGGCGCGGCAGGAAGACGCCAGGGCGTCGAGACCGCCGTCGGCGTCGAGGCGCTCCAGCATCTCGAGCAGCACGGGCAGGAGGTCCACCCGCGCCCCGTCGATCTCCACCCCCAGCTCGAGGCCGAACCAGTCCGCCGGCGCGTCGCACGGCTCGAGCCGCGCGTGCCAGGTCGGCTCGCGCTCGACGACGCGGAAGGGGTATCCCGGGTCGACCTCCATCCGCCACCCCAGCGCCCGGCCCTGCGCCAGCGCGCGGGCGGTGAACGCGCAGAAGGAGTGCTCGTCGCCGTCGGCGCGCACCACGTAGTCCGCCTCGCACCCCTCCGGCGGCGCGACGTCGTCGAGGCAGGCGAGCTCCACCGCGCCCAGCCGCTCGAGGACGCGCCTGGCCTCGTGCTCGGCCGCGCGGTCGCGCTCCACGGTCTGCAGCCCGGCGGCGTCGGAGCGGAAGACGCGCGTGCGCTCGTCGCCGCCGAGCACCCGCGTCCCGCCGTAGTCGAAGCTGAGCGCGACGAGCGGCACCAGCGGCTCCTCGACCTCGCAGGTGAGGCCGTCGGTGCGCGTGACGAGGACGTGCTCGGCGAAGAGGCGCACACAGGGGATGCAGCCGCGGTCGTCGCGCGCTCCCGGAGAAGGCAAGGACACGATCCGATCCTTTGATCACACTCCCCGGCGGAAGTCCAAATGGCGGGGCTACGGCACCTCCACCACCTCGAACACCCGCTTGACGATCTGCTCGCTCGTCACCTCCTCGGCGTCGGCCTCGTAGGTGAGCACCAGCCGGTGGCGCAGCACGTCGGGCCCGACGGCCTTCACGTCCTCGGGCGTCACGTAGCCCCGGTGGCGCAGGAAGGCGTGCGCGCGCGCGGCCAGGTTGAGCGCGATGCTGGCGCGCGGGCTGGCCCCGAACTCGACCAGCGGCGCCAGGTCCTTCAGGCCGTGCTTGGCCGGCTCGCGCGTCGCGAACACCACGTCGACGATGTACTCCTTCACCTTCTCGTCGACGTACACCTGCTTGACCACCTTGCGCGCGTCGAGCAGCTCCACCGGCGTGACCACCGGCTCCGCCTTGAGCGGCTCGGGCTGCGTCATGCGGTCCATGATCTTCCGCTCTTCCTCGCGCGTCGGGTAGCCGACGTTGACCATCAGCATGAAGCGGTCGATCTGCGCCTCGGGCAGCGGGTAGGTCCCCTCCTGCTCGATGGGGTTCTGCGTGGCCATGACCACGAACGGCTCCGGCAGCGGGTAGGTCTTGTCGCCGATGGTCACCTGCCGCTCCTGCATCGCCTCGAGCAGCGCGCTC
>DATBQU010000292.1:0-12179 GCA_036560665.1 Polyangiaceae bacterium
GCGCCCCGGTATAGCCGAGGTCCGCGCCGCGACCCAGGACGGCCTGGACGGGGGAGTCGAGGGCGTCGTCGGCCCTGTCGACGTCCTCGCACCCTCTGTCGAGCGCCTCGACAGGCCTGTCCACGTCCTCGCAGCCTCTGATCGGGTCGTCGACAGGCCTGATCACCAGCGCGCACCCTCTGTCGGTGTCCTCGACACCCCTGTCGAGGCCCTCGCCGCCTCTGATCCACTCCTCGACAAGCCTGATCACGCCCTCGCACCCTCTGTCGACGCCCTCGACACCTCGGATCACGTCGTGTCCACCCCCGTGCAGCTCGGCGTCGCACCGGGCGAGCGGATGCTCTTCACCGTCCTTCGACGCACCGCGGTGGTGACACGAGTCCTCCCAGACGACGAAAATCGACCACCCGCCGTCGCTTTCTTCGCCAGGACCTACCCCCGCGAAATCACGCCACGATCCTCCAGGATGGCGGCCGCCTCGCGGCCGAACGTGGAGCGGCCAGGGTGACACGGGTGACATTTCACCAAATAGGGGCGAAGGGCAGGCGACGGTCCGGGCACGTTGCTCCGGATCCCGCGTGCGCCACGCAAGCGAACGGTCAATGCCATGCGCGCTCATCCTCTCGCAGCTGAGGTTCTCGGTTTCATCGTCGGTATCAACAAGCACTACGCGAACGCGACGCTCATGCTCGACGGCAAGAGCACCAGCGCCGCCTCGCTGGTGCAGTCGTTCCAGCAGTGCGGTGACCTCGCGGCCGCGGCCACTCAGGCCGAGGTGCAGCGGGCCGCCGCGGTGAAGGCCGCGAAGGAGGTGGCGACGCAGGTCGCCCCCGTCGCCGCGGCCTTCAAGAAGGTGGTGCTCGCCGCATACGGCGGCGACGCCACGATCCTCGCCGACTTCGGCCTGACACCGCCGAAGAAGGCGACGAAGACACCCGCGGTGCTGGCCGCCGCGGCGGAGAAGGGAAAGAAGACCCGCAAAGCGCTGGGAACCAAGGGCTCCAAGCAGAAGAAGGACGCCAAGAAGGCGCTGGCGGCGCCCCCGGCGCCGGCGCAGCCGCCCGAGGCAGAGGCGCCCGCCCAGGCGCTGCTCCTGCCCGCGAAGTCGTAGCGGGTGGCCCTCAGCGGCGGGCGCGGAGCAGTCGGCCGCGCCCGCCGCGCCCGGGGTAGCATCGTCCGCGTGAGCCTTCGCTTCCTTCCTCTCGCGGTGGCCGGCGCATCCGCGTGCGCCGCCCTGCTCGTCGCCCCCGCCGCGCGCGCGGCCGACGACGGGGACGATCCCCCGCGGCGCGTCCGCGATCCGATGCCCGCCCAGCGCGGCCTGCAGCTCGGCGCGCGCTTCGGCTACTCGCTTCCCCTCGGGACCGTCGGCGGCAAGGCGTCCGGCCTCGCCTCGCACGTGAGCGATCTCGAGACGGCGTCCGTCCCCGTCGGCGTCGACGTCGGGTACCGCTACGAGCGCCGCGTCTACTTCGGCGGCACGCTCACCTTCGGCGACGGCGTCGATCCCAACGGCACCAGCCCGTGCCACTCGTCCGGCGTCTCGTGCTCCCGCCAGGACTGGCAGCTGCGCGCCGAGACGCGCTTCTACTTCGCGCCCGACGTCCGCGGCGGCGGGTGGCTCGCGGTCGGCCTGGGCTGGGAGGTGGCGACCTTCTCGACCAGCATCGGCAAGAGCTCCGTCACCTCCACGCTCACCGGCCCCATCCTGCCCGACGTCGAGCTCGGGCTCGACATCCGCGGCGGCGCGGTCGCCGTCGCCCCCTACTTCGGCCTCACCTTCGCCGAGTTCATGACCCACGGCGTGAGCCCCGCCGCCGAGCCGGTGTCGCCCTGGATCGACGCGCGCTCGCTCCACACCTGGGTCACGCTCGGCCTCCGCGGCAGCTACGGGCCGTGGTGAGCGCGCCGCGGCGGCATGGCGGTTGCGAAAGGGGCCGCCCGTGAGCGAGCGGTCAGCCGAAAGCGCCACGTTGCGCGCATCCCCCTCTGACATGGGCGTCATGCCCGGCGTGACCGCGCGGACACGGAGGAACCCATGAGATCCGTCGTCATCCAGGCCTCGATCGTCGCCCTCGCCGCCGCCTCGGTGCTCGCGGCCCGCCCCGCGCGCGCCTGCGGGGGCTGCTTCGCCCCGCCCACCGAGGTGACGGTGGTCACCGACCACCGCATGGCCTTCTCGATATCGCCGACGCAGTCGGTGCTCTGGGACCAGATCAAGTACTCCGGGGCCCCGCAGGACTTCGCCTGGGTGCTGCCGGTGATGCCGGGGGCGAAGGTCGAGCTGTCGCACGACGAGTTCTTCGCCGCGCTCGACGCGCTGAGCACGCCGACCATCACCGGCCCCTCGCCCAGCTGCGGCTCGGGCAGCAGCGTCGGGTGCGGGGCGGGCTCGAACGTGGCCTTCAGCGCCGCCGGCGCCGCCGACAACAACTCGGTCACCGTCGTCAGCCAGGGCGTCATCGGCCCCTACGACACGGTGACGCTGCACGCGACCAACCCCAACGCGCTCTACGACTGGCTCACCGTCAACAGCTACGACATCCCCGCCTCCACGCGGCCGGTCATCGACGCCTACGTGACGGGAGGCTTCGACTTCATCGCGCTGCGCCTCGCCCCCGGGCAGGGCGTGCAGGCCATGCAGCCGGTGCGCGTGGTCACGCCGGGCGCGGGCCTGACGCTGCCGCTGCGCATGGTGGCCGCCGGCGTCGGCGCCCAGGTGGGGATCATGCTCTACGTCCTCGGCGAGGGGCGCTACGAGGCGCAGAACTTCCAGAACGCGGTGTTCGACGAGTCGAAGCTGGTGTGGCTGCACGCCGAGGCGCGCTCGAACTACGAGGAGGTGGCCGAGCAGCTGATGCAGGGCGCCAGCGGGCGCACGTGGCTCACCGAGTTCTCGCAGCCCATGGCGCTCACCGGCAGCGCGTCCGACGCCGGCAACGGGTACGGGTGCTATCCGCAGGGCGGCGGCGGCGGAGCCGGCGTGTACTACGGGCAGTCGCTGGCGAGCGTCTACTTCGGGCAGTGCGAGTGCAAGGGCGTCAGCGCCTGCCCGTCGCCGCTCGACGCGGGGAGCCCCGGCGACGCGGGCGACGCCGGCAGCGCGGGAGACGCGGCGGGTGACGGCGGCCTCGGCGCGCCGCCCGCGACCTGCGGTCCGTGCGACGGCTTCGACGATCTCTCCGTCGCGCTGGTCGGCATGAACCCGGCGACGACGTGGGTCACGCGCATGCGCGCCATCCTGCCGACCAGCGCGCTGTCGGAGGGCGATCTCGTGCTCCAGGCGGCGGCGGCGCAGGCGGCCGTCTCCAACCGGCACACGGCCACCGTCTACGACGATCCGGCGTACAGCCCGTGCAACGGGAACGGCGCCACCGGCGGCGCGAACGGCGGCGGAGGCGGCGCGAACGGAGGCGGCGGAGGAGGCGGCGGCTGCAACGCGGTGGCCGACGAGCCGGACGCCTTCAGCCGCTGGCTGGTGGCCGGCTCGTTCGTCTTCGCCGGCGCCGCGCTCGCGCGCCGTCGCCGCAAGCGCTGACGCTCGGTTCTCTCAGCCCGCGACGGGCGGCGGCGGCGTCAGCCACTCCGCCATCCACTGCGTCGAGGGCGCCTCGTCGGCAGGGGGCGGGATCGACACCGGGGCGGCGCCGAGATCGCCGCCGGCCACGCCGATGATGGCGTCGAGCTCGCGCGCGCGGGCGGCGCGGCGACCCTCGTCGCGGTGCATCGCGGTGCCGGCGAGGAAGCCGGCGCCGGCTCCCGCGGCGAGGCCCACCAGCGCCCCCATCCCCCCGGCCACCATGCCCAGCAGGATCCCCGTGGCGAGGCCCAGCAGGATGCCGACGCCGAGCGGCGTGGCGAGCTCGATGCGTGCGCGGAGGGTCTTCACACCCTGCATCGTAACGAGGCGCGCGGGACAACCGGAAGTAAACGGCTAACCTTGGGCAGCGTGACCGTGTCCGTCCCCGAGGTGAAGCTGCCGAGCCGCGCGGCGATCGACCGCGCGAAGATGGAGCTCGAGCGGCGCCTGGGGCCGTCGAAGGTCCTGACCGGCGCCGAGGCCTGCGCCACCTACGCCACCGACGACAGCGACATCGAGGGGCGCGCGCCGGACGCGGTGGTCCTGGCCGCCTCGGCCGACGACGTGGCGGCCACGCTGGCCATCGCCGAGGCGTGCGAGGTGCC
This sequence comes from Polyangiaceae bacterium, assembly GCA_036560665.1. Classification (GTDB taxonomy): domain Bacteria; phylum Myxococcota_A; class Polyangia; order Polyangiales; family Polyangiaceae; genus Palsa-1150. The sequence goes on from DATBQU010000292.1 coordinate 4,186, forward strand.
GGTCACGCCCCGCGCCGGGGGCACGGGGCGCACGGGCGGCGCCGTGCCGGTCGCGGGCGGCATCGTCCTCGCCACGCACCAGCTCGCGCGCATCAAGGAGATCGACCGCGCCAACCTGGTCGCCGTGGTCGAGCCCGGCGTCGTCACCGGCGCGCTGCACGCCGCCGTCGAGCGCGAGGGCCTCTTCTACGCGCCCGATCCCAACTCGCTCGAGAGCTGCATGCTGGGCGGCAACCTGGCCGAGAACGCCGGCGGCCCGCGCGCCTTCAAGTACGGCGTGACGCGCGACTGGGTGCTCGGCCTCGAGGCGTGCCTCGTCGGCGGGCGCGTGGTGCGCACCGGCAAGCGCACGGTCAAGGGCGTCACCGGCTACGACGTCACCGCGCTGCTGGTCGGCAGCGAGGGGACGCTCGCCGTCTTCACCGAGGCGACGCTGCGCCTGGTCCCGCGGCCGCCGGCCATCGCCACCGCGCTGGCGCTCTTCACCGACGTGCGCGCCGCCGCCGCGGCCGTGAGCGCGATCGTGGCGGCGGGCGTCGTCCCGCGCTGCCTCGAGCTGCTCGATTCGCTGACGCTCGACGCGGTGCGCGCCGCCAGCGTGTCGATCGACCTGCGCGCCGGGGCCATGCTCCTCATCGAGGTGGACGGCGAGGCGGCGGACTCGACGCTCTTGCGCGTGGGCGAGGTGGCGAGCGCGTGCGCGGGGTGCATCGACGTGGTGGTGGCGCAGGACGCCGGGCAGCGCGACCGCCTGTGGGCCGCGCGCCGCATGCTGTCGCACGCGACGCGCCGCCTGGCGAAGCACAAGCTCAGCGAGGACGTCGTCGTCCCGCGCTCGCGCATCGCGGACCTGCTGGCGCGCACCGACGCCATCGGCGACGCGACCGGCGTGCGGCACCTGGCCTACGGGCACGCCGGCGACGGCAACCTGCACGTGAACTTCCTGTGGGACGACGACGCCGAGCGCCCCGAGGTCGAGCGCGCCATCGGCATGCTCATGCGCGCCACCATCGAGCTCGGCGGCACTCTCAGCGGCGAGCACGGCATCGGCGTCTCCAAGGCGCAGTACCTGCCGCTGGAACAGAGCGAGACCCTCATCGACCTCCAGCGCGACGTGAAGCGCGCCTTCGACCCCAAGGGCCTCCTCAACCCCGGCAAGATCTTCCCGAGCGGCGGCCACCGCGCCTGCTGATCGCCTCTGGGAGAAACCGCAGAGGCGCAGAGGCCGCAGAGGGGAGAGGGGTTGCTCTGCGTCCTCTACGTCTCTGCGGTTTTCTCGATGACGGTGGAGCTATGCGAGCCGCCCGTCGATGACTTCGGCCGCGCGCAGGGCCATGGCCATGATGGTCATCTGGGGGTTGACGCCGAGGGCGCTGGGGACGGCGCTGCCGTCGGCGACGAAGAGGCGCTCGACCTCGTGGGTCTCGAAGTCGGCGCCGACGACGCTGGTCGCGGGGTCGGTCCCGGTGCGGCACGTGCCGAGCGGGTGATAGGCCGTCACGTCGAAGGCGCTCGGCGCGAGCTTCATCTTGCGCAGCCGATCCACCTCGGCCAGGGTCGACAGCTCCTCCATCCCCGGCACCATCGGGAACACCCTCCTGGCGCCGGCGGCGAGGAACACCTCGCACATCACGGCCGTCGCGCGCTGCATCCGCGCCGCGTCGTCGCGGTTCACGTTGTAGGTGATGAGCGGCGATCCGCGCGGGCCGGGGCGCACCTCGCCGCGCGAGGTGTCCTCGATCATGAAGCCGAAGAGCGCCAGGTGCTGGTAGCGCGCCATCAGGTCCACGAAGCGCCGCCCCACCCAGGGCACGCTCACCGCCAGGACCTCGAGCGGCACCGAGCCGCCCTCGTACATGATCCCCTCGTCGGCCAGCGCGTCGATGGAGTAGCCCTGCGGGATCCCGTGGGCCATGTCGATGGCCTCGTCGAAGAGGGCGATGGTCTTGTTGGCGGGGTGGATGGACAGGTGCTTGCCCAGCGCCGGACTGTCCTTGCACACGCCCGCCTCGCGCAGCACGAGCGGCGTCATCAGCGCGCCGCCGGCGACCACCACCGCGTCGGCCCGCACGCGCAGGCGGCGGCCGGAGGCGAGGCGCGCCGTCACCCCGCGGGCGCGCCCGCCCACGACGTCGATCCCGTCGACCCGCGCCGCCGTCACCAGCTGCGCGCCGCGCTCGAGCGCGCCCGGCACGTAGCTCACGTCGGTCGAGCGCTTGGCCGCGGTGGGGCAGCCGAAGCAGCACACGCCCTGGCCGTCGCAGTCGGGCGCGTTGCGGTTCACCGGGCTGTGGCGCAGGCCCATCTTGCCCGCGCCGCGCGCCACCACGCGCCCCACGCCGCCGCACAGGTCGAAGCGCGCGCGCTCGACGCGCAGCATGGCCTCCACGCGCTCGTAGTAGGGCGCCATGGAGGCGCTCGAGTACCAGCGCAGCCCGAAGTCCTCGCGCCAGCGGCGGAAGACGCGCTCGGGCGTGCGGTAGCAGGTCCCGCTGTTGACGATGGTGGTCCCGCCCACGGCGCGGCCGGCGAAGACGGGGATGCCCACGTTGCCGAGGGCGATGGTCATGCCCTGGTCGCGGTAGAGCTTCTTGATCATCGGCTGCGTGCGGCCGCTGAACGAGTCGCGCCGGTGGAAGTCGCCCTCCTCGAGCATCAGCACCGCGCGACCGCGCGACGCGAGCTCGTAGGCGCACGCCGCGCCGCCGGCGCCGGTGCCGACCACGACCACCTCGCACTCCAGATCGAGATCGGCGTCGACCTGCCGGCCGTCGGTCACCTGCTGGAGCCAGCGCGCCGGCTCGGCCACCGGCAGCTTGTGCTCGTGGAAGCTCTTGCAGCCGACGGCCTCGAAGGCGCGCGGATCGTCGAAGTGCGACACCTTGATGGGGCTGACGATGGCCCGCAGCAGCATCCGCCGCGGGTGCAGGCGGGACGACGCCCAGTCCTCGAGGAACTTCGTGGCGCGCTCGCGCGGCAGGGCGCTCAAGACCCGGCCGGTGCTGGGGATGGCGGCGAGCTCCGCCGCCCAGATCAGCGACTTCATCAGGCGCATCTGGAAGGCGTTCGAGCCCTCCAGCCACTGCTCGAAGCGGCGCAGCGTGCCCTCGCCGCCCGCCTCGAACACGCTCCCGGGGGGGATGGCGGCCACGGCCAGGGCGCGGACGATGCGCCGCTCGCGCTCGGTCAGCGCCGGCACGCGCCCGGCGGGCCTGCCCTTCGGGCGCGCGTCGACGGAGGGGGCGGGGGCGAGCGTGGCGGCGGCGGCCATGAACGTTCTGTAACTACAGAACTGTCAGGGCGCAACCGGAACCCGCCTCATCCAGGCCTCGGCGCGCCCCCACACGCTCGCGATGCGCCCGCCGGTGACGAGCCCCATGTGGTCCGGCGGCGGCCCCCCGTCGTCGGCGCGGGCGACGCGGACCACCTCGTGCCGGCCCCCGCAGCGGGCGACGAAGCGCGCGCCGCTCTCCGGCACGCAGGCCAGGCGATCGCCGTCGCTCACGATCTGGAGCACCGGCACCCGCACCCGGTCGAGCGCCGCCAGGTAGTCGTCGCCGTTCGCGCTGCGCCAGGCGCCGGTGCGCGCGAAGCGCGCGAAGTCGTCGAAGTAGGCGCGCGACTCGTCGTCGCTCCCCAGGCGCAGCATCCGGGCCGGGAAGCGCCCGACCCGGCGGCACACGGCGACGATGGCCGACAGCGCGGCGCGCTTGGCGAGCCAGCGCACGCGCGACGGCTCGAGCTCCGGCAGCCACACGTTGGCGGCGACGGCCACCACGCCGTCGAAGGCGACCTCCCCCGTCCCCTGCGCGGCCAGCGCCACGTGCCCGCCCAGCGAGTGCCCCACCAGCAAGAGCGGCTTGCGCCGCCCCGTGCGCGAGCGCGCGAACTCGTGCACCGCCGGCAGGTCGTGCTCCACCAGGTCGTCGTAGGAGTAGGTCGCGCCCTCGTGCGCGCGCGGCGCGCTGTCGCCGTGCCCGCGGAAGTCGAAGTTGACGACGCGCCACCCGCGGTCGACGAGCAGCCGCACCACGCCCGCCCCCTCGGGTCGCTCGAACTCGCTGCGGCGCGCCATCATCGCGTGCGCCAGGACGGCGGTGCCGACCGGCGCCTCCTTCGGCTCGTGCACGTCGGCGCGCAGCGACCAGCCGTCGCCGGTGCGGATGTCGATCGCCTCGGAGCCGGGCGGCGGTCGCTTCGATCGGGGGCGGCTGCGGCGCGCCGCGGGGGTCTCAGGCGGCATGGGCCGTGCGCGAGCGCTCGCCGCGCGTGCCCCACTGCTCGACCACGCTGGGCCGCGCGCGCGCCACCACCTGCAGGGCGTGCTTCACGCGCCTGGCCATCGGCACGCGGGCGCCGGCCCCCTCGCCGGGAAAGAAGATCTCGCACACGCCCTCGAAGACGCGCCGCACCGGCGGATCCTCCGGCCACAGCGGGAACTCGGCCTTGATGGCGGCGTCGATGTCGGCCTGCTTGCGGAAGGCGATCCCCAGCATGCTGCGCGGGTCGACCCCCAGCGCGACGAGGTCGGGCTCGATGGTCTTGAGCGCCACCAGCGTGGTCACCAGCAGATCGAGCTGGAACAGGGCGACGTCGATCAGCCCCGGGATGGACATGCGGTTCATGAGCTGCGGCACGAGCTGCACCCCCAGCCCGACGTGGCGCGCCTCGTCGCGCTCGTAGTACGGCAGGAGCTCGGTGAGCACCGGCTCGACCTCGAGCTCGCGCACGCGCTGGAAGATGACGAGCGCGATGGTCTCCACCGTGAGCTGCATCCCCAGGAGCTTCTTGACCAGGTCCTTGGTGCCCAGCGTCATCTCCAGCACGCGCTGCGACCAGAACTCCATGGGGGCCGGCTTCTCGCCCAGCGCCTCCAGGTAGTCGTGCATCACGTAGAAGTGGCGCGCCTCGTCGTGCACCTGGCTGGCCGCGGCGAGCTTGGCCTCGAGCGGCACGATCTCGTCGGCGAGCTGGGCGCTGATCTTCCACGCCGCGAGCTCGCCCCACATGATGATGGCGAAGACGCGGGCCAGCGCGCGCCGCTTGTCGGGCGGGAGCGTGGGCTTGCCGTGCTTGGCGATGAGCTGGGTGAGGACGTCCCGCCCGTCCCAGATGCGCGCTTGCCCCACGTGGTAGATGCTCTCCATTCGCCGCGCGCGCCGGGCCTCGGCGTCGCCGTGCTCGACGTCGAACATGTGGTACGGCAGGCTGCCGCCCCGGACGAGGCGGCGCAGGGAGGGCAGGCGCATGGCGCCCATAGTGCCATGCGAGCCGCCACGGGGGCGAGGGGGGCGAGACCCCGGGGGGCCGGCGACCCGTTACTTGTGGTCGTGGTCGCGGCCGTCGTCGCGCGGCGGCCCGGGCCGGCGCCCCTCGTCGCGCGGGCGCTCGCCTCCGCGCTCCCGTCCCTGTCCCCCCTGCGGCTGGGCCACGCCGCGGCGGCGCTGCTGCTGGCGCTGCTCGGCCTCGCCGCGATGGCGGGAGAGCTCCTGCGGCTCACGGCGGTAGTAGCCCCAGCCGCGCGGGCCGCGCTGGTACCAGCGGCCGTCGACGTAGTACGCGACGCCGCCCCCGAAGGTGAAGCTCGGGTAGGTCTCGATGTCGACGGGGGGCGCGACGTCGTAGGCGATCTCGGTGTCGTCGTAGGGACTGGGCGACGGGCCGACGTAGGCGGGCTCGGAGTAGACGCGGGCAGCACAGCCGCCGAGCGCCGCGGCGGCGATCGCAAGCACGAGCCCGGCGCCGTGAGCGCGCACCACTGCATGGAGCTTGTTCATGCCGCGTCGATGAGCAAGGGCGGTGCCGGACCGCGGCGGCCGCATGGCGTGCGCGAAGGGGGCGCCGCGCCCCGGGTGTCGCGGGGCATCTTGCACCGGACGCCCCAGGAACCGCACGGCGCTGACAGCGCCGCCGCGGGCGGGTAGATTCCGCTCATGTCGAAGCCCATCTCGCCCCTCGTGGCGGCCGCGGCCGCGCTGGACGACGAGCTCCGCGCCTACGACGACCTCGCCCAGGAGGCGCGCAAGGCCACCGTCAACACCGAGAAGGGCCTGCAACGCGCCATCCGCCTGGTGCAGGAGTCGGCCGGCCGCAACGAGACGACGCAGGAGAAGCTGCGCACGCTCGTCGCCGAGATCGAGGCCACGCGGCTGCGTCAGGTGGAGAGCATGAACGTCATCCTCGAGGCGGCGCGGACGGTGCAGGCGCGCGCCGAGGAGCACGACTTCTTCATGAAGCGCTTCGCCGCGCTCGGCGAGTCGGCCAGCCACGTCAACACCCTGACCAACGAGCTGACCGCCCGCCGCAGCGCGGGCGCCACCGAGAGCGAGATCATCGAGGGCCTGCAGGCGATCCAGGTGCAGATGGCGGCGGTGGTGGCCGAGGCCGAGGCGCTGGCGACGGCGGCGCGCGACAAGGACTGGCCCGAGCTGGCGCGCCAGGCCGACGCCGTGCGCCAGCAGGTGCTGGCGGCGAAGAACAAGCTCGCCATCGCGCAGCGCACCGTCGCCACGCGCGCGCCGTCGTGAGGCCCCGGAGGCGGGTCAGTCGTCGTCGCCGCCGAACGCGCCGGCCTTCACCAGGTGAGCTCGATCTCCCCCGTGTACGGCGAGATCATGCGCACGCGCGTGGTGACGCGGACCTCGCACGCGCGCGCGACGCCCTCGAAGACGCCGACGTGGTGCGAGTCGAGGAAGCCGTAGATGCCCGTCATGTGCAGGACCGCGCGCGTGTCGGTCATCTTGCGCAGCTCGACGCGGGCCGGCGGCATGGCCATGGGGTAGACCTTGGCCGCCGCCTCGAGCGCGGCGCGCAGGCCGTCGACGCGCCCCATCACCACGCGGCCGAACATGGTCTGCGCGAAGGCGTCGCGCGACGCGCGGCCCACCTTGCGCAGCGCCATGCGCACCGGCAGGGTCGGGTGGACCGCCTGCGCGCCCGCCACCAGCACCGGGACGTACTCGCGCATCGGCACGTCGGTGAAGGCGTGGTAGCGCTCGCGCGCGCCGGGGAGCGTCACCCCGCGCCCGCGCGCCGCCTCGACGATGGCCGACGCGAACAGCCCCTTGATGAAGGCCTCCTGCGGGATCCCTTCCACGTAGGCTGCGACGTCGAGCGGCGAGTCGCAGTCGGGCGGGACGAACTCGTGGCCCATCGCTGGCGAGATTCTATCGCTTCGGAACGACGGCGGCGACCGCTACTCGATGGGCAGCACCCAGACCTTGCTGCCCTCGCCCACGCCCAGGTGCTCGGCCGCGTCCTTCGCGATCTCGGCGCCGGCGCCGGCCGCGGCTCCTGCGCCAGGTCCTGCGCCCGCCCCCGCTTCGCCGCTCTGCCTCCAGGGCGTGTGCACGCAGCGGAAGTAGGGCGGCTCGGGCGTCTCCAGCGCGACGAGGGCGCGCGACTTCGGCAGGTCGCCGCCCGCGAGCAGGCGCGTGATGGGCGCCTCGTGCGTGCGCTGCACCAGCGCCACCTCGTCGGTCGGCGCGGTGAAGTGCGGGCCGCCGTCGAAGGGATCGACGCGGAAGGCGTAGCTGAAGCCGATGCGCCGCAACATCTTCTCCACGCCGCGCGTCGCGGCGCCCACCTTGCCGATGACGTCCTGCGCCGTCTGCGGCAGGAGCGAGGCGTAGATGGCGCCCTCGGGGAACAGGCCCTTGATGAACTCCTTGTTCTTCTTCGAGAGCCGGTCGGCCTCGGCGTACGTCATGTCGGTGAACTTGCGGCCCACGGCGTCCCACAGGTGCGACGTCCCGTCCGGCTCGAGCGGCGGCAGGAGCTCGGCGAGGAGCTCGTCCTTGAAGAGCTCGCGGTGCATCTTGATGTAGAGAAACCGCACGTACGAGATCAGGAGCCCGAGCTTCTCGGGCTTCTTGCGGTAGTCGGGGCTCACGATGAGACCGCCGATCTCCGTCGGGCCGTTGTACGAGTAGCCGATCTTGAGCACCACGTGCCGGAAGTGCTTGTCGAGCGTGGCCGAGTAGCGCTCCTCCTCG
>DATBQU010000293.1:0-1872 GCA_036560665.1 Polyangiaceae bacterium
CGACGACGGGGCCGCCCACGACGCCTCGGTGACACTCGACGCGAGCGCGCTGTCGCCCATGATCACCTACGGCACCAACCCCGGCATGGGGGTCGCCGTCACCGGCCGCGTGCCCGAGCTCGACTCCGCCACGAGCGGGGCCGAGCGCGACGCGCTGGCCCGGGCGCTCGACTACATGGGCCTCGCCCCGGGAGCGGCGATGGCGGGGCAGCGCGTCGACGTCGTCTTCATCGGCTCGTGCACCAACTCGCGCATCGGCGATCTGCGCGCCGCCGCCGGCGTCCTGCGCGGCCGCAAGGTCGCGCCGGGAGTGCGCATGCTGGTGGTCCCCGGCTCGAAGGCGGTCAAGCGCCAGGCCGAGGCCGAGGGGCTCGACGCGGTGTTCCGCGACGCGGGGGCCGAGTGGCGCGAGGCGGGCTGCTCGATGTGCATCGCCATGAACGGCGACCAGCTCGCCCCCGGGCAGGTCGCGGTCAGCACCAGCAACCGCAACTTCGAGGGAAGGCAGGGACGCGGCGGCCGCACCCTGCTGGCCTCGCCGCTCACGGCGGCGGCCTCCGCCGTGACGGGGCGCGTGACCGATCCGCGCCCGCTGATGGGAGACGCGCGATGACCGTCGAGCGCAAGCAGCCGTTCACCACCCTGGGCTCGACCTACGTGGTCCTGCCGCAGGACAACGTCGACACCGACCAGATCATCCCGGCGCGGTTCCTCAAGGGGACCGACAAGCTGGGCCTGGGCGCCGCCCTCTTCGCCGACTGGCGCGGCCGCCCGGGCTTCCCCCTCGATCAGCCGGACGCAGCCGGCGCGCGCATCCTCGTCGCCGGCGCCAACTTCGGCTGCGGGTCGTCGCGCGAGCACGCGCCGTGGGCGCTGGTCGGCGCCGGCTTCCGCGCCGTCGTCGCGCCCTCCTTCGCCGACATCTTCCGGCAGAACGCCATGAAGAACGGCCTCCTGCCCGTGGCCGTCGACCCCGCCCTGCACGCCCGGCTGGTCGAGGCGCGGCGCGACGACGCCCAGGCCCGCATCGCCGTCGATCTCCCCGCCCAGACGGTGGGCCTGGTCGGCGGGCCGCGCGCCCTCTTCGACATCGATCCCTTTGCCAAGGAGTGCCTGACTCGCGGGATCGACGAGCTCGGGTACCTGCTGGCCCGCACCGAGGACATCGAACGCCATGAAGCCGCTCACCCCTGAGGCCGCGCGCCCGGTCCGCGTCTACGACACCACGCTGCGCGACGGCACGCAGCGCGAAGGGATCAGCCTGTCCGCTGTGGACAAGCTCCGCATCGCGCGCCTGCTCGACGAGCTCGGCGTCGCCTTCATCGAGCTCGGCTGGCCCGGCTCCAACCCCAAGGACGCCGAGGTCTTCGAGCGCGCGCGCGACCTGCCCTGGTCGTCGGCCACCCTGGCCGCCTTCGGCGCGACGCGGCGGGCGGGAATCGCCGCCGGGGACGATCCGCAGCTCGGCGCGCTGCTGGCGACGGGGGCGCCGGTGTGCACCATCTTCGGCAAGGCGTCGCACGTGCACGTGCGCGAGGTGCTGCGCATCGGCGCGGAGGAGAACCTGCGCATGATCGCGGAGACGGTGGGCTTCCTGGTGGAGAGCGGGCGCCGCGTCGTCTACGACGCCGAGCACTTCTTCGACGGCTACCGCGAGGACGCCGAGTTCGCCATGGAGTCGCTCTTCGCCGCGGCCAGCGGCGGCGCGGAGACCATCGTCCTCTGCGACACCAACGGCGGGACGCTGCCCTGGGAGATCGAGGAGCGCGTGCGCCTCGTCGCGTCGCGGATCGGCGTGCCCGTCGGCGTCCACACCCACGACGACGCCGGGTGCGGCGCGGCCAACGCGCTGGCCGCGGTGCGCGCCGGCGC
>DATBQU010000294.1:0-3775 GCA_036560665.1 Polyangiaceae bacterium
CTGCTCGCGCAGGCCGTAGGCGACGTTCTCGCCGACGCTGAGCGAGTCGAAGAGAGCCGCGCCCTGGAAGAGGTAGGCGATGCGGCGGCGCACCTCGGTGAGCTCCTCGTCGTTCATGCCGGCGATGTCGCGCCCGTCGAAGAGGACCTCGCCGGCGTCGGGCTTGAGCAGGCCGATGAGCATCTTGAGCAGGACGCTCTTGCCGGAGCCGGAGGCCCCCATGACGGTGATGGTCTCGCCGCGGCGAAGGTCGAGGCTGAGGCCGTTGTAGATGGTCTTGGGACCGAAGGCCTTCCTGACCCCCACGAAGCGGATGAACGCCTCGCCCGGCCGCTTGCTCGCCCACTGCCCGCCTTGAGTCACGCGCAGAGCATAGCGCGGCCTCGCTACGCCGGCTCGACGGCCACCAGGCGCATCTCCACGGCGTCGCCGCCGCTCCACGTGTCGCGCTTGAGGGCGCCGATGACGCGGGCGTGCGTGCCGAGGGTGGCCGCGAGCCCGCCCATCTCGCCGCCGAAGCAGGAGAGGCGCTTGCCGCCGACGTCGAGGGCGAGGCGCAGGTGGCCGCCGCGCACCTCGCGGGCCTCGATGACGCGGGCCCCCTCGATGGCGACGCGAGGCGCGGGATTGGCCTGACCACAGGGCTCGAAGCGCGCCAGATCGCGCACGACCCGGGCGGGGTCGTCGCCCTCCTCGAGGCGCGCGTCGGCGTCGAAGACGCGCGTCGAGGCGGGGACGCCCATGGCGGCGCACGCCTCCGAGAAGCGCTCGCGCAGCGCCTCCACACGGTCGCTGGCCACCTCGACCCCGGCGGCGGCGTGGTGCCCTCCGAAGCCGAGGAGCGCCTCGCGGGAGCGCGCCAGCGCGTCGTAGACGGAGAAGCCGGCCGGGGCGCGGGCCGATCCGCGGCCGGTCGCGCCGTCGAGCGCGATGATCACGGTGGGCTTGCCGAAGCGCGAGCAGAGGCGGCCGGCCACGATGCCGACCACGCCGGGGTGCCAGCCCTGCCTGGCCAGCACGATGCCCGGCAGCGCGGCCAGCGCGGGATCGGCGAGCTCGGCCAGGGCCTCGGTGAGCACGCCCCGCTCGACCTCCTTGCGGCGCGTGCAGTGCGCCTCGACCTCGGCGGCGAGCCGCCGCGCCTCGTCGTCGCTCGTGGCCAGCAGGAGGGCCAGAGCGAGATCGGGTTTGTCCATCCGGCCCGGCGCGTTGATGCGCGGGGCGAGGCGGAAGGACACGTCCTCGCCGGTGGGCATGGAGGCGCCGACCCCCGCCGCGTCGGCGAGGGCGCGCGTGCCGGCGCGGCCTCCCCGGCCCAGCACGGCCAGACCCGCGCGGACCAGGGCGCGGTTGTCGCCGTCGAGCGGGGCGACGTCGCCGATGGTGCCGATGGCGACCAGGTCGAGCCAGCGGCGCATGTCGAGCTGCACCCCCAGCTCGGCGCGCACGCCGGCGCCGATGGAGAGCGCGAGGCCCACCGACGCCAGCCCCTTGTAGGCGAAGCCGCACGCGGGATGGTGCGGGTTGAGGAACGCCAGCGCCGGCAGCGGCGCCTCGGGCACGCGGTGGTGGTCGATGACCACCGCGTCGACGCCCGCGCGGCGGACGCTCTCCAGGCGCTCGTGGTCGCTCGAGCCGCAGTCGCAGGTGACCAGCAGCGTGGCCCCCGAGTCCAGCACGCGGGCCAGCGCGGGCCCCGAGAGGCCGTAGCCGCCCCCGAAGCGGTCGGCCAGCAGGGGCACGACCTCCCCGCCCAGCGCGCGCAGCACGTCCGTGAGCAGCGCGGCGGCGGTGACGCCGTCGGCGTCGTAGTCGCCGAAGACGCAGATGCGCTCCCTGGCCCGGACCGCGCGGGCCAGGCGCCCGACCGCCAGGTCGCGGTCCTTCATGGCGCCGGGGGGCGTGAGGTCGGCCAGCTTCGGATCGAGGAAGCGCGCGCCGCTCGCGGCGTCGCCGAGCCCGCGCGCCAGCAGCACACCGGCCGCGGTGCGCGTCAGCGACAGCGCGCGCGCGAGGTCGAGCGCCTCGGCGCTCGCGTGCGGCGGTAGCTGCAACATCGTGCCGCACCGAACCGCGGCGACGACGCGGCGTCAACCGCGCGTTTCTCCACAAGTTGTGCGACGGACGGCGTCCCGGGCAAGGCCCTCAGGTGGCGCGCGCCGGCGCGTTCAGGCGCTTCTTCAGGTCTGCGCGCCGCGACATGCGCTTGTCGATCCACTCCGTGAGCGGGGCGGCCACGTAGATGCTCGAGTACGTCCCGGCCACGATGCCGACCACGAGCGCCAGCATGAAGTCCTTGATGACGCCCGTGCCGTACACGAAGAAGGCGAGGACGCTGAGCATGGTCGCCCCGGAGGTGAGGATGGTCCGCGACAGCGTCTCGCTCACGCTCAGGTTGATGATCTGCGCGAACGACTTGCCGCGGTGCTTGCCGAGGTTCTCGCGGATCCGGTCGTAGACCACGACGGTGTCGTTCATCGAGTAGCCGATGACGGTGAGGATGGCGGCGATGGTGGAGAGCGAGATCTCCTTGTGCAGCACGATGAAGGTGCCGATGACCACCATCGCGTCGTGGATGCAGGCCACGATGACGCCGGGAGCGAAGCGCAGGTCGAAGCGGAAGGCCAGGTACAGCATGATGAACACCACCGCGATGGCGACCGCGTTGCGCGCGCTGTCGCGCAGCTGCTTGCCCGCCTTGGGGCCGACCCACTCCACGCGCAGCGCCTTGTCGGGGACCGCGTCGGCGCCGAGCTTCTTCTGCATGCGCTCGATCATCTGATCGCCCTTGCTGAGGAGCTGGATCTCGACGCGGTGGTCGCGCGGGTTGAGCACCTGCGGGTTGTTGGCGCTCGCGCGGAGCGCGACGCCGGAGACGCTCTGGATCTGCTTCTTGACCATCTCCAGATCGGGGTCGACGTCGTAGCGCGTGCTGATCTTGTCCCCGCCGGCGCTGAACTTCACCTCGGTGGCCTGCGCGTTCTTGGGGCACTTCGCCTCGTCGGCCAGGGGCGACGCAGGATCCTCCAGGTAACAGAGGGAGCGCTTGAGCGCCTCCTTCTCCTGGTCGGTGATGGCGCTCACGTCCTGCACGCGGATGAGGAAGTGGTAGGGGTTGTTGGCGTCGACCACCTGGACCACGTCCGGCCCCTGGAAGCCGATGTCCTCCACCGTCTTGCGCACGCCCGCCGCGTCGATGGGCTTGGTGAAGGCGATCTCCACCTCGGTGCCGCCGCGGAAGTCCGTCCCGTAGTTGGGCCCGGGGTAGAAGGTGAGGATCACCGAAGCGATGACCAGGATGAAGCTCAGCGGGATCCAGAAGACCCGCTGGCCCATGAAGTCGAAGACGCGTCCCGGCTTGAAGAATTCCATGGCTCAGAACTCCGCGCCGACGCTGAGTCGTTTGACCTTGGCGCCACGCACCCACCAGTCGAAGACCAGGCGCGTGCAGAAGACGCTCGTGAAGAGCCCGCAGATGATGCCGATGATGAGCGTCACCGCGAAGCCTTTGACCGGGCCGGTCCCGTACTGCGCGAGGATGAGGCCCGAGATGAACACCGTGACGTGCCCGTCGAGGATCGACGAGAACGCTTTGTCGTAGCCGGCGTCGACCGCCGCGCGGACGGTGCGTCCGGCGCGTAGCTCTTCGCGGATGCGCTCGTTGATGAGCACGTTCGCGTCGACCGACATGCCGACGGTGAGCGCCAGACCGGCGATCCCGGGGAGCGTCATCGTCGCGCTGAAGCTGGCGAGGACCGCCATCTGCAGGAACAGG
>DATBQU010000295.1:0-21920 GCA_036560665.1 Polyangiaceae bacterium
AACATGAAGGACCTGCTCCCGGTCCTCGAGGCGATCGCGCGCAGCCAGAAGCCGCTCGTCATCATCGCCGAGGACATCGAGGGCGAGGCCCTGGCGACGCTCGTCGTCAACAAGCTGCGCGGCACGCTGCACTGCGCCGCCGCCAAGGCGCCGGGCTTCGGCGACCGCCGCAAGGAGATGCTCAAGGACATCGCCGTGCTGACCGGCGGTCAGGTTATCGCCGAGGAGCTCGGGCTCAAGCTCGAGAACGTCACCATCAGCGATCTCGGCCGGGCCAAGCGCGTCACGATGGACAAGGACAACACCACCATCGTCGACGGCGCCGGCGCCAAGGACAAGATCAAGGGCCGCATCGAGGAGATCCGCAAGCAGATCGAGAACACCACCAGCGACTACGACCGCGAGAAGCTCCAGGAGCGCCTGGCCAAGCTCGTGGGCGGCGTGGCGGTGGTCAAGGTCGGCGCCGCGACGGAGACCGAGATGAAGGAGAAGAAGGCCCGCGTCGAGGACGCGCTGCACGCCACGCGCGCGGCGGTCGAGGAGGGCATCGTCCCGGGCGGCGGCGTCGCGCTGCTGCGCGGGCAGGCTGCGCTCGACGGCCTCAAGGTCGACGAGGAGCAGCGCTTCGGCGTCCAGATCATCCGTCGCGCGCTCGAGGAGCCGCTCCGCATGATCTCGCAGAACGCGGGCCTCGAGGGCTCGATCGTCGTCAACAAGGTCCGCGAGGGCAAGAACGACTTCGGCTACAACGCGGCCACCGACCAGTACGGGGATCTCCTCGGCATGGGCGTCATCGACCCGGTGAAGGTCGTGCGCACCGCCCTGCAGAACGCCGGCAGCGTCGCCGGCCTCATGCTGACCACCGAGTGCCTCGTCGCCGAGCGTCCCAAGGACGAGAAGAACGGCGGCGGCGGCGGTGGCGGCCACGCCGGACACGGGCACGGCGACTTCTAGTCGGCGCGCCACGCACCGAGCGTGGGATCGAGGCCCCGGAGGCGCACAGCCTTCGGGGCCTTTCCTTTGTCCGGCCCCTGCCCCAAGCTCGCGGGGCCCATGACGACCCGAGCGTGGTTCCTCGTGCACCCCAGGGGCCTGGTGGTGCGGCGCTCCGTCGACGGGGCCGTCCTGCCGAGCAGCGCCGACGTGGCGACCCTCGGGCTCGACGCCGACCGCGCCGAGGACACCGGGGCGGGGCCGGCGCTCGCCGTCCCGGCCGACGCCAGCCTGCCCGAGCCCTTCGCCGTGGTCGGCCTGCGCGAGCTCTACGGCCTGCTGGGGGAGACGACCTTCATGGCGGCCGGCACCGCCACGCAGGTGCTCGAATGGGCGGCCACGCACCGCTTCTGCGGCCGCTGCGCGACGCCCACCGAGCGCGTCCCCGACGAGCGCTGCCTGCGCTGCCCCGCCTGCGGGCTGCTGGCCTACCCGCGCATCGCGCCCGCGGTCATCGTCCTGGTCCGGCGCGGCGGCGAGGCGCTGCTCGCCCGCGGCGCGCGCTTCCCGCTGCCCTTCTTCAGCACCCTGGCCGGCTTCGTCGAGATCGGCGAGTCGCTCGAGGACACGGTGGCGCGCGAGCTCCGCGAGGAGGTGGGCATCGAGGTGACGGGCGCCCGCTACTTCGGCAGCCAGCCGTGGCCCTTCCCGCACTCGCTCATGATCGGCTTCACCGCGCAGTGGGTCTCGGGCGAGCTGCGGCCGGACGAGAAGGAGATCCTCGAGGCGCGATGGTTCCGCGCCGACGCGCTGCCCCCCATCCCGCCGGCGCTGAGCATCGCGCGCCGCCTCATCGACGCCTGGGTGGCCGAGGTCGGCGGACCCAGCTGATACCCTCGCCGCATGCGCGCCCTGCTGCCGTCGCTCCTCGTGCTCGCGGTCGGCCTCACCCTCGCGCCCTCCGCCCGCGCGCAGGACGCCGACCCCTGGATCTCCCGCGACAAGGCGCTGCACTTCGACGTCAGCGCGGGCATCGCCGCCGCCACTTACGGCGTCAGCGCCGGCTGGCTCTTCGACGCCCGCTGGAAGTCGCTCGCCCTCGGCGGCGGCGTGGCCCTCGCCGCCGGTGCCGGCAAGGAGCTGCTCGACGCCACCCACGTCCTCGGCGGCGACCCCTCCTGGAAGGACTTCACCTGGGACGTCATCGGCACCGTGGCCGGCCTGGCCATCGCCTGGGGCGTCGATCTGCTCCTCGGCGGCGTCAGCCCGCAGCGCCCGGCGCTCGCATCACCGTAGCCAGCGCGCGCGGGAAGGCCTCGTGCAGCCCGTCGAGCACGAACTGCATCGCCACCGCCGCCAGGATGAGCCCCATCACGCGGCCGATGACGTTGATCCCCGTCTTGCCCAGGACGCGCGCCACGAAGGCCGCCGAGCGCAGGGTGAGGAAGGCGATGAGGCTCACCGCCACGATGACGCCGAACAGCGCCACCCGCTGCGGGATGTCTTTCGCCTTGCCCACCAGGACCATCACCGTGGCGATGGCCCCGGGGCCCGACAGCAGCGGCAGCCCGAGCGGGATGAGGCCCACGTCCTCCTTGGTCTCCGCCTCGAGCTCCTCCTCGTTCGTCGTCCGGGTGCCGCTGCGCTTGGCGCGCATCATGTCGAGCCCCACCCCGAACAGCAGGATGCCGCCGGCGATCTTGAACGCGGGCAGGGTGATGCCGAAGAAGCTGAAGATGAGGTTGCCGGCGATCCCGAACGTCGCCAGCACCGCCAGGCACGTGGCCGAGGCGCGCAGCGCGGTCCGCGCCTGCGTCCGGCGCGGCTGATCGCCCGCGAGCGCCAGGAAGATGGGCACCGCCGCGAAGGGATCGACGATGGAGAAGACCGATCCGAACGAGACCAGGGCGTAGGAGACCAGCGAAGACACGGCGAGCCGGTTTGGCAGAGATGGCGCGAAAGTCAACTGGTGCGCCCGCGCCTCGGCGGCGGCCCTGCTAGGCAGCGCGCGGCCGCGCGAGTAGCGTGCGGCTCTCCCGTGGGGACCGAGACGGTGGTCGAAGGCGTGGTCGAGCGCGTCACGTTCGAGAGCGCGGAGTCGAGCTTCCGCGTGCTCAAGCTCGCCGTCGCCGGCCGCGCCGATCGCCTCGCCGTCGTCGGCACCTTCCCGCCCATGCCGCCCGGCGCCCGCGTGCGCGTCCGCGGGCGCATCGAGCTCGACCGCAAGCACGGCGAGCAGCTGCGCGTCGAGTCGCTCATCGAGCTCGCGCCGGACACGCTGGCGGGCCTGGAGAAGTACCTGGCCTCGGGCCTCATCAAGGGCGTGGGGCCCAAGCTCGCGCAGCGCATCGTGGGCACCTTCGGGATGGACTCGCTGAGCGTCCTCGACGAGCACCCCGAGCGCCTGGGCGAGGTGGAGGGCCTGGGCGACAAGCGGCGGGCGGCCCTCTCGCGCGCCTGGCGCGAGCAGCGCGCGATGCGCGACGTCATGGTGTTCCTCCAGGCCCACGGCGCCAGCCCCGCGCTCGCCATGCGCATCGTGCGCCGCTACGGCGCCGGCGCGATGAACGTCGTGTCGCGCACGCCCTACCGCCTCGCCCTCGACGTGCACGGCGTCGGCTTCAAGACCGCCGACCGCATCGCCGCCTCCATCGGCGTCGCCCCCGACTCGCCGGAGCGGATGCAGGCGGGCGTGCTCCAGGTGCTGCACGACGTCACCGAGGCCGGCCACGTCTGGACCGGCGAGCCCGAGCTGATGGAGCGGGCGGCGCAGATGCTGGGCCTGGCCGGGGACGACGTCGAGGTGCAGGCGCGCCTGGCGCGCGCCGTCGAGTCGCTCGTCCTCGCCGGGCGCGCGGTGACCGAGGGCATGCACGGCGAGCGCGTGGTCTACGCCTCCGAGATGCACGCCTCGGAGCTGCGCCTCGCGCGCCGGCTGGCCGAGATCGCCGCGGCGCCGGCGAAGGTCCTGCCGGGCGTGGCGGCCGCGGTCGAGGCCTTCGAGTCGCGGGCGCGCGTCGAGCTCGCCCCCGAGCAGCGGCGCGCCGTGGAGGAGGCCGCGGCGCGCCAGGTGCTGGTCGTGACCGGCGGGCCGGGCGTGGGCAAGACCACCATCGTCCGCGCCATCCTGGCCGTCCTCGCCCGCGCCCGGGTCGACGTGCGCCTGGCCGCGCCGACGGGCCGCGCCGCCAAGCGGATGAGCGAGGCCACCGGCGCGGACGCCACCACGCTGCACCGCCTGCTCGAGTTCGAGCCCAAGTCCGCCACCTTCAAGCGCGACCGCCGCCGCCCGCTCGAGGCCGGCGCCGTGGTGGTCGACGAGGCGTCGATGCTCGACCTGCCCATGGCCGACGCCCTGACCCAGGCCATCGCCCCGGGGACGCGCCTCATCCTGGTGGGCGACGTCGACCAGCTGCCGAGCGTCGGACCGGGCGCCATCCTGCGCGACATCATCGCCTCGGGCGCGCTGCCGTGCGTGAGGCTGCGCCAGATCTTCCGCCAGGCGGCGCGCAGCCTCATCGTGACCAACGCCCACCGCATCAACGACGGCGATCCGCCGCTGACGCCGCCGCCGGGGGCCGACGCCGACTTCTTCGTCGTCGAGCGGCGCGATCCGGAGCGCGCCCGCGACACGCTGGTCGAGCTGGTGACCACGCGCATCCCGCAGCGGTTCGGCCTCGACGCCGTGCGCGACATCCAGGTCCTCACGCCCATGAACCGCGGCCCCGCCGGCGCCATCGCCCTCAACGAGGCGCTCCAGGCGGCCCTCAACCCGCGCGGCGACGCCCTGGTGCGCGGCGCGCGGACCTACCGCGTGGGCGACAAGGTGATGCAGCTCCGCAACGACTACGACAAGAACGTCTTCAACGGCGACGTCGGCTTCGTCTCGAGCATCGATCAGGAAGAGATGACGATGACCGTCCGTTTCGACGAGCGGGACGTCGCCTTCGAGGCGGGCGAGCTCGACGATCTGATCCTCGCGTACGCCTGTACGGTACACAAGTCCCAGGGCAGCGAGTACCCGGCGGTGGTCGTGCCCCTCCTCACCACGCACTTCGTCATGCTGTCGAAGAACCTGCTCTACACGGCGGTCACGCGGGGCAAGCGCCTGGTCGTGCTGGTGTGCGATCCGCGCGCGCTCGAGCTCGCGCTCTCCCAGCGTCGCCGCGAGCAGCGCCGCACCCGCCTGGCAGAGCGGCTGGCAGAAGCGCGGGCATGAAGCGGTCTTCGTTGACGCAGGGCGGCCGCATGGCCAGGCTGTGAGCTACGCATGTTCCGGCGCCTTCTCATCGGCTTGGTGCTCGGCCTGGTGGTCGGGGGCCTGCTGGCGGCCGGCCTGGTGGGCGGGCTGCACCAGCTCGTGTTCGACGAGACCACCGGCGGCGCCTTCTTCGCCTACGTGGCCGCCGCGCTGACCGGCGTGGTCACCGGCCTCGTCGCCGGCAAGCCCATCTGGTCGTCGGGCGCGAAGATCGAGGCGGGCCTCAAGGCGTTCTTCGGCGCCCTCATCGCGGCGGGGCTCATGTTCGCCCTGCGGCAGTGGGCGGGCGGCTTCCAGGTGCCGGTCACCTCCATCACGCCCGACAGCCTGCCCATCGGCGAGCTGCCGGCGGTGGCCTTGCCGGTCATCGCCGCGCTCCTGGGGGGCTTCTTCGAGCTCGACAACACCGGCGGCGACGACAAGGACGACAAGAAGAAGGACGCGCCGGCCGACCGCAAGCGCGTCGCGGAGGGCGCCAACGGCAAGAGCAAGGCCCGCGTGGCCGACGGCGACGACGACGCGGACGAGCCGGCGGCCGCCGCTCCCAAGCGCGCCAAGAGGTAGCCGGTGCCCCCGGCGCGCGTCGTCGTGTACGCGGCCACGGTGGGCGTGCTGGTGATGACGGCGCGCGCCGTGCTGGTGGGGCCGCCGCCGCTCGGCTGGGCGGCGCTGGCGCTGGCGGTCTACGCCGCGCTGGTGCTGGGCGGCGTCTTCGTCCTGCGCTGGCGCGTCTTCGTCGACGCCGTCGTGCGCGGCCCCCGCGGCGCCCGCGGCGTGGCGCTCACCTTCGACGACGGCCCGCACCCGCGCTGGACGCCGCGCGTGCTCGACACGCTCGACGCGCGCGGCGTGAAGGCCACCTTCTTCCTCGTCGGCCGCAAGGCCGAGGCGCACCCCGAGGTCGTCCGCGACATCCTGGCGCGCGGCCACCAGGTGGGCCTGCACTCCTACGCCCACGATCGCCTCTTCGCGCTCCGCCGCGAGCGCCGCGTGCGCGAGGACCTGCTGCGCGGGATGGCGGTGCTGGAGAAGCTCACCGGCCGCAGCCCCACCTGGTTCCGCCCGCCCATCGGGCACACCAACCCGGTCATCGCCCGCGTCGCCGACGCGCTCGATCTCAGCGTCGTCGGCTGGACCATCGGCGGCCGCGACGGCGTCGCCTCCGCCCGCGTCGCCGACGTGGTCGCCCGCGTCCGCCGCGACCTGCGCGACGGCGCCATCGTGCTCCTCCACGACGCCCCCGAGCGCGGCGACCGCGAGCCCGCCGCCGTCCGCGCCCTGCCGGCGATCCTCGACGCGCTGGCGGCGGAGCGCCTCGACGTCGTCCCCCTCGCCCCCTGGGTCGACGACCCCACCCCCCCCGCCCCCCGCCCCGCAGGCAGGGCGGGGGGAGCGTGAAGCGAACGCTCGCGAGCCGGAGCACGCAGCGGCCCGCAGACCTCGTCTACGTCCCCTCCGCCCCGCTCGCGGGGCGGGGGGCCAGGGGGGTGGGGTTCGGGAGCAGAACGTAGAAGCGCGCGCCGGCGGTGTAGGTCGCGTCGACGCCGATCTCGCCGCCGAAGGACTCGACCAGGCCGCGGCAGACGGCGAGGCCGAGGCCCGTGCCCTCGCCGACCTCCTTGGTGGTCACGAACGGCTCGAACAGGCGGTCGCGCACCGCGGGGGCGATCCCGGGGCCGTCGTCCTCCACCTCGAGGCGCACGCGGTCGCCGTCGGCGCGCGCGCGGATGGTCACGCGCCCCTCGCCCCGCCCGCGCGACGCCACCGCCGCGCCCGCGTTGAGCACCATGTTGAGCAGCACCTGCGTCAGGCGCGGCCCCGGCAGCACCACGCGCGGCGCGCCCTCGATGGCCGTCTCCACGCGCACGGCCCGGAACGGCTTCTGCGGCCGCACCAGCGCCACCACGTCGTCCACCACCGCGCGCACGTCGGCCGGCGCCGGCGCGCTGCTGCCCGGCGCCGCGCGCTCCTCGGGCCGCGCGAAGTCGAGCAGGTCGCGGATGACGGTGTGGATGCGCTCGGTCTCGCGCCGCATGCGCTGCAGGAAGTCCTTCTGCGTCTCGGCCGGCAGATCGCCGTCCAGCAGCAGCTCCTGCATCCCCACCAGGGCCGCGATGGGGTTGCCGATCTCGTGCGCCAGCCCCGCCGCCAGCCGCCCCACGCTGGCCATGCGCTCGCTGCGCACGAGCTGCGCCTGCGCCTCGGTGAGGCGCGTCGTCGTCTCGGTCAGCTCCTCCACCTTGAGCAGCAGCTTGGCCTCCTCGGCGATGAGCTTCTCCGCCATGGCCCGCACGCTCGACCCGAGCTCGACCAGCTCGCGCGCCCCGGTGCGCGGGACGTGGAGCGTGCGCGCGCCGCTCGCCACGCGGTCGGCCGCGTCGACCAGCTGGTCCACCGGGCGCACGATGACCCGCGTCAGCGCGAAGTAGGCGAACACCAGCAGCGCCAGGGCGAAGGTGATCATGTAGAGCGCGACCAGACGGACCAGCGAGCCCCCGCCGTCGGCGCCGTCGTCGAGGCGCACCCGCGTCACCACCGCCAGCTCGCCGGTCGGCGACAGCACCTCGAGCGCCCGCCCGTTCGCGGCGTGCACCATGGTCGCCGTCTCGGCGCTCCCCGGCGGCGGCGCGCGCATCGCCTGCGTGTCGGCCGGCGCCCCCGCGCAGGCCAGCCGCGCCCCGTCGCGCCCGAAGACGCAGACGGCGTCGACCGCGTCCCACCCGGCGTGCCCCTGCAGCGCGCGATCGAGCGCGCCCGGCGAGTCGCTCGCGCGCGCGTCGGCCACGTGGGCGGCGATGGCCCTCCCCAGCGCGCGCGCCGCCTGCTCGCGCGCCCCCAGCACCGTCGCCCGGGTGAGGCTGGCCACCGCGAAGAACAGCGGGACGAAGGCGAGGAGCATGAGCCCCGCCAGCGCGAGGACGATCTGCAGCCGTAGCCCGGCCTGGCGCGCGTCGCTCACGAACAGCGACGCTACCAGGCCGGGCGCGGGCCTTTCCTCTACTTCGTGGCGGGGTTCGGGGGCGGAGGCGGTGTCGCCTCGGCCGCCTTGGCCGCCTTCTGCTTGTCGCGCGTGGTCTGCGCCTTGGCCTGTCCTGCGGCCTTGGCCTTCACGGTCTTCGGCCCGGGGGGCTTGGGAACCGTGAAGCCGAAGTCCTCCAGGACCTGAACCGCACCGGGCCCGTTCTGCCCGATGAGGAAGGCCAGGAGCACCTTGCGGACCTGGACCACGCGCTTGCGCGCGATCCCGGCCGCCTGGACCTTCAGCTTCAAGGTGGTCCTCGCCGCGTCGGTCTCGTCGATCGCGTCGATGTCCGCCTGGAAGACCGCCTTCAGCGTCGTCGGAGTGAACGTCTCTCCGCCGATGTTGAGGGTCGGCGCGGTGGCGAAGTGAAGGTCCACTCCGTTCATCGCCTTCGTGTCCTCTTCCTTGTGTACCGGCTTGTTGTTGTTCTTGGTCGTCATGGCATCCGTTCTCCTTTCCGGGGCCCCGTCCAGCGCGGCCCTCATCTAGGTCAGGGATCGAGATCGCCGCTTTTGGGCCGGTGCCGCTCGAGAGCCGATCTTCGGTGGGATGATGTGGTCAAAACCCGACCTGAATCGATCCCCGACGACCCGGGGATGATCCCCGGCGCACCAGGATCGATCCCCGACGACCCGGGGATGATCCCCGACGCATCCGGATCGATCCCCGACGACCCGGGGATGATCCCCGAGGCACCAGAATCGATCCCCGACGTGCCGGGGATGATCCCCGACGCACCCGAGTCGATCTCCGACGACCCGGGGATGATCTCAGGCGCCTCGGGGATCGACTCTGGCGCGACTCAGTCCGCCGGCGCCGCGAGGTACTCGACCATCGCCTGCCACTCCTCGGGCGTGAGGTGGGCGCGCTTGCGGTGGCGGCCGAACGCGTCTTCGAGCTCGGCGCGGGTGTGCGTCTTCGGCGCGGGCGGCGTGTGGCAGCGGCCGCACTCGCGCGTGTGCAGCGCGGCGATGGGCGACGCATCGGGCGACGAGGCCGGCGCGCACGCCGCCGCGGACCATCCGCACACGCCCAGGAAGGCCGCCGCGCGCAGGGCCTTCACAGCGTGATCCCCAGCAGGCTGCGCACCCAGACCGGCCCGTAGATCTCGCCCACCGCGGGAGCCGTCGCGTCGCTGCAGTTCGCGTAGACGCCGAGGCTCCACCACAGCTTGCCCCAGTCGAAATGCAGCGTGGGGCCCACGAAGTGGTGCACGCGGTCGTTGCGCGCGTCGATGGGGCCGCTCTCGGTGGCGCCGAGCTTCCCGCGAGCCCAGTACTCGACGCCGGGCTGGAACCAGGGCGCGACCTCGTAGGTGAAGCCCGTGGTGGGATTGACCACGAAGTCGAGGTTCTGCCGGCCGGCGTCCCAGGGGCGGTTGTACTCCTGCTCGACCCACAGGTTGCCCATCCAGTGCACGGGGCCGAGGCGCTTGCTCAGGATGACCTTCTCCTCGAGCGACGTCTCGTCGTGGAGCGCCTCGAGCTCGAGGTAGAGCGCCACGTCCACCGGCAGCTCGCCCGCCTCCGCGATGCGGAAGCGACCCCGGAACTTGAAGCCGTCGAACTGCATCGCGTTGGACCCCCCGTCCTGGGGGTTGGCCTCGAAGACCTGGTACCAGGCGAGCTCGACGTGGTCGGTCACGCCGTACTCGAGCTCGTTCTGCAGCACGTAGGCGGGCTCCCAGAGATGACCGGGGGTGGCCCCCGTGGGATCGGCGTTGACGCGCAGCGGCGTCATGTCGCCGTAGAGCTCGTCCTCGAGCTCGCCCTTTCCCAGGGTCTCGTAGGGATAGGTGAAGGGCAGGGGCACGGGGGTGGCCCCGGCGGTGCGTGGAAAGGACGTCACGGCAGCCCAGATCGTTAGCATGGCAACGACCGATGTGCATTTGAAAGTCATATTCAACAACAGCACCATGCTCCAGACCGGGGCGCCGCGCAAGCGTCTTCAGTCGACGGCGATGCCGAAGGCCTGCGCGACCGCCCGGGCGACGCCGCCGCCCTCTTCGGGCGTGTCCGGCAGGACGTCGGTGGCGCGGGTCTTCACGGCGTCGGGCGCGTGGCCCATGACGAAGGACCGACCGGCGACCTCGAACATCGGCACGTCGTTGATCCAGTCGCCGACGCAGACGGTGTCGGCCAGGGCGACGCCCTCGTGCCCGGCGATCCAGCGGACGGCGGTGCCCTTGGTGCTCCCGGCGGCGCGGACGATCATGGCCCAGGTGCCGGCGTGGGCGCCGCGGCGCATGGGGAAGCGCGCCGCCAGCACCACGCCGGAGAGGTCGCGCTCGAGGGCGCCGGCGGCGGCGGCGACCTGGGCCTCGGTCCCGAGGGCGACCACCGCGGTCACGCCGTCGGCGGCGTCCCACAGCTCGTGGACGAAGACGTCGGCGCCCGGGCGCACGTCGTTCGACCAGGTGGCGACGTAGCCGACGAAGGGCGCGCCGGCGGGATCGTGGCCGATGGCGTCGCGGGCGAAGACGAAGGTGGCGACGCCGGCCGCCGCCAGAAGGTCGCGCAGCCGGCGCGCGTCCGGCCCGGTGACGCCGTGGTGGAAGAGCGTGGCGTGGTCGCGCGCGCGAACGAGGTGGCTGCCGTCGGCGCAGGCGACGGGGCCGGTCAGGCCGAGGTGCTCGACCGTGGCCCGCGTGCCCGAGTACAGGCGCCCGGTGACGATGCTGACGCGGACGCCGGCCGCCATCGCCGCGCGAAGGGCGCGGACGTCGCGCTCGTGCGGGCGGCCCTGGAGATCGAGCAGCGTGCCGTCGAGGTCGACGGCGAGGAGGCGGGGCCCCCTCACGCCTGCGGATAGACGGACACCTTGCGCTGGGTGCGGGACCGCCACTCGTACTTCACGACGCCGTCGACCAGGGCGAAGAGCGAGTAGTCCTTGCCGACGCCGACGTTGTGTCCGGCGTGGATGCTCGAGCCGACCTGCCGCACGAGGATGCTTCCGGCGCTGACCTTCTCGCCTCCGTACACCTTCGTGCCGCGCATCTGCGCGTTCGAGCCGCGACCGTTGCGTGTGCTGCCTGCACCCTTCTTGTGAGCCATGACTCCCTCGTCTCTACTCAGGCAACGATGTTCGTGATCTCGAGCGCGGTGAACGGCTGGCGGTGGCCGTTCTTGCGCCGGTAGTTCTTGCGGCGGCGGAACTTGAAGACGATGAGCTTCTTGCCCAGGCCCTGGGCGACGATCTTCGCCTCGACCTTGGCGCCGCCGACGAGCGGCTTGCCGAGCTTGATGGCCTCGCCGCCGACGAGCAGGATCTGGTCGAAGGTCACCGCGTCGCCGACGCTGCCGGGGAGCTTCTCGACCCGGAGCTTGTCGCCGGTGGCGACCCGGTACTGCTTTCCACCCGTCTTGAACACCGCGTACATGAGAGTCCCTCTTCGGTAGCCGCGCCCGGTGGGCAGCGGCGGGGGTTGGCTGGGGCGCGGGAGTATACGGACGGCAAGCCGTTTGTAAAGCCGGCCTTCGAATTCGTGGTAGCCATGCCCGGCCGGCCTGGCCGCGCCCCCAGACCCCGCCCCATGCCCACCGGCTACCTCGCCTTCGTCCTCCACGCGCACCTTCCCTTCGTGCGGCACCCGGAGCATGCCCGGCACCTCGAGGAGCGCTGGTTCTACGAGGCGCTCATCGAGTGCTACCTGCCGCTCCTCGAGGCCTTCGACCGCCTGGCCGACGACGGGGTGCCCTTCGCCCTGACCATGAGCGTCACCCCGCCGCTGGCGGCCATGATGAGGGACGAGCTTTTGCGGCAGCGCTTCCACGAGCACCTGGGGCGCCTGGAGGCGCTGTCGGAGAAGGAGATGAAGCGCCTGTGGGGCGACGCGCGGTTCGCCCCCGTGGCCACCTTCTACAAGGAGCACCTCGGCCGGATGCGCGGCGTCTGGGACCGGCACGGGGGCGACGTGGTGGCGGGCCTGGTCCGCCACTGGGATGCGGGGCGCCTCGAGCTCCTGACCTGCTCGGCCACGCACTGTTACCTGCCGGGGATGCTCCCGGCGCGCGAGGGCATCCGCCCGCAGCTCGAGCTCGGCGTCCGCGGCTTCGAGCGCATCGTGGGGCGCAGGCCGGTCGGGGCCTGGCTGGCCGAGTGCGCGTACCACCCCAGCTTCGACGACGAGATCGCGCGCGCGGGGATCCGCTTCACCATCGTGGACACCCACGGGATCACCAACGCCCGGCCCCGTCCGCCCTTCGGCGTCCACGCTCCGGTGTGCGGCCCGAGCGGCGTCGCCTTCTTCGGGCGCGACGCCGAGTCGAGCAAGCAGGTGTGGTCGCGCGAGGAGGGCTATCCCGGCGACGCCTTCTACCGGGACTTCTACCGCGACATCGGCTTCGACCTGCCCGAGTCCGAGCTGATGGGCGAGGTGGCCGGCGACGGGTCGCGCCTGATGACGGGCCTCAAGTACTACCGCATCACCGGCAAGGGCGTGGACAAGCAGCCGTACCAGCCGGGCGTGGCCGCGCAGAAGGCGGCCGAGCACGCGGGCAACTTCGTCTTCCACCGCGGGCAGCAGGTGCGCCACCTGGCGGCGCAGATGCCGGTGCCGCCCATCGTGGTCGCCCCCTACGACGCGGAGCTCTACGGGCACTGGTGGTTCGAGGGACCGATGTTCCTCGAGGCCGTGTTCCGGCGGCTGCACCTGCCCGAGACGGGCGGGCAGGTCGAGGCCATCACCCTGCGGGAGTACCTCGACCGCCACCCGGTCTGCGTCCAGGCCACGCCGAGCGCGAGCTCGTGGGGAGCGGGCGGGTACGGCGAGGTCTGGGTGGGGCACGAGGCGGCGTGGACCTGGCGCCACGTGCACCACGCGACGCGCTACGCGCGGTGGCTCATCGGCAAGCACCGCGGGGCGGACGGGGCGCGGGGGCAGGCGCTCGACCAGATGGTGCGCGAGCTCCTGCTGCTGCAGTCGAGCGACTGGCCCTTCATCATCAAGACGGGGACGGCCACGCGCTACGCCGAGGCGCGCATCCGGTCGCACGTGCACCGGCTGAGGCACCTGGGGCACCTGGTGGAGACCGGTCGCATCGAGGGGCAGGACGCGGCCTGGCTGGCCGACGTCCGCAAGCGCGACAACTTCCTCGCGCAGATGGGCGGCGACGAGCTGCGCGCCCCGTTCGAAACGTGACCCGCGCGGCGCTGCGCGCTAGGAGTGGCACATGCGGATCGAGGGCACGTACACGGCGCTCGTCACGCCGTTCCGGGACGAGCCGGGGCAGCCGATCGACTGGGACGCGTTCGACGCGCTGATCGACGCGCAGGTCGCCGGAGGGGTGGCGGGCCTGGTGCCGTGCGGGACGACGGGCGAGAGCCCCACGCTGACCACCGGCGAGCACCGCCAGATCCTCGAGCGGACGGTGAAGCGGGCCAAGGGGCGCGTGCAGGTCGTCGCCGGGACGGGCTCGAACTCGACGCGCGAGGCGGTGGCCATGTCGCAGCACGCCGAGGAGGTCGGCGCCGACGCGGTGATGGTCGTCGTCCCCTACTACAACAAGCCGACGCAGGACGGCCTGGTCGGGCACTTCGTCGAGGTGGCGCGCAGCGTGCGCGTCCCCGTCGTCGTCTACAACATCCCGGGCCGCACCGGCGTCGACCTCGCGGCCGAGACGCTGGCGCGCATCGCCGAGAAGGCCCCCAACGTCGTGGCCACCAAGGAGGCGACGGGCAACGTCCTGCGCGCGCAGAAGATCGTGCAGAGCATGGGCGCGCGGATGACGGTGCTCAGCGGCGACGACGCGCTCACGCTGGCCATGGCGGCGGTGGGGGCGCGCGGCGTCATCAGCGTGACGTCGAACGCGCTGCCGGCGGAGGTGTCGCGCGCCACCCGGCTCGCGCTCGAGGGCGGCGCGGACGAGGCGCGCGTCGCGCACCTCGCGCTCCTGCCGCTGCACGAGGCGATGTTCCTCGAGTCGAACCCGTCGCCGGTCAAGGCGGTGCTGGCGATGCGCGGCGCGATGAAGGACGTGGTCCGCTCGCCGCTGGCGCCCTGCACGGAGGCGGCGCGCACCGCGCTCGCCGCGGCGCTCGAGGCGTACGCCCGGAGCGGCCGCTAGGTGCGCCTCGCGGTCGTCGGCGCGAGCGGTCGCATGGGCCGCGCCGTGGTCCGGCTGGCGCACGCCGGCGGCCTGCCGATCGTGTGCGCCGTCGGCGCCAGCGACGTGGGGCGCGACGTGGGCGAGCTGGCCGGCCTGGGCCCCATCGGGACGGCGGTGGTCGACGGGCTCGACGCCCTGGCGGGCGCGCGCGCCGACGTGGTCGTCGATTTCTCCGCCCCCAGCGCCACCATCGCCCTGGCGGCCATCGCGGCGGCGGCCGGCACCGCCGTGGTCAGCGGCACCACCGGCCTGGACGACGACGCGCGCGACGCGCTCGACGGCGCGGCGGCGCGGGTGCCCGTCCTGTGGGAGCCGAACATGAGCGTCGGCGTCCATGTCCTGGCGCGGCTGGTGGGCGAGGCGGCCGGGGCGCTGGCGGACTGGGACGTCGAGATCGTGGAGACGCACCACGGCGCCAAGGTCGACGCCCCCAGCGGCACCGCGCTGCGCCTGGCCGACAGCGTGCGCGAGGCCCGCAGGGCTCGCGGCGACGCCGCGCGCCTGGTGCACGGGCGCCAGGGTCAACCCGGCGCGCGCGCCGCCGGCGAGATCGGGATGCACGCCCTTCGCGGCGGCGACGTGGTGGGCGACCACGCGGTGCACCTCATGGGCGGAGGCGAGCGGATCGAGCTCGCCCACCGCGCGACCAGCCGCGACGTCTTCGCCCACGGCGCGCTGCGCGCCGCGCGCTGGATCGCCGGGCAGCCGCCCGGCCGCTACGCCATGAGCGACGTGCTCAGAACGTGACGCGCAGGTCGATGGCGCCGCCGCGCGTGCCCACCGCGGGCAGCACGTCGACGCGGGGCCGGGGGGGCGCGCCCGCCGTCGAGTCGCGCGTCGCGTCGCCCGAGCCGTGGTCGCTGGTGACCAGGATGATGCCGGTGGTGAGCAGCGCGGCGCCGACGCCGGTGAAGATCCAACCGAGCGTGGAGACGGTCACCGCGTCCTTGCTCTTGTTGCAGGCGTCGATGGCGTCCTGGTTGATCTTGGTGGCGCACACGTCGTTGATGGTGCTCGGGACCTTGTGGCGGGAGTCGCTGCTCGAGCTGCTGTCGTTGAGCCAGGCGATGGCCTCCACGCCGCCCGCGACGAGCAGCCCGCCCCCGGCGATGATGGCCGAGTACTCGAGCACCTTGCGCCCGGGGAAGGACCCGTGGCTGGTCACCTCCGGGCCGCTCGGCGCCGAGGACGTGAGCGCGAAGGTGAGCTCCTGCTCGCCGCCGTCCGGCACGGTGGCCGGCTGAGGCTGCGCGTCCATCCCCGGCACGCGCACCTGCACGGTGTGCGGTCCGCCGGGGACGTTCACGCGCCCGACGCCGTTCTCGAGCGTGCCCTTGGGGGCGCCGTCGACGAGCACCGCGCCGCCGCCGGTGCCGGCGTGGACCACCAGCGTCCCGCCCGCCACCGAGCCGGTCAGCTTGGCGAACAGGCGCGAGGCGATGGCGCGCAGCGACTCGTCGCTCGCGTCCTTCAGGTTGTCGCTGTAGCCCTCGGTGGCCTCGACGTCGGGCTTGCCGCGCGTCCACAGGTGCAGGTCGGCCTCGACCTCGCCCGCCGTCTTCTTCCTGGCCATCGTCCCCCACACGTAGTGGTCGGCGTGGAGCTGATCGGCGATGCGCTGCAGGCAGGGGGCGTCGGGCCTGGGCGGGCACTTGAGCGCGATGGAGAGCGTCTCGAACGACTGCCCCGTCTCGAGCAGCGACCACCCCTGCGCCTGGCGCACGCGCGAGCGCAGCGACTGCGTCAGGGCGTCGGCCTGATCGTCGGCGTCGTCGGTGAAGATGGACAGGACGTAGACGGGGGTCGCCTTGGCGTTCGGCGGCTCGGCGTGGGCCGCGCGCGGCACGGAGCCGACTGCCGACGCTGCCAGGAGCGCGAGGACGGACCGGGTCGCGCGAGTCATCCACACCAGCCTAGCGCCCTCTCGCGCCGCGCGGCAAAGGAGTACGCAGCCCGGCGGTCTCGAATAGGCTGCCGGCGGTCCCCACGCATGCGCATCACGGGCGGAACCCTTCGGTCGCGCGCGCTCCGTGCCCCCCGCGGGGAGGCGACCCGGCCGACCTCGGACCGGGTGCGCGAGGCCCTGTTCGGCATCCTGGGATCGGCCGGGCGGCTCGACGGCGCCCGGGTGCTCGACCTCTACGCGGGGACGGGCGCGCTCGCCCTCGAGGCCCTCTCGCGCGGGGCGGCGCAGGCCACCCTGGTCGAGTCCTCGCGCGACGCCCTGGCGGCCGTGCGCGCCAACGTGGAGGCGCTCGGCGTCGACGATCGCGCCCGCGTCGTCGCCGCGGACGTGCGCGGCGCCGCGCGGAGGCTGGCGCGCGCGGGGCCCTTCGACCTCGTCCTCGCCGACCCTCCCTGGGCGCTGGTCGATACCGGCGAGGCTCCGCGCGCGATCGCCGGCATCGTGCGCGCCGGGGCGCTCGGCCCCGACGCTCTGGTGGTGCTCGAGCACGCTGCCCGCTCGACCCCGCCGGAGATCGACTGCCTCGCGCGGGGTGAGTCGCGGCACTATGGGGACACCGCCCTCACCTTCTACAAACCCGCTATACTCGCCCCGCCTCGTGGCGACGACGCGAGGCCCACTTCCGAATGAGCCCTCCCACCAGCCGTCGCCCCGCCGGGGTCCCCGAGTCGGGCGGCAACACCAAGTACGCCATCGTCGCCGTCGTCCTCGTGCTCGCTGCCGGCGGCCTCTTCGCCTGGCGAAGCCTCACCAACCGTGACTCGACGCCGGCTCCTCCGCCCGTCCTCAGCTTGGCCATGTCGGCCCAGCCGCCGCCCAACCCCAAGCTGGACGACATCCCCCCGCCCCCTCCTCCCGACACCACGCCCGACGGGGGCAGCGGCCCGCACGTCGTCTACGTGGCGGGGGGCGGCTGCGAGGGCAAGTGCACGGGCACGGCCCCGGCCGAGCTCGGCCAGGCCCTCCAGGTGCGCGCGGCGCAGGCCCGCCGCTGCTACAACCAGGCGCTGGGCAACGACTCGACCCTCCACGGCCACGTGACGGTCGCGGTGCGCGTGGGCCCCGGCGGCAACGTCTGCTCCGCGGCGGTGGCCGCCAACGACATGGGGTCGCCCTCCGTCGCCAACTGCGCCGCGAACATCTTCCGCTCCGCGAGCTACCCGGCCCCCCGCGGCGGGTGCGTCGACGCGACGGTGCCGATGTCGTTCGTGCCGCAGGGGCAATAGGCTGGGCTAAGCTTGGCGGCGATGACGCCTCTCCGCTCGCTGGCCCTGGCAGCCCTCGCTGCGGCGGCGCTCCTCGCGCTGGCCGCGTGCACCGACGGCACGACCCCCACCTGCCCCGAGGACGGAGGCCCCTGCGGGCCCGCGAGCTCCCCGGGCGGCGGCGACGGCGGGAGCGAGTCGGCGGCCACTGACTGAGTTTTTCGGCTGTCCCCGGAGGGCGTGATAAGTTGGAGAGCATGACCGAGACGACGCCCTCGCCCGTGCGCAGGTCGGCGCGCGTCCTCGCGTTCGTCATCCCCCTGCTGCTCGGGGTGGGGCTCGCGGGCGCCTGCGGCGACATGCGGCGCTCGCTCGGCGAGGACTGCCTGAAGAGCCAGGACTGCCTCTCCGGGATCTGCTCGCAGCTCCACTGCGCGGTGGCTCCTCCCACCACGGACACCGTGGCCAGCGGCCCCGGGTCCGACGCGACGGTCGACGGGCCGGTCGACGGCTCGGGCGACGGCGAGGGGGGCGAGGCCGGGTCGGACGGCTCGCCCGACTCCGCGGACGGGTCGGGCAACACCGACGCGCCCCCCGATTCGTCCGGCGACTCCGGCGGCGGCTGAGAGCGGTCGCGTCTTGCGCGCGGCGGACGACGCCGGCGACCACGGCGCGGCGGCGCGCGGCGTGCTCCTCGAGGTCGCCTACGACGGGACGGCGTTCCACGGATGGGCGGCGCAGAGCGGCGCGCGCACCGTCGAGGAGACGCTGCGCGGCGCCGTGCTCGCGCTCGACCCGCGGGCCGGGGGGCTGCGCGGCGCCAGCCGCACCGACGCGGGCGTGCACGCCGAGGGACAGCTGGCCGCGTTCGACACCGCGCGCGACATCCCGCCCCGCGGCTGGACCCTGGGGCTCAACCAGCACCTGCCGGACGACGTCGCCGTCCGCGCCGCGCGCGCGGTGCCCCCGGGCTTCTCGCCCCGCTTCGCCTCGCGCGGCAAGCGCTATCGTTACCGGGTGCTGGTGGACCTCGTCCGCGACCCCCGGTGGCGCACCCGCGCGTGGCGCGTGCCGCAGCTCGACCTCGAGGCGATGGCGCGAGAGGCGGAGGCGGCGCGCGGCACGCACGACTTCGCCGGCTTCCGCTCCTCGGGCGACGAGCGCACGCGCACGGTGCGCACCCTCACGCGCGTCGAGGTGGAGCGCGAGGCCGGGCCGCGCCTCGTGGCCGTCGTCGTCGAGGGCGACGCCTTCCTCTACAACATGGTGCGCATCCTGGTCGGCACCATGGTCGACGTGGCGCGGGGGCGGCTCGAGGCGGGCGCGGTGGCGCGCGCCCTGGACGCGCGCGACCGGCGCGTGGCGGGGACGACGGCCCCGGCGCACGGCCTGGTGCTGGAGCGCGTCGACGTGGCGCTGCCCGAAGGGGCCGGTGAGCCGTGGCCGCGCTGACGCGCTCGGCCCGGGTGCGGGTGCGCGGCGCCATGCCGGGAGAGGGCGCCGCCATCGCCGTGCTCTGGCGCGAGCTGTGGGACGCGCACGAGGGCTGGGGCGGCTACCCCGGCTCGCGCGATCCGCGCGTCTACGCCCAGCTCGCGCACCGCCTCGACGACGACGCGCGCGTGCGCGGGGGCCAGCCCATCCTCGGGCGTCACGTCCATCTCGTGGCCGACCTGGGGGGCGCCCCGTGCGGGCAGGTCGAGGGCTGGTTCGAGCGCCACGGGGTCGACGGGGCGACGCCCTTCACCTGCGAGGTCCGCTCCCTCATCGTGAGCGACAGCGCGCGCGGCCTGGGCGCCGGGCGGGCCCTGCTCGAGGCGCTCGCCGGCTCGGCGCGCGTGCTGTCGCGCGGCGCGCCCTGCGTGCTGGCCGCGGAGGTGCTGGAGCCGAACCCGGCGCAGACCTTCTACGCCCGCGTCGGCTACGCCCCCGTGGCGTGGAACGCGCGCATCGAGGCCGAGCACGGCGCGGCGGCTCCCGCCTCCGGCCGGGTCACCGCCCGCGTCGCCCTGGCCCAGGACGCGCTGGCCATCGCGCGCCTCGAGGCCACGCTCGCCGCTCGCCGCCGCGCCGCGGGGGACATCCGCTTCGATCGGCCGCGCGCCATCGACGCCACCATGGTCGGCGCCATCGCCGCGCACCTCGCCGGCGACGCCGGCGGCTCGCTGCACGATCCGGCCACGCTCGTGGCCGTCGACGCCGCGGGCCTGGTCCGCGCCGTCGCGAGCTTCACCGTCCACGCGCTCGAGCCGCCCTTCGTCCCCATCCGGCGCGCCCTCATCGGTCGCTTCGCCGTCGATCCGGCCTCTCCCGCGCTGCCCTACGTGGCGCCGCTGGCGGCCCTCGGCTGCCGCCTGGCCGTCGCGCAGGGCGCCCCTCACGTCGAGCTGACCGACCTGTCGGCGCCGGGGACCGAGCTCCACGCCGCGGCGCTCGCCACCGGGGCGACGGCGTGGTCGCGGGTCGTCACCCGGTCGGTCTGAGCGCGCGCCCGCCGCAGGACTTGCCGGGCCTGGGGGTGCGACTAGGCTTCTCTCATGAGCTTGTCCGTACGCGTCGTGGCTCTTGCGCTGGCGCTGTCGGCCGGCGCCGTCGCATCGCCCGCCCTGGCCCAGGCGCCCGCGCCTCGCCCCGGAGCCGCCGCCACCCAGGCGGCGCCCGTGCCGACGCCCGCCCAGATCCAGGCCTCCACCGTCGAGGCCAGGCGCCTCTCCGAGGGCTTCGTCGCCGTCGCCGATCGCGTCAGCCCCAGCGTCGTGCAGATCGACGTCACCGCGCGCGACGAGAAGCAGGACGTCATCTCCCACTTCTTCGGCCGCGGCGGCGGGACCGACGAGCCGGTGGCGCGCGGCATGGGCTCCGGCGTGGTGTTCACGGCCGACGGCGCCATCCTCACCAACAATCACGTGGTCGAGGAGGCGCTCACCATCAACGTGAGGTTCCGCGACGGGCGCTACCTGCCGGCCCGCCTGGTGGGCCGCGATCCGGCCACGGACATCGCCGTCATCAAGGTCGAGGCGACCGGCCTCACGCCCGCCAAGCTCGCCGACTCGGACGCGGCGCGGGTGGGCGAGTGGGTGGTGGCCATCGGGTCGCCGTTCGGCCTCGGCTACTCGGTCACGGCGGGCGTGCTGTCGGCCAAGGGCCGCGGCGGCCTGGGGATGAACGCCATCGAGGACTACCTGCAGACCGACGCCAGCATCAACCCGGGCAACTCGGGCGGGCCGCTGTGCAACCTGCAGGGCGAGGTGCTCGGCATCAACACCATGATCGTGGGACACGGCCAGGGGATCGGCTTCGCCGTGCCGAGCAACATGGCGCAGCGCGTGGCCTCGCAGATCCTCAAGAGCGGGCACGTCTCGCGCGCGTGGCTCGGGGTCGGCGTGCAGGACGTCTCGCCCGAGCTCGCCGCGGCCATGCACCTGTCGCCCGGCGCCGGCGCCCTCATCAACAACGTGGCGAGCGACGGCCCCGCCTTCCGCGCCAACCTGCGCCCGGGCGACGTGATCGCCGCCGTGGGGGGGCACCCGGTGCGCGACGGGCACGACCTGGTGCGCGAGACCATCGCCCACGAGATCGGGCAGCCGGTGCAGCTCGAGATCGTCCGCGCCGGCCAGCACTACGGCACCAGCGTCACGCTGTCCGAGCGCCCCGAGGCGCCGGTCGGGCCCGCGCCCTCGCAGCAGCAGGCCCAGCCCCACCAGGGGCTGGGGCTGGTCGTGCGCGACCTCGCGCCGCAGCAGGCCGCGCAGATGGGCCTCGCGTCCCGCCCCTTCCCGGTGGTGACGCAGGTGGCCCCGGGCTCGGTGGCGGACCGCGAGGGGCTGCGCCCGGGCGACGTCCTCGTCGAGGCCAACGGCATCGCCGACCCGAGCTCCGCGCAGGTGGCCGACGTGGCCAAGGGCGGCAGCCTGCTCCTGCGGGTGAAGCGCGGCGACGCGTACTTCTACGCCGCCCTGAAGAAGTAGCGCCCCCGTACTACTTGCACGGGGGCCCAGATCGGCTAACGGGTGTCGGTCATGGTCGACATCCGGCAGATCCCCATGGGGGGCCGCATCCACGACTTCCTCGACGTGGTCGACTACATCTACCGCGACGATCCCGCGTACGTCCGGCCGCTCGACATGGAGCTGAAGGACCGGCTCAACCCGCGCAAGAACCCGTTCTTCGAGCACGGCGAGGGGGCCATCTTCTGCGCTTACCGCAACGGGCGCCCCGTCGGCCGCTGCACCGCCTCCATCGATCGCGACCACCTCGCGCGCTACGAGGACGACACCGGCTTCTTCGGCTTCCTCGACACCGTGGAGGACGAGGAGGTCGCGCGCGAGCTCCTCGGCCGCGCCGAGAGCTGGCTGCGCGGCAAGGGGATGAAGCGCGCGCGCGGCCCGCTGTCGCTCAACATCAACGAGGAGACGGGCTGCCTCGT
>DATBQU010000296.1:0-5838 GCA_036560665.1 Polyangiaceae bacterium
AAACGATGTCCTGACACTTAAAGTGTCAACGATGTCCTGGTACCGCACCGGCGCGGGCGCCTTCTCACCCTTCGAACCGATGGTCTTCCGCCGCTCGGCTCCTCATTGTCCCGTCGTGCTCGTGCGCGTCAAGGACGCCAGCGGCGCCGCCGCTGCGCGGCGGTTGCTTGCTGCGCTCGCAATCCTTGACTCGCACTGCGCGCGACGGGGGAGCGAGGGCGCCTCGCGCGCGGTGCGGGAGGCAAAGGAGAGATCCGATGCTCAGAATTCACGAGGACATGCTCGATGCGATCCGGATGATGCAGCCGATGGTGCGTGCCATCGAGAGGCGCGATGCCGACCTGGCGCGGCAGCTGAGGCGGGCTGCGAGCAGCGTCACGCTCAACATCGCCGAGGGGAGCGGGTCGTTCGGGGGCGTGCGCACGGCCAGGTACCGCACGGCACTGGGCTCGGCGCGCGAAACGCTGTCGTGTCTGCAGACGGGAGAGGCGTTCGGCTACGTCGAGGCGATGCCGCAGTCGCTCGTCAGCGCGATGAATCGGGTGGTCGGGACGCTCGTGCGTGTCACCACGTGATGCGGGTTGCGCTTGTGCTCGCGCTCGCGCATGGACACAGCGCGAGCGCGAGCGCGGGCGCGGGCGCGGGCGCGGGCGTGGGCGTGGGCGTGGGCGTGGGCGTGGGCGCGGGCGCGGGCGCGGGCGGGTTACGCTGTGCCCGTGACCCTCTCCCCCAGGCGCGCCCGCACGATCGCCGGGTGCCTCATCGCTCTCGGCGCGTCGGGGCCCGTGCTGCTCGTCGTCTTCGCGCTGGCGGTGTGGCAGCTCCTCGCGCCCGGCGACCCGCGCGCACCCGGCATCGCGGCGCTGGAGAAGCGGGGCTGCGCGCATGCGTCGCTCGTCGACTTCACGGCGTGGCGCGACGGCGGCGCGTTCGGCCCCGGACACCCGCGCTACGCGCTCGAGTGCCGGGCGGGCAAGGTGCGCCCGACCTGCGACGACGTGGCCGCCACCTACGTCCGCGCCTCGGGGCCGCTCGCGGCCGACGTCCGCGTGACCGTGCACGACTCCTCTACGACGATCTGCGACGCGCTCTACGCCGGCGACGGGACGCCGCGCTGAGCCGGCCGTGGCCAGCCTCGGTCACATCGCGGTCGGCATGGCCGCGGGTCGCGCGTGGGCCACGTCGCGCCCCGCCCGCGCCATGGTCTCCTTCGCGGCGCTCTCGATGCTCCCGGACGTCGACGTCCTCGGGATGGCCGCGGGCGTGCCGTACGGCGCGCCCTTGGGGCATCGCGGTGCGACGCACTCGCTGGTCATGGCGGCCGTCCTCGGGCTGGCCTTCGCGCTGCTCGCGCGCGGCCGGGGGCGCCGCTTCCTGCCCACCGCGCTCGTCGCCGCCGCCGTGGCCGCGTCGCACGGCCTGCTCGACGCGATGACCGACGGCGGCCGGGGCGTCGCGCTCCTGTGGCCCTTCACGACGCACCGCTACTTCCTGCCGTGGCGACCCATCCCGGTCGCG
Organism: Polyangiaceae bacterium; assembly: GCA_036560665.1. Taxonomy (GTDB): domain Bacteria; phylum Myxococcota_A; class Polyangia; order Polyangiales; family Polyangiaceae; genus Palsa-1150. The sequence goes on from DATBQU010000296.1 coordinate 1,519, forward strand.
CCCATCGGCGCCGGCTTCCTCTCGGCCGAGGGGCTCGCGGTGGCGGGCTGGGAGCTCGTCGTCTTCCTCCCCTTCTTCGCCTACGCGCTGTGGCCGCGAGCAGCCGATGGGCCGATGAGCCGATGAGCCGCCTCACTCCTTGGCGTTGTCCGCCAGCCAGTCGAACGCCGTCTCGAACACGCGCTCGCCGTCGGCGATGTTGCCGTGGGTGCACCCGGGCATCTCGAGGTACGTCGACGGCACGCCCGCCGCGGTGATCCGGCGCGCCGCGTCGCGCATACGCCCGGGAACGTCGCGCGAGCACGACATGGTGACCACGCCCTTCGCGCTCGCCAGCCGCGCGGGCGACGGATCGCTGGGCGCGCCGATGAGCACGACGCGCGCGTATCGCTTGGGCCAGCGCTGGACCATGAGCTCGCCGATCCCCGCGCCCGCGGAGTAGCCGACCAGCGTGAGCCCGTCGGGCGGCTCGCCCCCCTCGCCCGCGACGCCCGCGGCCACGAACGCCGCCTGGAGGCGCGCGTCCTGGCGCGCCGGGTCCCACGAGAAGGACCGGAAGCCGCTGCCTTCGGCGCCGCACGGCCGGTCGCCGTCGATGGCCACCACGCCGCCATGGGCGCGCGCGGCCTCGGGAAAGGAGAGCAGGTACGCGTAGGCGTTGGAGCAGACGCCGGGCAGGAACACGATGCGCGGCGGCTTGCCGTCGCGGCCGTGCACGATGGACGCGGGGACGTCGCGCGCGACGTCGAACCGCGCGACGGTGGCCGGCTCGTCGCTCGCGGCGGTCGTGCTTGCCGCAGGAGCGGCAGGTGGTGCAGAGGCTGCGGCGGCCGCCGCGGCAGCCGACCCGGAAGGCGGGCCAGGCGGGGCCAGCGTCTGCGCGGGATCGCGCGCGATCGAAGCGGGCGGCGCCTCGTGCGTGCGGCAGGCGGCGAGAAAGAGGAGGCAAGCGGCGCAGAGGAGACGAGGGCGCATGCTCTTCATCGCGCGGAAGGCAGAAAGCGTGACACGGGGGGCTGCCCCCTTCGCGCGACCGTGAGCTCTCCCCGCTCGCGTCCCGCCACTCTTCGCTCCTGCGGCGGCTCCCTCCGCTTGCCACCCGCCACTCTGGCTTCGTGTGGCGGCGACGAAGAGCAGGGGCCCGCCAGACACCGCTCGCAAGGCGGGTTCCTCCGCAGGTACCCCGCCACTCTCGCGATGGGTGGCGTGTTGCTTGCGGTCTGCCCCGCCACTCTCGCCTCGTGAGGCGGGTTGTTCTCGACGCTACCCGCCAAGCGAGCGATGCTTGGCGGGTCTCGACGCAAGCAGGCGGCCACACACCGCTCGCAACCCGCCACGCGCAGCAAGGACCCTCGCGCATGCCCCGTCCCATCCCGCTTCTGCTCACTCTCTCGCGAGAGACGTTGAGCCTGACCCAGCAGGAGCTCGCCGATCTCGTCCGCTCGTCGCTCCGGACGGTGCAGCGATGGGAAGGAAGGAGGGGATCGCCGTCGCCGGACGAGCTCCATGCGCTCGCGGACGCGGTCAGACCGCGCGACCACGCGCTCGCATCCGAGCTCGACGCGTGGGCGCCGCGTCCCGCGCCGCCACCGGCGCCCGTCGCGCCGCCCTCCGCGCAGCCTGCGCCCCTGTTGCCGGCGCCTGCAGCCGCGATGTCGCCTCCGTCGCCGCCGGTGCCCGCGCGGGTGCTCGTCGACTCCGTGGTGTGCGCCGCCGCCGAGGCGATGACGCTGGCGCCCCAGGCGATCCGACCCGCCGTGCTCGCCGCCTTCTCTCGCGCGCGAGACGCGGGCCTCACACCGGAAGCGGTGGTCGCGGTCCTCTCGGCCCCCGAGGCGAGCTCCCCGGCCGCGACGGCGACGGAGGCGAAGAGACGCGCCCGGTGACCGGGCGGTCCGGCGTGCGGACTGCGCCAACCCCCTGACGCGAGGATCGCTCCGGGCCAGCAGGCGCAGCGCGGCTCTTGCTCGTTTTTCCCTGCAAAGCCACGGATCACGCGGCGGCGCGCGCCTTGCTGTCCCTGCCCGTCCGGTGACGATCATGGGCAAGACGACCTTCGGCTTCCTGACGGGCCTCCTCTTCCTCTCGCTCGCCTCCTGCGGGGGCGCGACCGAGACGCTCGGCAACGGCGGCGGCGACGGGGGGCCGGGCGGCGAGGGGGGCCAGGGCGACGGGGGCGGCGGAGGCGGGGGCGACTCCGGCGTCGACTGCGCGGTGCTCCAGGCCGATCTCGACGCGCTGCTGGCGAAGGCGCAGGCATGCTGCCCGAACTGCAACATCGCGCAGTGCTACAACGCCGTGGCCGGCCAGTGCTGCCCGGTGAGCGTCACCAGCAAGGACGGCACGGCGACGAAGGCGTACCTGGCGACGCTGGCGCAGATGGAGGCGTCGTGCCCGTCGATGTGTCCGGCCATCGCGTGCGAGCAGACGCCGAGCGGGCAGTGCGCGTCGAACGGCGAGTGCCGCTGAGCGCGGGGCGCGAATGAGGTGACCGCGCGGGTCACCTCCGGACGGAGTGATCGCGCGACAATGCGGCAAAGCGTGCGCGGCCCACCCGATGCAAAGGTGGGCGGACATGAACGCTGCGACCACGGTGGGCGAGCTCCCGTCGGCGGGCGAGATGCTCGGCGGGCGCTTCTTGATCGAGCGGGCCGTCGGGTGGGGCGCCCACGGCGCGGTGTATCGCGCCGTCGATACGTCGACCAAGCAGCCCGTCGCCATCAAGGTCCTGCGCTCGGCGGGCGAGTCGATGGTCGAGCGCTTCACGCGGGAGGCGCGCGCGCTCCGGTCGGTGGCGCACCCGGCGATCGTCCGGCTCCTGGCGAGCGGCGTCACGCGCGAGGGCGACCAGTATCTGGTGATGGAGTGGGTGGAGGGCGAGTCGCTGGCGCGCGCGCTCGCGCGGGGCCCGCTGGCGCTCTCGAGCGCGCTGGTGCTGGGGGTGCGCCTGGCGGGCGCGCTCGCCGCCGTGCACGCCGCGGGGATGGTGCACCGCGACGTCAGCCCGGGCAACGTGGTGCTGCCGGGGGGCCGCCTGGCGGAGGCGAAGCTCGTCGACTTCGGCATCGTGCGCCTGCTGGCGGAGGCGACCACGAGGCCGGGCGCGGCGGCCGGGACGCCGGGCTACATGGCGCTCGAGCAGGTGCGCGGCGACGCCGCGATCGATGCGCGGGCCGACGTCTTCGGCCTGGGCTGCGTCCTCTACCGCGCCATCGCGGGCGCGCCGCCGTTCGACGCGGAGCACGAGGTGGGCATGTCCGGTCGCGTGCTGTTCGACGACGTGCCGCGCCTGAGCGACGAGCTTCCGGCGGTGCCGCGCGCGCTCGACGACCTGCTGGCGCGGATGATGGCGCGCGAGCCGCAGGACCGACCGTCCGGCGGCGCCGCCGTCCTGCGCGAGCTCGGGCTGCTGGCGGCCGGGCGCGCGCCCGAGCGGCCGGCGCTGCGCATCGGCGCTCGCGGCGTCCCGACCCTCGACGAGCGGCGGCTGGTGAGCATCGTCGTCGCCACCCCGCCGGAGGGCGCGGCGCGGGCCGCGGCGCTCGAGCGTGCCCGCAGCAGCGCGGCCCCCTTCGGCGCGCGGGTCGAGCGGCTCGCCGACGGCACCATCGTCGCGGCGCTGTCGGGGCGCGGCGGGCCTCGCGACTGGGCCGAGCGGGCGGCGCGCTGCGCGCTGTCCATGCGCGACGCCATGGCGGGCGCGCCGGTGGCCCTCGCGACCGGGCGCGCCGAGCAGAGCCGCCCGGGCTCGATCGGCGGCGTGATCGACCGGGCCGCGACGCTGCTCGGCACGAGGCACCCGCCGGCCCCGGTGCGGGCGGCGCGCGTCGAGGACGGGGGCGTGGCCATCGACGAGCTGACCGCCGGGCTGCTCGGTCCGCCCTTCGAGCTCGTCACGGGCGCCGCGGGACGCCTCTACCTGCGCGGCGAAGGCACCGCCTGACCGCTGACGTTCAAGGGATCGCAGCCCAGGTCGACAGGATCTCCCATGCCTTGGGATCGCTCTGATCGAAGACGGCCCGCGGGTGCCCGGTGGGTGGCACCCCGTTGTTGCTGCTCGGCCGAACGAAGATCGGGGCGGATGTGTAGTCCCTGGTCATCTCGAGCGACGCGGCTTGCAGGTCGATCGGCGCATCCTTGCCTATGGTCGAGGGATCGATCGGCGCATTGCCGCCACCGCAGTCCACGGGTGGGTGAGCGATGAGCACCATGCCGCTCACGGCGCTCCCGGTGTAGTGGCACCCGTTCGGGGGATCACCCTTCGAGGGATCGCCCGCCCCGCAACGGTAGGCGAACAGGAAGTCCGGCTCGACGTGGCAG
>DATBQU010000297.1:0-18543 GCA_036560665.1 Polyangiaceae bacterium
GCCGACAAGACGGTGGACCTCGTCTTCCAGTCGACCAACCCCAGCGTCACCATCGAGTTTCAGGGGGGCGAGCCGCTCGTCAACTTCGACGTGGTGAAGCACATCATCGAGGTCGCGCGGAAGAAGAACGAGACGGCCGGCAAGCGCCTCGAGTTCACCATGGTGAGCAACCTGTCGCTCATGGACGAGGAGAAGCTCGCCTACCTCGTCGACAACCACGTCCAGATCTGCACCAGCATCGACGGGCCGGAGCACCTGCACGACAAGCAGCGCAAGCTACCGGGCCTGTCGGCGCACAAGAAGGCCACGACCTGGATCGGCCGCATCAACGACGCCTACGCCAAGATGGGCCTCGATCCCACGCTCTACCACGTGGAGGCGCTGCTCACGACGACTCGCGAGACGCTGCCGCGGTGGAAGGAGGTGGTCGACACCTACGCGGGCCTCGGCTGCCGCGCGCTCTTCCTGCGGCCGGTCGATCCCTTCGGGTTCGCCGACCGCACCGCCCCCCGCGTCGAGTACCCGCGCGCCGAGTACCTCGAGTTCTATCGCAACGCGGTCGACTACATCCTCGACCTCAACAAGCGCGGCGTGGAGATCCTGGAGCGCTTCGCCGCCATCTTCCTCACCAAGATACTGGGAGGGCAGGACCCGAACTTCCTCGACATCCGCTCCCCGTGCGGCGCCGGCATCGGCCAGATCGCCTACAACTACGACGGCAAGGTGTTCACCTGCGACGAGGGCCGGATGGTCCACGAGATGGGCGACAGCACGTTCCTGCTGGGGGACGTCCAGTCCTCGGGGTACCGGGAGCTGATGGGCCACGAGACGGTCCGGGCCCTCGCCATCGCCTCGAACCTCGACGCCCAGCCGGACTGCGTCAACTGCACCTACCAGCCGTACTGCGGTGTGTGTCCGGTCCACAACCACAAGACCCAGGGGTCGATCTTCGGCCGGATGCGGGAGAGCACCCTCTGCGCGGTGCACACGGGCATCCAGGACTACCTTTTCACCACCATCGGGCGGGGCGACCGGGAGACCCTGGAAATCCTCCAGCGCTGGACGACGGTCCGGGACCGGACCCACTTTCTTCAGACGTGTGCGACCTAGCGCAAGCGTGACTGGTTCAGGAGTCCGTGTACAGTAGAGGTGAGCCATGGGTGGAGGCCAGGAGCCGGATGACGACGACATCCCGCAGTTCAAGCGGGACGCGCCGGGGATCTTGACGCCCGAGGAGCGCGACATCGGCGACGAGGCGAAGCGGAAGGCCGACGACGGGCTGCCGGGTTGCGATCCGAGCGCCATCGATCCGGACAGCCCGCAGCCTGCGCAGCACTGCTCGCACGGAAGCCACGGGTCGCACGGCAGCCATGGGTCGCATGGCAGCCACGGCTCGCACGGCAGCCACGGCTCGCACGGCAGCTGGTAGGGTCGGGCCGCGCTCGGGCGGCCGTTAGCCTGTGGGGTGCGGAGTGATGGGAAGCTGGGGCCGATTCTTCGCGGTGGGTGTCTGCGCTGCGGCGCTCGGCCTGGTGGCAGCTTCTTGTGCGAACGGCTCCGCGGCCGGTACCGCGGCCACGGGCGACGACGGGGCGGCCGGGGACGACGGCACCACCCTCACCGACGACGGACCGACCGGCGACGGGTCGGGCGGCGGCGACGCCACGGCCTGCACCGGGCAGGACACGCTGTGCAACGGCGTCTGCGTGCCGACGCAGCAGGACCCGCACAACTGCGGGACCTGCGGGAACGTTTGCGCGGCGGGCCTGGTGTGCTCGGGCGGGACGTGCTCTGCCAGCTGCAATCCGCCCCAGGTCCAGTGCCCAGGCGGCGGGGACGGCGGCCCGCAGCAGCCCTACTGCGCGAACCTGCAGACGGACGGCTCGAACTGCGGAACCTGCGGCCACGGCTGCGGCGCCGATCACGTCTGCCAGGCCGGCGTCTGTGTCCTCAACTGCCCGCCCAGCAAGAAGGCGTGCTTCGCGGGCAACGTCTGCATCGCCATCGGCGCCTGCTGCACCACGAACGACTGCACCGTCACCGGCCAGACCTGCGCCAGCCCCGGCGCGACGTGCACCTGCCCGGGTGGCCAGAAGGCCTGCTCGGCCAACAACCAGTGCATCCCCAGCACGCAGTGCTGCACCAACACCGACTGCACGCTGTCCGGCGAGACGTGCTCCGGGCCGGGCGGCACCTGCAGCTGCCCGACGGGGCAGAAGGCGTGCACGGCGAGCGGCACCTGCATCCCGCAGGCGAACTGCTGCACCACCGCCGACTGCACCATCACCGGCGAGACGTGCCCGACGCCGGGAGGCACCTGCGCGTGCGCCGGCGGCTACTACGCGTGCCCGGCCAACAACGCCTGCATCCAGAATTCGGCCTGCTGCAACAACTCGAACTGCACCGTCAGCGGCGAGACGTGTCCCACCCCCGGCGGCACCTGCGCGTGCCCTGGCGGCGACAAGGTGTGCACCGTCAGCAACTCGTGCATCCCCACCAACACCTGCTGCAACAGCAACGACTGCCTGGTGACGGGCGAGACGTGCAGCGGCCCCGGCGGCAACTGCAGCTGCCCCGGCGGCGGCTCCGTGTGCACCGCCAACAACGCCTGCATCCCGGCCGGGAGCTGCTGCACCAACGCCGACTGCGGCACCGGTCAGACCTGCTCCGGGCCGGGCGGCTCGTGCAACTGCGGGACGGGGCAGAAGTTCTGCACCGCGAACGGCCAGTGCATCCCCATCGGGAGCTGCTGCACCAACAGCGACTGCCCCGTGTCGGGCGAGCTCTGCTCCGGGCCGGGCGGCAACTGCAGCTGCCCCGGCGGGGACAAGGTCTGCGGCAACCTCTGCATCGGCAACTCGACGTGCTGCACCAACGGCGACTGCCCCGGTCAGGCGAACACCACCAACACGGACTGCTCCGGCCCCGGCGGGAACTGCCAGATCGTGTCGTGCAACTCGACCTGCTTCGACATCGACGGCCAGTACTCCGACGGCTGCGAGTGCTGCCAGGACAACAACGTGGCCTGCGGCAACGCCATCCCGCTCGGAACCCTGGGCCTGGGCCAGTCGTCGGGCGGCGGCGGCCGGCTGCCGGGGCCCGCCGCGGACTGGTTCGTCGTGACCTTCACCGGCAACGCCGACACCAGCAAGGCCTACCACCCGAAGGTGACGCTGACCGGCGATCTCGGGATCGTCTTCGACGTCTACTCCGACTGCTCGAACGGGGCCATCGCCTGCGGCGACGGCGGCAACTGCCTCGGGAAGACGACGTGGGAGGTCTCGTACGGCCAGGGCGATCCGGGCAGCAACAGCTGGTCGCCGATCCAGCCGGTGGGCAACAACGGTCAGGTCTTCATCAAGGTGTACCGCGCGTCGGGCGCGCCGACCTGCAACGCCTTCTCGCTCCAGATCACGAACTGACCGACGGCCGCGGCCCGCCCGCCGCAGGTTCAGCGCGGTCCCCGCCGCGACCGAGGGCGCCAAGCACCTCGCGCAGACCCTCCACGAGCGCCGCCGAGGGCGAGCCGGGCTCCACGCGGTAGCCTCCGGACGCCTTCGGGCGGCGGCTCGACCGGGCGACCGCCAGCCACACCGTGGCCACGTCGCCCGCCGGCGCCCGCAGCGTGACCTCGACCCGGTGCCCGCCCTCGAGCACGCGGGTCGCCGTCCACGTCAGCGCGCCGAAGGGCGCCCGGTCACGCAGGCGCTGGAGGCGCGCGACGACGGAGGGGTGAATCGACTGCAGCGCGTCCTCGCCGGGCGGGACCAGGGTGCGCATCCCGGAGCGCTCCAGCCGCGACCACAGCTCGCGCAGGACCTCGAGGGCCGCGTCACGCTCCACCGTGCGGCTCTGGACGCGCAGGGCGCACCCCTCGGACGCGGCCACGGCCCCGGCGCGGCGATCGGACAGCAGCACGCGAAGCTCGCCGCCGTCGCGGGCGACGATGGTGAGGATGACCTCGCGCAGGTTGAGCTCCTCCACGTCGACGCGCGCGACCCACGGCGCCAGATCGGTCAGGCCCGAGCGAAGCCAGGCCCGCAGGTGCAGCGCCACCAGCCGCCGGTAGGTGGGCAGCCCCGCGAGCTGCTCGAGGGTGACCGGGCGGAGCTCGTCGGTGCCGAAGCGCTCCGCGTAGGCGCCGAAGACGCCGGTGCAGCGCTCGTCGAAGACGCAGCTCCCGCAGCGCTCCGGCTTCAGCTTCCTGTTGGTGCGGGCCAGGAAGCGCACGGGCTTGAGCACGGGCGCGCCGTCGTTGGCGCACGCCGTCCACATCGGGTGATGGTCGTGATGGATCCAGGGGGCGAGCGCGGGAGCCACGCAGAAGGGCAGGCTGCCGATGCTGACGTCGAACCCCTCGGGGAACGCCCGCACCATCCGCTCGAGCGCCGGCGCGACGTCCGCATGCCGCGGCATCATCTCCGGCAGCTCGTGCCGCTCGGCGCCGGTGTCGTCCGGGTTGACCACGTCGACGTGGACCTGGGAGACGCCGAGCGGCATCAGCAGCTCGGCGAAGCGGTCCACCGAATCGCAGTTCTGCCGGACCAGGCACACGTTCACGGTGGCGCGCTGCCCGCGGGCGCGGACGCGCGACAGCGCCCGCAGCACCTGGGCGAACCCGCCCTTGCGCCCCGTCGTGGCCTCGTGGGCCTCGCGCGTCGCGCCTTGCACCGAGAAGCGCCACTCGACGGGTCCGCCCGCGGCGAGCACGCGGTCGACGAGGTCGCTGCGCCCGGCCTTCGACCCGTTGGAGAAGATCACGATGTTCTCGAAGCCGAGCGACACCGACAGCCGCAGCAGCTCGAGGAACGCGGGCTGGATGGTGGGCTCGCCTCCCACGAAGGTGAGCCGGCGATGCCCCTTGGCGTACGCGTCGCGGATGCTCGCCGCCAGCGTCTCGAAGGCGAGGACCGGCGCCTGCCCGGCGTGCGTGAGCCGGCCGCTCTTGCAGAAGACGCAGCGGTCGTTGCAGAGGTGCCCCAGCTGGATCTCGAACTCGCCGGGGCCGGCCATGCGGGACCGTCAGGCGCGCGTTCGGGCGGCGCGCCCCGGCCGGGCGGACAGCGCCCGCACCTTCGGCAGGCGCGCGCCGGCGCGCTCGCGCGACTCGAGGTGACGCGCGAGGGCGATGGCGGCGAGGCCGTGCTCCTCGCGTGTCGCCGCCGTCCCGCCGCCCTGGTTGGTCACGTAGACGGCGAGGGAGCCGGCGCGGGCGACGCCGGGAGTCTTCGCGTCGTGGGCGAAGAGCTGGAGCTCGAAGGGAGCGCCCCCCGCATCGGCCAGGCGGACGCGCACGGCGCCGTCGTCCGAGCGATCGACGGTGAGGACGCGGCAGGAGGCGAAGGTCGCCCCGGGCAGGACGCCCAGAGGGGCGAGCGGGCCCGGCGGCCCCGAGGTGGCGCCCCAGGCGGGAGCGGCGCCGAGCGCGGCTGCGACCACACCGACCGTGCCCAGGAACTCGCGTCGACCAAGCATGCGGCCTCCTTCGTCAATGTAGCCCTCGCCGGGCCCAGGCTCAACATTCCCCTCGTGCCTACATCGCCCGGAGCTCGCTCGTCCCGTGCAGCTCGGCGTATCCGCGCCGCAGGCCCCAGCACCGGCCCTGCATGGCGCAGCGGCCACATTCCTCGGTCTTCACGAATTCGCCCTGGTCGAACCCCGCCGGCAGCTCGGTGAGCGCGAGGTCCGCGCCGGCGGGCACGAGGCACAGCGGCAGGCCGCACATCGACTCCAGCCCCGCCACGCGGATGCCCAGGCGCCGGGCCTCCCTCACCGCCTCGGTGATGGCCGGCATGGCGTCGCTGTAGCGCGGGATGAGCCCCCGGTCGCGCGGGACCAGATCGGTCGATGGGCCCACGAACGAGATGTTGAGCATCGCCCGCGGCCAGCGGGCGCCGACGACCCGCACGTGGTCCACCAGCTCGTGCCGGTTCTTCTCGCAGACGACGTAGTTGAGCATCAGGCGGATGCGGGTGGCGTGCAGGTTGTCGATGCCGGCGAGCGTGCGCCCGAAGGTCCCGGGAGCCTCGGTGACGGCGTCCGACACGCCGGCCGTGGCGCCGTGCAGCGAGACGAACGCCTCGTCGAGGCCGGCCTCCTCGAGGCGCGCCACCAGCCCGGCGTCGTCGAGGCGCAGCGCGTTGGTCTGGAGCACGATCTCGCCCCTCGACGTCACCGACCGCGCGAGCCGTACCCAGTCCACCAGGCGCGGGTCGAGCGTCGGCTCGCCGCCCGAGAGCACGACGCGCTGGCTCCGCCCCCCGGCGGTGCGGATGGCCGCCTCGACCGCCTCGGCCGGCGGGCCGGGCAGGTGCGTCGAGACGAAGCAGAAGGTGCACGACTGGTTGCAGCGGAAGATGACGCGGATGGTCTCCTCGTACTGCATCACCCCGCCCACGCCGGCGTAGACGTGGCGCGACGCGAGCTCGCGGGCGACCTGGTCGTCGACGGTGGAGATGACCGCGAGCCGGCGGCGGCTGCGGTCGTCGGCCACCGGGTGCATGGGGAGCGCGCCGAAGCGGGCGACGTGCCGGTCGGCGACGCCGGGGCAACGGTCGCGCATGGTGCAGGCGTCGCAGGGCGCCAGGTGCGTGTAACCGGGGCGCGGCGGCGCGCCCGTGGTCATCGCGTAGAGCCGCGTCACGCGCGTGAGGGACCGCGCGTCGAAGGCGCACGGCGGGAGCGGGTCGCCGGTGCTCATCCTCAGCGTGACGCCGAGCGGGCGCGCGGCGCGCTCGAGCGACATGACCGCCGACGCCGCCGCGTCGAACGGAAGGAGCTCGCGCGGCTCCGCCGCTTCCACGGGAAAGCCGAGGACGACCGCCGGGCACGCGGCGCCGAACGCATCGCGAAGGCGCGCGGGGAGGGCGGGCAGATGCTCCACCGCCGACCGCACCAGCGTGACCGCCGCCTCGAGCGCCACCCCGGCCCTCGCGAGCGCCTGCATGCCCGCCAGGGCCCTCGCGAAGCCGCCCTCGTCGCGCGTCAGCGCGTCACACGCCTCCCCGAACGCCGGCACGTTGACGCGCGCCACGTCGAGCCCCGCCTCGCGCAGCTCCCGCGCCCGCTTGTCGTCGATCAGCGTGGCGTTCGTCTCCAGCACGACGCGCTCGGCCCCCCCGGCGCGCGCCCTCGCCACGAGCGCCGTCAGGTCGACGCGCATCGCCGGCTCCCCCCCGGTGAGCACGAGCTCGCGTGACCCTGCCGCCAGCGCCGCGTCGATCCGGCCGCGGACGGCGTCGCCCACCACGAAGCTCCGATCGTCCTGCGCCGCGCGGCGCGTGCACCACAGGCACGCCTGGTTGCAGCGCAGGTTGGTGACGACGGCGGCCGTGCGGGGCGCGTTCACGAGGGGAGCTCATTGTCCCACGACGCGGGCCGCCCGCACGAGCGATGCCCGAGCTACGGCTGACGCCGGCGCCGGCGTCCGCGCCCGAGCACGAGGAGCGCAACCCCGACGAGGCAGGCGACGCTCTCCTCGCCCCCCGCGGTCCCCCGCTGCACCGAGCAGCCACCCGAGCCGTCGGTGGGCGCATCGGAGCTCGCCGGATCGCCGGCCTCGGACGTCGCGCCGGACGCTCCTCCGTCCTCGCCGCCGGCGGCGACGGGGGCGCCTCCGTCTGCCGACCCGCCTCCCGATCCGGACCCCGCCTCGGCCGCGCCGGCGTCGTGCGGGCACGCGACGACGTCGAAGCTGAGCCACATCGTGGGCCCGAACCACGCGCGCTGCTCGTCGACGAGCTGCCACGTCGTCTTGTAGGTGCCGGCCTTCGCCGGCGCCGTGCCGGCGATCCCCGCGGTCGTGAAGCGCGTGCTGTCGCATCCCGACTTGTTGGCGCAGTTCCCGCCCGCCGGATCGACGTCGGCGTTGGCGTTCTCGTTGATGCTGACGCGCGCGGTGCCGGCGAAGACGTCGGGCTTGTTGCCCGGCACGCCCAGGCGCACCGCCTTGCCCCAGTGCCCGGCCGCGGTGTCGTTGGTGTCCGTCCAGTGCGCCGAGCCGGTGTTCTTCAGCTCGAACCAGAAGTGGAACGACTCGCCCGCGCACACGCGGTAGTAGTCGGCGCCGGTCGGGTCCTTGGGCGCGTCGCTGCCCTGCGAGACGAACGACGCCTCCAGCGGCGGTGGCCCCGCCGAGACGCCCACCGGCGCGATGAAGCCGCTGATGGTCATGCCCATGACGCCGGGCGTGCTGCCGACCGTGCCCGCGTACGCCGGCGCGTTGAGCACGGTCGACGAGGTGCTCGCGAACTGCGCCTCGGTGCCCGACTGGCCGCCCCAGTCGCCGCTCACCGTCTCGATCGTCCCGTTGGCGTCGACCTTGGTGACGATGGCCACGTGGTCGGCGACGCCTCCGCCCTGGTAGTCGAAGACGACCGCGTCGCCGACGGCCGGCGAGTTGTGCAGCGTGCCGTGCTTCTGCCCGTACACGTAGAAGCTGCCGGCCGCGGCGTCGAGCTCGCCGGTGTAGCCGACGCCGGTGTTGGCCCACACCCACTGGGCGAAGTCCGCGCACCAGTACTCCGGCTGCCCGCCGTTGCCGGTGCAGCTGCTCTCGAAGGCGTGACCCCCGAGGCTGTTGGTCGAGCAGGCGCCCTTGCCGACGTTGGCGAGCGCGAGGCTGGCGATGTCGGCGGTGGTGTGGGCCCACGCCGGCGATGCGACCAGCCCGCCCACCAGGGCGACGGCTGCGAAGAGGAAGCGACTCGACATGGGATGGTCCTCGGCTGGATCGGCGACGCACCAGCGACGGCGCTGGCAGAGGACCGAACAGCAACGGGCGTACCGGCGCGCGCACGAGGCCTCTCGCCCGAGCAATCGGCTGCCGGAGCGGGCTGGCGTCGCTCGCGTCGCGAGGTCGCGCGAGCTCGATCGCGGGGGCTCACGAGGACGCTCTCACCTCCCGACGGCGATCACGCCACGCACCAGCCACGCGGCGCCGGCGGCGGCCGCGACCCAGCCCCCCAGCCGCAGCGCCACCGCGCGGGTCTGCTCCGGAGCGAAGGCCGGAGGGGAGGGGGCCGCCCTCGCGCGCGCGAGCCGCCCCCACGGAAACGAGAAGGCGAGGAGCAGGATGCAGGCCTGGAAGTAGAAGATGTCCTGCGTGACCAGCGCCACGTTGACGTGGAACGCGAGCAGCAGCGCGCCCCATAGCATCCGCAGGCGGGGACCGAGCACGTAGACGACCGCTCCGAGCTGGATGACCAGGGTCGCCGCCGCCAGGCCGTGCGCCACGGCGTCGTTCTCGACGACGAGCCGCGCGTACGAGGCGAGCGGCGAGGTGTCGTCCACGGGGTGGTTGGTCAGGACGGCGGAGCGCAGCGTGTTCGCGTCGGCCCAGAGCCACCCCGCCGTCGTCAGCTTGCTGAGGCCGGAGTCGACGTACGTGGCCGCCAGGCCCGCGACGGCCCCCGCCTCTGCCAGCGTCTCTCCACGCCGGCCCATCCGCCGCTCGAACGCCAGCCCGAAGAGCCAGCCGGCCAGCGTCGCCCCGGTCGCGAAGAACACGCGCTGATGCCCCGCGAAGAGCGAGGCCTGCGTGCTCTCGAGCGTCCCCAGCGCGGCGATGGCCACGAGCCCCGTGACGATCGGTGCTCGCCCGCGCGCGAACGAGGCCAGCGCGACCAGGGCGACGCCGGCGATGACGACGACGACCGGCGCCGACGCGAGGAGCTGGGCGAGCGGGCGCGAGCCGTGGAGCGTGGCCTCCGCGGAGAGCCCGTGCGCCGTGACGGCGAGCAGCACGGCATCGACCGCCGCGACGCCCGCGAGCGCGAGCCGCAGCAGACGCCGGCTCTCTCCGTCCTGCGCGCCCGCCGTCACCGCCGCACCGCCGTGCATCGCTGCAGCACGCAGTCGGTCGTCCTCGGCGCGCCCGGCGCATCGAGCCACCAGATGCGCCTCACGACGTCGACCGGCTGGCCCGCGGCGTCGCCGGTCTCGTGCGCGGCGATGTACCCGATCCGCGAGGCGTCGATGTAGGGCGTGTAGGAGAAGGAGCCGGGCACGCCGCACCTCGCCGGCGACAGGTCGATCGCCCCGTCGCACCGCCAGCGGTCGTAGCGCTCGACCTCGGCCATCTGGCCCGCACCGTCCCGGACCACGACGCGGCTCGCCGAGGTCTGGGCGCGCGAGTACATGTCGAACACCGAGAACGGGTAGAGGTTGTGCACCGCGAAGGCGATGCCCACGTAGCCCGCCATCGCCAGGGCCGACACCACCCGACGGGGATCACCCCAGAGCCCCCTCCGGTCCATGGGCGACGATTATCTCCCAGCGGGCCCCGCCGGAGCGCCCCGAACGGCGTAAACTGGAAGGCATGCGGAGGTACGGGCTCGCCGCAGCGGTCGTTGCGGCGCTCGCGGGGCTGGCGGCCGTCTTTCCGTCGTGCTCGTCCAGCGATCCGTCGACGTTCTGCGCCTCGTCGTGCGGCCCGGACGGCAGCACCGGCGACGACGGCACCATCCCCAACCTGGGCTCCGACCACGGCGCGCCGACGGGCCTGTCGATCACGCCCGCCAACGCGACGCTGGCCGTGACCGATCCGTCGAACCTCGCCAGCCAGCAGCTCGTCGCGCAGATCGCCTACACCGACGGCACCAGCGCCACGGCGACGGCGAGCTGGACGCTCGACCGCTTCGACATCGCCTCCATCGGCGCCGGCACGGGGCTGGTGCAGCCCACCGGCAGCGTCTTCGGCAAGATCACCGTGACGGCGCAGGCCATGGGGCTGACGGCGACGACGTCGCTCACGGTCACCCTCCGGGCGACGATCGACACCGGGAGCACGCCGGGCGGCGACGTCACCAAGCTCGCGGGGACGACGACGCCGGACCCCGCCGTCACCGCCCTCAGCTACCCGTACGATCGGACCGTCTTCCCCAAGGGCCTGCTGGCGCCCGAGCTCATGTGGGATCTCGGCGCGGCGGGCGACGAGTACGAGGTGCACCTGGTGGCCCCGAGCTTCGACCTCGCCGTCCTCGGGACCGCCGATCCGCCCAGCCGCTTCACGCTGCCGCAGAAGGTGTGGGACATGTTCGTCGCCACCGCGGCGGGAGCCGACGCGAACGTCGAGCTCCGTCGCCTCTCCGCGGGCGTGGCGTACCTCAGCGCCACCGAGACGTGGCACATCGCCGACGCCAACCTGCGGGGCCTGGTCTACTTCTGGAACATCAGCCAGGGGCAGCTGCTCAAGGCCGATCTCACCGTGGGACAGGTGTCGCCGGTGTTCAGCCCCGGCTCGAGCGCCTTCCTCTGCGGCTCGGCGCCGTGCGGCTCCGGCAACCCGCGCCCGCTCAACGCCGGGCTTCCGGCCACCCCGCCGTGGGAGGACAACGGTCTGGGCAACCGCTGCGTGGCCTGCCACTCGGTGGCCAAGGACGGAAAGACGCTGGCCGGCGTCTTCTCGCGCGGCGGCTCGTCGGGGCCGGTCGGCTTCATCGACCTGTCGACCACGCTCATCGACTCCATCGGCGATTACACCGCCAGCGGCATGCTCACCGCCATCGTGCCCGACGGCTCGCTGGCGGTCATGAACACCAACGACAAGCGCATGCAGCTCGTCGACGGCACCGGCGCCGCCGTCGCCAGCGCGCTCGACGCCCTCACCAACGTGTGCGACCCCACCTTCTCGCCCGACGGCAAGCTCTTCGCCCTCGGCGCCAACTGCCTGGGCGGCACCAACTTCGTCCTCGAGTTCTCGAAGAGCGACCTCGTCCTCTACGACTTCCTCCAGACGGGCGCCGCCTTCTCCAACCCGCGCACGCTGCTGACCGCCGGCTCCACCGGGATGGCCATGGCCTTCCCCAGCTTCTCGCCCGACTCCAAGTGGCTCTTCTTCCAGGGCGGCGACTACAGCCGGGCGAAGTACGGCACCAACCAGCACGGCTCCGACGATCTCTACGTCGTGAGCACCACCCCCGGGCCGGCCCCCGTCGCCCTCGACGAGGCCAACGGCGCGGGCGTCCTTCCGGCCGACAGCCTGCACCTCAACTACGCGCCGACCGTGAACCCCATCGTCTCGGGCGGCTACATCTGGGTCGTGTTCACCAGCCCGCGCGACTTCGGCAACCGCATGGTCTCCCCGCAGCAGCCTGCGCCCATGGACGCCACCTACGCGAACCACAAGCAGCTGTGGGTCGCCGCCGTCGACGCGAACATCGGCGCCACCGATCCCAGCCACCCCGCCTTCTGGCTGCCGGGACAGGATCCGGCGAGCGCGAACATGTTCGGCTACTGGACGCTCGCGCCTTGCAAGGAGACGCTGAACGACGCCGGCCCCTCCACGTGCGCCACCGGCTTCGAGTGCTGCAGCGGCTTCTGCCGTGACACCGGCAAGGGCTTCGTCTGCACCGACAACCCCGGCGGGTGCAGCCAGGTCGGCGAGAAGTGCGGCGTCGACTCCGATTGCTGTGGCGCAAGCCACGGCGTCGGCTGCGTCGCCGGGATATGCCAGGGCACCGGCACGCAGTAGCAGCGGCGGATCGCGCGAAGTGCTACTCGTTTGGATGGATGACGCAGCCTGGCCCCATCCCCGTCCGCGAGGGTGACCTGCTGGCGGGCAAGTACCGCGTCGAGCGGGTCCTCGGCGTCGGCGGGATGGGGATCGTCGTCGCCGCCATGCACGAGCAGCTCGAGCAGCGCGTCGCCATCAAGTTCGTGCGCAACGAGGCCCTCGGCAACGACGAGGCGGTCGGCCGCTTCCTGCGCGAGGCCCGCGCGGCGGTGAAGCTCCGGAGCGAGCACGCGGCCAAGGTGCTCGACGTCGGCACCCTCGAGTCGGGCGCGCCGTACATGGTGATGGAGTTCCTGGAGGGCAACGACCTCGGCCACGTCCTGGCCGAGCGGGGGCCGCTCCCGGCCGAGCTCGCCGCCGAGTGGGTGGTGCAGGCGTGCGAGGCGGTGGCCGAGGCGCACGCCGCGGGGATCGTCCACCGCGATCTCAAGCCGCAGAACCTGTTCCTGGCGCGGACCGTCGGCGGCGGCGGCAAGATCAAGGTGCTCGACTTCGGCGTCTCCAAGTCGCTGTCGACGAGCGGCGTCGGCGGCCTCACCCAGACGCGCTCGATGCTCGGCTCGCCGCTGTACATGTCTCCCGAGCAGATGCGCTCGTCGCGCGACGTCGACGCGCGGTCGGACGTGTGGGCGCTCGGGGTCGTGCTCTTCGAGCTCCTGACGCAGCGCTGGCCGTTCGAGGCCGAGACGATGCCCGAGCTGTGCCTCAAGGTGGTGACCGACCCACCGCAGTCGCTGGCGGCGCTGCGGCCCGACGTGCCGAAGGCGATGGTCGAGGTGGTCGAGCGCTGCCTGCAGCGCGAGCCGGACCGGCGCTACGCCAACGCCGCCGAGCTGGCGTCGGCGCTCGAGCCCCTGGCGCCGCCGGCCTCGCGCGTCATCGCCGAGCGCGCGCGCATGGCGATGGGCAACACCAGCCCGAACCCCAACGCTCCGGCGCCCTCGTCGCCGTCGCTGTCGAAGGTCGTGCCCGCCGGGGCGCGCACCGGACCGACGCCGTCGGCGTGGGGCTCGGGCAAGCGCGGGTCGCCGGGCGTGGAGACGGCGCCCACCCGAAAGCGCGGCCCGGCGCTGTGGATCGCCCTGGGCGCGGCCGGGGCCGCGGCGGTGGGGGTGTCGTTCTTCCTGTTGCGAGGCCACGCCGAGCCCGCGCCGCCTCCGCCCGCGCCGCCCACGGCGGTCGCGGTCCAGCCGCCCCCGCCGGCGACCGCCGCCACGTCGGCTGGAGCCGCAGGCACGGCGCCCGCCCCGACGGCGAGCGACACGACGCCCCCGCCCATGGCGAGCAGCCCACCGAGCGCCTCGGCATCCCCGCCGAAACCGAACGGATGGCCCGCGCGTAACCCCGCGGGGCCCGTGATCAAGCCCAGGCCCAAGGACGACGACATTCCTTCCCTACGCTGACCTTCTTGGGGGTACACAGGAAACGATGCGTTCGACCCGGGCACTCGCGCTGGCCGCGCTCTTCCTCGCCGCCACGGTCCCGGCGGTCGCACGGGCGCAGGCGCCGGCGCCGGGCAGCAGCAAGGTCGCCGCCGAGGCCCTCTTCGAGGAGGGCCGCAAGCTCGTGGCCGCCGCCAACTACGCCGAGGCGTGCCCCAAGTTCGCCGACAGCCAGCGGCTCGATCCCTCGCCCGGGACGCTGCTCAACCTCGCCAGCTGCTGGGAGAAGCTCGGGCGCTCGGCCACGGCCTGGGCCACGTACCGGGAGGCGGCGAGCGCCGCCAACGCCGTGGGCCGGGCCGATTACGTGGCCACCGCCCAGCGCCACGCCGACGCGCTCCAGCCCCGGCTCGCGCACCTCACCACCAACGTGGCGCAGCCGCTCGACGGGATGGTGGTGAAGCGCGACGACGTCACCGTCGACCGCGCCGAGTGGGGCGTCGCCATCCCGGTCGACCGCGGCACGCACACCGTCCAGGCCAGCGCCCCGGGCCACAAGAGCTGGGCCTCCAGCATCGACGTGGCGCAGGACGGCGCGCAGGTGACCGTCGCCGTGCCGGCCCTCGAGGCGCTCCCCGTCGAGGCGACGCCGCCGCCGCCGCCCCCGACCGTCTTTCCGCCCCCCGTGCCGCCCCCGGTCGTTCCCCCGCCGCCGAGCGGCGCCGACTCGTCGTCGTCGAGCGGCTCGACCCAGCGGGTGCTGGGCGTCGTGCTGGCCGGCGTGGGCGTGGTGGGCCTCGGCCTCGGCACGTTCTTCGTCATCGAAGCCAAGGGCAAGTACGACGACTCGCTGAAGAACTGCCACCCGGACGACCCCAGCCTCTGCAACAGCGACGGGGTCACGCAGCGCAACGACGCGCGGTCGGCCGGCAACATCGCCAGCGTCGCCTTCGGCGTGGGCGCGGCCGCGCTGGTCGGCGGCGGCATCCTGTGGCTGACGGCGCCGAACGGCGGGGCGACCAGGAGCGGCGGCTCGGCGCGCATCGGCCTGGCGCCGACGCTGGGCGGCGCGGTGCTCCAGGGGGCCTGGTGATGGTGCGCTCGTGGATGGTCCTCGGCCTGGCCGGGCTGGCGGCGCTCGCCGGCGCCGTCGCGGCCTGCAACGGCATCCTCGGCATCGGGCCGGCGTCGCTCGAGTCGGACGACGGCGGCGCGGCCCTGACCTGCCAGTACTACTGCGACACCATCATGCAGAACTGCCCGCCCGACACCGCCAACGGCGAGTACCTGACGGCCGACGTCTGCCTCAAGATGTGCCCCGCCTTCGAGCCCAACAGCACCATCGCCGACACGGCGGACGACACGCTCGGCTGCCGCATCTTCAACGCCCAGCAGGCGGCCAGCACCCCCGACGTGAGCTGCCGCTTCGCGGGCCCGCTCGGGGGAGGGCACTGCGGCACCAACGCCTGCGCCGACTTCTGCTCGCTCGACGTGACCTACTGCGACGGGACCAACGGCAAGCCCCTCGTCTACCCCGGGGGCCTGGCCGACTGCCAGACCGCGTGCACGGGCTTCCCCTATCTGGTCGTCGACGCGGGGGACACGACGCTCCAGGCCAGCAACACGCTCAACTGCCGCCTCTGGCACCTGGAGACGGCCTACAAGAGCAACGATCTGGGCTCCTTCCACTGTCCGCACACCGGGCAGATCAGCACCACCTGCAAGTAGCCGCGCTCAGGGCTTGTTGAGCGCGTCCGGCGCGATCTCGATCCCGGCGCTCTCCATCCCCTCGATGACCTCGCGCGTGCGCGCGCGCTCGCGCTCGACCGCCGCCGCGTGCTCCTCGCCGAAGGCCACGTCGACCACCAGGCTGGGCTCGTTGCCGTCGTAGTGGATGGGCACGTCGAGCGTGTCCTGGCTCGACAGCGGCGCGCGCGCCTGCGGGAGCGGCGCAGGGCGGCGGCGCGCCTCCTCGAAGGCCTCGCGCAGCGCCTCGAACATGGCGCGCGCGTTCTGCCACCGGTTCTGCTTCTCGAAGGCGAGCGCGCGGTCGACCGACGCCACCAGCAGCGGCGGGGCCCCGGGCAGCACCGCCGACAGCGAGGGCGCCTGTTCCTTCATCGCCGACACGGTCATGTCGAACGCGGTCTGCTTCTCGTGGATGCGCCGCCCCGACAGCGCGCGGAACATGACCGCGCCCACCGCGAACAGGTCCGTCCGCGCGTCGACCTGATCCTGCGTCCCGCGCGCCTGCTCGGGCGCCATGTACCCCGCCGTCCCCATCACCACGCCCTGCGCGGTGGGGATGAGCGAGAGCGCCCCGTCGCGGATGCGCGCCAGCCCGAAGTCGAGCAGCTTGGCGTGTCCGGCCCGGGTGATGAAGACGTTGGCCGGCTTGATGTCGCGGTGCACGATCCCGTTGGCGTGGGCCAGCTCGAGCACCTCCAGCACCTGCCCCGCCACCGCCAGCACCTCCGACACCGGGAGCTTGCCGCCGACGCGCGTCAGCCACCCCGAGAGCGACTCGCCCTCCAGCAGCTCCATCACCAGGTAGGGCGCGCCGTCCTCCGCGGTCTCGTCGTCGAGGATGACCACCGCGCCGGGGTGGCCGATCTTGTTGGCGACGTACCCCTCCCGCAGGAACCGCTTGCGCACCTCGGGATCGCGGGCGAAGCGCGTGTGCAGGATCTTGATGGCCGCGCGGCGGCCGTTGCGGTGGGTGGCCTCGTAGACGGCGCCCATCCCCCCCACGTCGAGCAGGCGGTCGATCTTCCACTTGCCGTTGAGCATCTGCCCGACCCGCGCCTCGGGGGCGACGAAGGCAGCGGAGCGCTTGTCGGTCACCACGTCAGGATCGCGGGCCGGGCACGGACGCGTCAAGTCGCCGGTAGCGCAAGAGCCACTGGTTACTCGACTCGGGGCCGACGTCGCGGCGCTCGAGCAGCTCGAGCGGAAGGCCGGACAGCAGCGCGTGCGCCCGCCCGGCGTCGTCGTTCCGGTAGTGCTCGAAGGCCAGCCCGCCGAGCCCCCCGTCTGCGTCCCGCGGGGGACGCTGGCGGGTGAGGCCGAAGGCGACGTTGTCGGCCACCAGCAGGCTGCCGCCGGGCCTGAGCGCGCGCAGGATGGCCGCGGCGGCCCGCTCCGGGTCACGCAGGTGATTCCAGCTACGCAGGACGAGGACGTGGTCGAAGCGCGCCTCCTCGTCGATGGCCTCCGCCTCCGCGACGCGCACCTCCGCCCACGGCGCCCTCGCGCGCATCCGCGACGCCCGCTCGCCGTCCGGCTCCAGGCCCACCCAGCGCACCTGCCCGGCGGTGACGAGCGGCGCGATGACGTCCTCGTACCGGCCCTCGCCGCAGCCCACGTCGAGCACGTCGCCCCGCAGCCCGCCGACCAGCGCGCGCACGCGGCCGTCGTCGCGGGTGAACACTTCGGGCTCTGCCGCCCGCTCCCACAGGCCGCCGCAGCGCTCGCGCTCGTCGCACGACCCGCAGATGGCGCTCCGGCGCAGCGGCACCAGATCCTGGGGGAAGTCGTCGGGCGCGTCCTTGGCGGACCGGTCGGCGTACACCTGGCCCAGGGCGAGCTTGGTGCGCGCGATCTCGACGTCGGTGAAGTCGCGCGACTCGGTGCGGTAGCGCTCGACGCGGCCCCCCTCGCGCAGGAACAGGATGCGCGCGCGGTCCCACGGCGTCACGCCGTCGGCGTGCACCGGGCAGCCGGCGGGCCCGGGCGCGCCGAGCGGCCCCTGCGTCCCCTCGTGGACGTAGGTGAACGAGTTCGACCGCGTGCGCTGCGCGACGGCGTGCACCTCGCCGTCGCCGTGCACCTCGCGGTAGCCGGCGTACAGACCCGGGCACGGCCCGCGCAGCGCGCACTTGCCGCACTCGTCGTCGGGCTGCACCTTGGCCAGATCGTCGACGGGGAAGAAGTCGGGCTCGCCCACCTCGATCATCGTGGCGAAGCGGTGCGTCTTCAGGTCGTCGTAGCGCTGCTCGTGCCCGGGCAGCAGGCAGAAGGGGATGCCGTCGTGCGCGAAGCGCTGCTTGCCGCCGCTCCTGTCCAGGCCGTGCTCGATGGCGTCCTTCACGCGCGCCGCGACGTCGGACACGCGCGGGATGATCTGCCGGAACAGGCGGTCGGCCCCGCCCTTGGGCTGCACCATGGAGAACTTCACCACCACGTCGGGCCAGGGCAGGAGCGCGTCGACCACGCCCCGCAGGTGCTCGAGGTTCTGCCGCGTGACCACGGTGTTCACGGTGAAGTCGAGCCCGCGCCCGGCCAGGTTGCCCACCGCGGCGTAGGTCTGCTCGAAGGCGTCGGCGCGCACGAGCGCGTTGTGGATCTTGGCCGTGCCGCCGTGCAGCGACAGGTACACGTAGCGCAGGCGCAGCTTCACCAGCCGGTCGACGAGCTCCGGGTAGGCCAGCATCCGTCCGTTGGTGACCAGGCCGAAGTCGAGCCCCCGCGCCGCCGAGCGCGCCGCCCAGCGCAAGAGCTCGCGCCGCATGGTGGGCTCGCCGCCGGAGATGACGATCATGGTGTGGCCGAGGCGCGCGGCGCGGTCGATCTTGCGGTCGACCTCGTCGGTCTGCGCGTCGATGTGGCGCACGTCGTAGGTGTGGCAGAAGGTGCAGTGGTTGTTGC
>DATBQU010000298.1:0-5613 GCA_036560665.1 Polyangiaceae bacterium
CCTACGTGCAGCGGCTCCTCGAGCAGGGGTTCAAGGTCGCCATCTGCGAGCAGATGGCCGACCCGTCGAAGGTGAAGGGGCTCGTCCCGCGCGAGGTCGTGCGCGTGGTCACGCCGGGGATCGCCTACGACGACGCCGGCATCGAGGCCCGGCAGAACCACTACCTCGTCGCCGTCGAGCGCGACGGCGCGGGGGCGTTCGGCATCGCCGCGCTCGATCTGTCCACCGGGGAGCTGTCGGCGTGCGAGGCTCCCGACGAGGCGACGGCGCTGTCCGAGCTCGTGCGCCTCGATCCGCGGGAAGCGCTCCTCGGTCCCGGGGCCGACGGGATCTCCGGGCCCCTCGCCCAGGCGCGTCCGCGCGTCGTCGCCCGACCGGTGGGCGAAGGGATCGATCCCGCCGACGCGGACGCCGTGCTCGACGCGCAGCTCGGCCCGGGCGAGGCGCTGGCGTCGTGTCCGTCCGTCGTGGCGCGGCGGGCGGCGGCGCGGTGCGTGGAGACGGCACGGACCTGCGAGGCCGGCCGGCCCCTGCCCATCGCGCGCCTGGCGTTCTACGTCCTGGGGGACACGCTCATCCTCGACGAGGCGACCCAGGCTCACCTGGAGCTCGTGCGCGCGGTCGACGGTGGGGAGCGCGGCTCGCTTCTCGCCCAGATCGACGCCACGAAGACCGCGCCCGGTGCGCGTCTGATGCGCCGCCGCCTGCTGGCGCCGAGGACATCCGTGGCGGACATCCGGCGGCGACACGACGCCGTGGCGCTGTTCGTCGCCCACCCCGGCATGCGCGTGGAGCTCCGCCAGCGGTTGTCGGAGGTGGGAGACGTCGAGCGGCTGGCGATCAAGCTCGCGCTCGACCGCGCCGCTCCCCGGGACCTGGTGGCTCTCCGGCGCTCGGTCGCCGTGCTCCCGGCGGTGGCCGACACCCTGGCGAGCTGCCCCGAGCCGGACGCGCGCGAGGCGCTCGGTGTCGCCGCACGCGAGCCCTGGATCGACGACTGCGGCGATCTCCACGCCCTGCTCTCGCGCGGCGTCTCCGACGAGCCGCCGGCCCGCGCCAGCGACGGGGGAGTGATCCGGGACGGTTTCGACCCCCAGCTGGACGAGGCGCGCGAGCTGATGCGGGGCGGTCAACGCCTCATCGTGGACCTCGAGGCGCGGCTGCGCGAGTCGTCCACCATCGCCAGCCTGAAGCTGCGCTACACGCGCGTGTTCGGCTGGTACATCGAGGTCACCAGGACCCACCTGGCGAAGGCACCGCCCGAGTGGCGCCGCAAGCAGACCATCGCCAGCGGCGAGCGCTTCACGTGCGACGAGCTCGACACGCTGGCAGACAAGCTGGTGCACGCCGAAGAGCGCGCGGCGGCCCGCGAGGCCGAGCTGCTGGTGCGCCTGGTGCGCGACCTGGCCGGTCACGCCGAGCGGCTCCGTGGCGTCGCCGCGCGCCTGGCCGGGTGGGACGTGGCCGCCGCGCTGGCCGACGTCGCCCATCGCGAGGACTGGACCCGCCCCGAGATCGACGACTCGCTCGATCTCGTGCTGGAGGACGCGCGCCATCCCGTCGTCGAGAAGCTCGCCGCGGCAGGGCGCTTCGTCCCCAACGACGTGTCCCTCGGCGCCGACGAGGGCCGCCCCAGGCTGTGGCTGGTCACCGGCCCCAACATGGCCGGCAAGTCGACCCTCATGCGGATGGCGGCCCTGGCCGTCATCCTGGCCCAGATGGGCGCCTTCGTGCCGGCGCGGCGCGCGCGCGTGGGGGTCGTCGATCGCGTGCTCACCCGCGTCGGCGCCAGCGACAACCTCTCCCGTGGCGAGAGCACCTTCATGGTCGAGATGAAGGAGACCGCCAACGTGCTGCGCCGCGCCACGCGGCGCTCGCTGGTCGTCCTCGACGAGATCGGCCGCGGCACGAGCACCTACGACGGCCTGGCCATCGCCTGGGCGGTGGCCGAGCACCTGCACGACGCCATCGCCTGCCGCGCGATGTTCGCGACGCACTACCACGAGCTGACCGAGCTGGCGGAGACGCGCGCGCCGACCTGCGAGAACTGGAGCGTCAGCGCCCGGGAGCACGACGGCGACGTGGTGTTCCTGCACAAGCTGCAGCGCGGGGCGGCGTCGCGCAGCTACGGCGTCGCCTGCGCGCGCCTGGCCGGCGTGCCGGAGCCCGTCCTGGCCCGCGCCCGCGGACTGCTCGCCGAGCTCGAGCGCGGAGCGGCCCTCCCCAGCGGGGCGCCGTCGACGCTCCGTGCCCGGACCCGGGCGGGCCGCACGCAGCTCGACCTGTTCGGGTCGGCGGCCGCCGCGGGCCCGGGCGGCCCGCACCCCGCCCTGGAGACGCTGCGCGCCGTCGACGTCGACCGCCTCACGCCCCTCGAGGCGCTGCAGATGGTCGCCAACCTGAAGAAGATGGCGCAGGACACGTGAAGCCGCGCGCGTGGGCCCTGCCGTACGCGGCCGTCGCCTTCGCTGCTTGCGCCTGGGGGACGTGGGGGTGGGTCATCCGGCGGACCGAGGCGATGGCGCCCATGCCCACCGCGCTCGAGTCGACCATCGTGATGGCCGTCATCACGCTGGTCTCGGGTGGGATGGCGCTGCGGGCTCGCATCCCGAGGCGCGCACCCTGGCGGGCGTGGGCGTGGGTGGCATGGATCGGCGTGGGCGACGCGCTCAACGTCCTGCTCTTCTTCGCCGCCTACAAGCTGACCATCGCCGTCTCCGTCCTCACCCACTACCTGACCCCCCTCTTCGTCGCCGTGGTCGCGCCGTGGGTGCTCCGCGAGCGCATGACGGCGCGTACGGCCTCGGCCATCGCCGTCTCCTTCGCCGGGCTCGCCGTCATGCTCGCGCCGACGGGGGCGGGGGTCGGGCCCGCGGTGTGGGCCAGCGCCGCGCTGGGCGCAGGGAGCGCCGTCTTCTACGCGTCGAACGTCATCGTCAACAAGTTCGTGGTCGACTCCTTCTCCACCGGCGAGACGATGTTCTGGCACGGCGTCGTCGCCACCCCGCTGCTGGCGGCGTTCGTCCCCCCCGCGGCGTGGGCGGCGGTGGACCCGCGCGCCGCGCTGTTCCTCGCCGCGGCCACCGTCGGCCCCGGAGCCCTGGCCGGGCTGGCCTTCGTGTGGGGCCTGCGACGGATGCCGGCCGCGCACGCCTCGACCCTCACGCTGCTCGAGCCGCTGGTCTCCATCGTCCTCGGCGCGGCGCTCCTGGGGGAGGGCCTGGGATGGCGGGCCGTCGTCGGCGGAGTCCTCATCCTGGCCGGCTCGCTGGCGGTGATGACGCAGAGGACGAGGCTCAGCCGCGCGTCCCCTTGACGCTGGCGTCGATGCAGGTCGCGGCGTCCTCGGTCACCTTTCCCTGCTCGTCGGGCAACCCCAGATCCGCCACCCGGGTGAGCTCGTCCCCGTCGCGCAGGGCCTCCACCGCCACGTCGCGGAAGACCGCCAGCTTCGCCTCGTCGCCGAGCACCACGCTCACCCGCTGCAACCGCGAGCCACCCAGCGCCAGGCGCCAGCGCAGGGCCGTCATCATGGCGTTGGCGCACGTTTCGATGCTCACCCGCGCCGCGCCCGTCCCCAGCGCCGGGAACGCCAGCGACCGCAGGCCGAGGCGGTCGGCCGCGGACAGCGCCCGCTCCGTCGCCCTCCCCACGCACGACGTCTCGTTCCACGCGCTCACCGCGTGCAGGACGTGGCTAGCGCGCAGCTTGCCGGCGCCCGTCGCCACGCACTCGCCGAGCGCCCGCTCGCCGCCCTTCGTGGCCTCGCGCTCGATCTCCTCGCCGCCGCGCTCGCGCAGCGCCGCGCCCACGCCGGTGTTCATCTTCATCTCGTAGTTCGCGCTGCAGACGATCCCGCTGGCCTCCTCGTCTGCCAGATTGCCCGCCCTCAGCGTGATCTCGCAGTCGAGGAAGCGAAACTGGTTCTTCCCCTGCACCGCCAGAGTGTCGTGCTCTCGCCAGGGGCGCAGCGCCGAGGACAGGGTCGCGAAGTGCGTGGCCGCCTCGGAGAGATCTTGCGGGCGCTCCGCCTTGCGCTTGGCGAGCATCCCGCGCAGCAGGTGCTGGAAGTACGCCTCGGCCGGGCTCTGCGGCGGCGGGAACACCGGAGCACGCTCCACGTCGAGCACCGCCTCCACCTCGGCGAACGGCGCATGGCCGTAGCGCAGATCGTACGCCGTCGCTCCCGCTCCGTAGGCGTCGGTGGTCCGGTCCGCCGGCTCGCCGCGGAGCTGCTCGGGCGCCATGAACTTCACCGTCCCGCTGACCTCCTTGCCGGGCACCTCCGCCCGCGCCACCGCGATGCCGAAGTCTCCCAGGCGGATGCCGGAGCCGGGGGCGGCGAACAGGTTGGACGGCTTGACGTCGCGGTGGATGACGCCCGCCTGGTGCGCGGCGTGGAGGGCGCGGCAGGTCTCCTCCATCACGTAGCAGACGACCCACAGCGGCAGCCCGACGCCCAGCGCCCCCCGGCGCTCGCGGTCGAGCTCGGCCAGGTCGACGCCGTCGACGTACTCCTGCACCAGGTACGGCGTGCCCTGGAGCGTCCCCGCGTCGACCGCGCGCACCACCCGCGGGCTCGTCACGCGCGCCATCAGCCGCGCCTCGTTGAACATGCGCCGGGCGCCGGCCTCGCCGACGCTCGCGGCCACCGCCTGGCGGAGGGTCTTGATGACCACCGGCACGCAGAGGACGGCGTGCTTGGCCAGCCACACCTCGCTCATGCCGCCCTCGCCCAGGCGGCCCCACACCTCGTAGTCGTGGATCTGCGCTCCTCGCGAGAGCATGCCTCTTCGAGGCTAGCGCGTCAGCCGCCGTCGGTGGACGCCGACTGGCAGTTGCCTTCCTTGCTCGAGCTGGCCGGCGTCGGGCAGCAGAAGTCGCCCTGCCGCCCGCTGATGGGCTGGCACGTCAGGTTGCTCGAACAGTCGTCCGCGCCCGTGCACGAGTCGCCCTCGCCCTTGCCCGTCGGCCCCGCGCACGCCGCCACCGCGGCCGCGAAGCCACAAGCCACCACCACCCACGCCATCTTGCGGAACATGTCCATCCTCCAGCGTCCTTGTCGTTTTTCTAGTGCGCGGCGGTCTTCAAGTACTCGCCGTAGCTCTTGGCGTCCATCAGTCCTTCGACCGCCCCGGGATCGCTCGGCGCGACGGCGATCATCCACGCCTTGCCGTAGCAGTCCTCGTTGACGAGCTCGGGCTTCGTCGTCAGCTCGCCGTTGACGCGCGTCACCTTGCCGCTCACCGGCGCGTACAGGTCGCTCAGCGTCTTGACGCTCTCGATCGTCCCGAAGGCCTTGCCCACCGTGACCTCGTCACCCACCTTCACGTCGAGGTTGACCAGGGTGATGTCTCCCAGCTGCTCGACGGCGAACGCCGTGATGCCGATGGCGACGTCGCCGCCGCTCGCGCTCACCCACTCGTGGTCCTTCGTGTAGCGGAGATTGGCCGGGACCTGATCGCTCATTTCGCCCTCTTGTAGAACGGGGTCTTCACGACGACGGCGTCCACGTTCTTCCCCCGGCAGTCCACGAGGAAGGTCGTCCCCACCTCGGTCATCGCGGTGGGCAAATACCCGAGCCCGATGCTCTTGCCAACCGTAGGAGCGGGG
>DATBQU010000299.1:0-27223 GCA_036560665.1 Polyangiaceae bacterium
TCCAGAGCCAGGCCCAGTAGTAGGGACCCGTCGGCCGGTTCACGAGGAAGTGGGCCATCTCGTACTGGTTGCCGGAGTACCAGGCCATGAAGAACTCCATGGCGTACGCGTAGCCGACCAGGAGCGACGTCAAGAGGAGGAACTTGTTCATCAGCTCGAGGTGCCGCATGAGAACCACGCGGTGGAGCTTGAAGACGGAGCGCGCGATGAGAAGAACCGTCTCCACCATCGCGAAGCCGCTGAAGACGGCGCCGGCGACGAAGTACGGCGGGAAGATGGTGGTGTGCCAGCCGGGGATGACCGACGTCGCGAAGTCCATCGACACCACGCTGTGCACGCTGAGCACCAGCGGCGTCGAGATGGCGGCGAGGATGAGGTAGGCGCGCTCGTAGTTGCGCCAGTGGCGGTTGCTGCCGCGCCATCCCAGGGCGAAGAAGCCGTAGATGCGCTGGCGCCACTTGGTCATCGACCGATCGCGCTGCGTGGCCAGGTCGGGGATGAGGCCCGTGTACCAGAACAGGAGCGAGACGGTGAAGTAGGTGCCGACCGCGAAGAGGTCCCAGATGAGCGGGCTCTTGAAGTTGGGCCACAGCGACATCTGGTTGGGCAGCGGGAACATGTAATAGACGACCCACACTCGGCCGACGTGGATGCCCGGGAAGATGAGGGCGCAGATGACGGCGAAGAGCGTCATCGCCTCGGCGAAGCGGTTGATCGCCGTGCGCCAGCGCTGGCGGAAGATGAAGAGGATGGCGCTGATGAGCGTGCCGGCGTGGCCGATGCCGACCCACCAGACGAAGTTCGTGATGTCCCACGCCCAGTAGACCGGGGACGTGTTTCCCCAGACTCCGACGCCGCGGTAGAAGAGGTAGGCCACCGCGCAGACGAAGATGCCGGCGAAGGTCGACGCCAGCAGGAAGCAGTACCACCAGCCTCGCGGCGCGGGGTTCTCGCTCACGCCGGCGATGTCGCTGGTGACGTCGCGCAGCTTGAGGCCGGGCTGAACGAGGGGCGCCTCGTCGAGCTCGCGAATGGGCTCCCAGTACGCCATCAGACCATCTCCGGATTCGGGTTACGAACCTTGCCGAGGAATGTCGTCCGCGGGCGCGTCCCCAGGTCGGCGAGCAGCCCGAAACGGCGGTCGGTCCGGGTCCACCGCGTCACGGTGCTGTTCGGATCGTTGAGGTCGCCGAAGACGATCGCGTCGGCAGGACACGTCTGCTGGCAGGCGGTGCGAATCTCGCCGTCCTTCACGTCGCGGTAGTCGCGCTTCGCCTTGATCTTCGAGGCCTGGATGCGCTGCACGCAGTAAGTGCACTTCTCCATCACTCCGCGGAAGCGCACCGTGACGTTCGGGTTCTGCTGCATCTGCAGCGTCTCGGGCAGGCCGTCCGTTTCCTTCCAGACCGAGTCGTTGTGCCAGTTGAGGTAGTTGAACCTGCGGACTTTGTAGGGGCAGTTGTTGGCGCAGTAGCGCGTGCCGATGCAGCGGTTGTACGCCATCTCGTTCAGCCCCTCGGGGCCGTGAGTCGTGGCGTTGACCGGGCACACGTTCTCGCAGGGCGCCTCCTCGCAGTGAACGCACATGAGCGGCTCGTGCACCACCACCGGATCGTCGGCGGTGGCCCCGATGTCGGCACGCTCGACGTAGTAGCGATCGATGCGCAGCCAGTGCATCTCGCGGCCGCGCCAGACCTCGCGCTTGCCCACCACGGGGACGTTGTTCTCCGCCATGCAGGCGACGACGCATGCGCCGCAGCCGGTGCAGGCGTTGAGGTCGATCGTCATCCCCCACTGGTGCCCCTTGCTGTAGTCGTACTGCGGCCACAGCGGCAGCGCCCGAGGCGGCGGCGCGTCGAGCTCGGGGAAGTTCGGCTTCTGGCGGTACTCGGCCAGCGTCGCTTCGTGGGCGATGGGCCGTCCCTCGGTGGAGTTGTTCTCCTGCGTCTGCGCGAAGAAGTACGGCTCCTCGTGCGTCGGGCTGACCCTGACGCCGACGGCGAAGCCGAGCGCCGCGGTGTTGCGCAGGGGGTAGACGTCGAACCCGCGGCCGTTGCCGATGCGGCCGGCACGGGTCCGCCCCCATCCGAGCGTCAGCGCGATCGAGCGATCGGCCTGGCCGGGTACGACCCAGACGGCTGCCTTGACGGAGCGCTCCGCCACCTGGATCTCGACGAAGTCCTTGCTGGCGACGCCGAGCTCCTTGGCCGTCGCCGGCGACAGGACGGCCGCGTTGTCCCAGACCAGCTTGGTCACCCCGTCGGGCAGCTCCTGGAGCCACGTGTTGTTCGCGTGCCGGCCGTCGACCATCTTGGGGCACGGCGCGAACGTCACCTCGTAGGTGCCGGGGCCCGGCCGCGCGTCGGTCCGCGTCTTCTCGACGGCCGAGGCGACCGCGGCGCGGTCGAGGACGGTGGGGAAGTTCTTGGGCTGGCGGCGGATGAGCCCCATCGCCAGCGTCCGGTTCCAGTCGCGTTCGACGTCGCCGAGGTGCAGGACTGCCGAGCTCCCCTGGGCGTCCTTGCACTCCGCGTTGCCCATCTCGTCGAACGTGCCGCACGCCGTCAGTCCCCGCGCGCCCGTGACCAGATCGCGCACGGTCGCCCGCACGGCTTCGTAGGGGTTCCGCTGGGAGGCGCCCGCGAGCAGCGCCAGCATCTCGATGTCGCTCCGCCCGGCGTAGAGCGGCGCGATGAGCGGCTGCTGGACGGCGACGGTCCCGTCGAGCGACTGCGCGTCGCCCCACGACTCGAACTCGTGTGCGCGAGGCACGTGCCAGGTGCACTTCTCGCTGGTCTCGTCGACGAACAACGAGGCGTGCACCGTGAAGGGGACCTTGCCCAGCCGATCGGCGAACGCCAGGTCCGCCGGCGCGTCGTAGACCGGGTTGCCCCCGAGGATGACCAGCGCGTCGACCTGCCCGGCGGTGATGGCGTCGGCCAGCGCCTTGATGTCGGTGGCGGCGTCGAGCTCGTCGGCGTCGGCCACGGGCGCGTACGTCACGCACGCCCCGGTGGCGCCGAGCGCCGCGTTGATGAGGTGCGCCAGAGCGTGGACGACCGGCGGCTGGCGCGAGCCGACCACCACCAGCGCACGTCCCCCGCGATTGCCGACGAGATCCTTGGCCACGGCTTGCAGCCACTTCGGCGGGATGTCGGCGGTGTTCAGGACCTTCGCCAGGCTGGGCTTGAGGTCACCCAGCGAGAGGCCGGGGGCGAGCTCGTTGACCAGGGCGACGGCGTAGCGCGCGATGTCGCTGGCCGGAAGCCGCAAGCGGTGGTCGGCGGAGTTCCCCGTCGTGGTTCGGGCGGGCTCGACGACGTAGAGGCGGCTCATCCCGTCGCGAGACGAGCGAAGGCGGCGGCCGCCCGTGAACTGCTTGGTGGCGCGGACACTGCCCGACTCCGTCCCCAGGAAGTCGCTGTCGAGCGAGAGGATGACCCTCGCGCGGTCGTACGAGTAGAGCGTGTTGACGGGCTGTCCGAAGGCGAGCCGAGCGCCCTCGCGGGCGTTGCTGTCGCTCACGGCGGACCAGGTGTGCACCCGCGCCTTGGGGAAGCGCTGGGCAAGCGCGGCGCGCGCGCGAAGGACCGTCGGCGAGATCGTCGGCGGCATGAGCAGCCGCAGCCTCGTCCCCTGGTCCTTGTCGAAGGCGGTGAGCTTCGCCGCCAGATCCCTCTCGAAGTCGTCCCAGGTGGCCGGGGCACCGCCCCTGCGAGGCCCCGTGGAGCGCTCCGGATCATACAGATCCAGGATTGCCGCCTGAGCGACGACGTCGGCCGCGCCGAAGCTCGACGGGTGCGCCTCGTTCCCTTCGACCTTCGTCGGCCGGCCCTCGTGGGACTCGACCAGCAGGCCGAGCGCGTCGCCGCGCCGCTGCAGAACGGTCGCGTAGTGCGTGGCCACGCCCGGGATGATGTCCTCGGGCATCTTCGTGTACGGCACGATCTTCTCGACCGGCCGCCGGCATCCTTCGGCGCCGACCAGCGCCAGCGTCGCCGTCATCGCGCCGAGGAGGCCGCGACGGCTCAGGACGAGCGCCTCATCGCTGGGCGGCGTGGCGACGTGCCCTTTCTTGAACTCGATCCCGTCTTCCGGCGACGTCTCGAAGGGGTACGGAGTGCGCTTGCTCATCGGTGGCACCCCCAGCAGTTCTCCGGCGGATCGAGCTGCCGCGGTGGCTCCACGTGGCCTTCGTGCTTCCAGTCCATGTTCGTGATCTGGGCGACGGGGCGGATGTGCTCGCTGTCACCCTGCTTGGCCTTCACGTCGCGGTGGCACTCGAGGCACCACCCCATGCTCAGCGGCTTCTCCATCCGCACCTGGTCCATCTGGTCGACGCGCCCGTGGCACTCGATGCACCCGACTCCGGCCGTCACGTGGACGCTGTGATCGAAGTACACGTAGTCGGGCAGCTTGTGGATGCGTATCCACTCCATCGCCGTGCCGCTCTCCCAGCTGTCGCGGATGGGCTTGAGCGCAGCCGAGTCGGTCTTGACCAGCTGGTGGCAGTTCATGCACGTCTCGGTGGGCGGCACCATCGCGAGCGGCGCCCGCTCGACGTTGACGTGGCAGTAGCGGCAGTCGATCCCGAGCTGGCCCGCGTGCAGGCGGTGCGAGTAGGGCACCGGTTGCCTCGGCGTGTACCCGACCTGGGTGAACCAGGGCGAGAAGTAGTACCAGATGAGGAACGTCACCGCGACGAGGCCCAGCGTGGCGCCCGCGCCCACGACCTGCGGCAGCTTGTTGAGGGAGCGAGAGAAGATTTGCATGGGGGGAGTCGGGGAGTGGCCCGCGGGCCGGTCGCGCGGACGCGACAATCACACACCGGGAGGGCTCGGATCCCGGGCGCGCAGGCGCTCGGGGGCCTGAACCGCGCGCGCTTATACGAAATCGGGGTCGGCGAGACAACCGGATGTTTCGCGAAAGCTTTGCGCGATCCGCCGGGACCGCGCCGCGTTGTACGGTCGCGAGCGAGGAGTCCGGCGCGAGACGGGTTAGGGCGGGCGCGCGCCCACGGCAAGCGCGAAACCCGAGGTAGTCGCGTGTGAGCCGCCGGTGCTCGGGCGGTCCGCCCCTCAGCGGTGCTCGTAGACGAGTACCGTCGCGTTGTCCTGGCCGCCGCGAATCAGCGCCTCGTTGACGAGCCGCCGTGCGATACGCGCCGGGGACGCCCCGGGGCCCGCCGCACGCAGGAGCGCGGACACCTCGCCCGCGCTGGAGAAGTAGTTCCAGAAGCCGTCGCTGCAGAGTACCACCCATCCGGGCCCGGGGAGATCGCGGGCGCGGACATCGGGGTACACCTCCTGGATGCGGCGACGCGCGCCCTTCGGATCGTCGGGATCGACGACCTCCAGCGGGCCGAGGCATCGCGTCAGGGCGTGCGCCAGCGGCGAGCGCATCGCCTCCTCTTCGGTGGCCTCGCCGCGCGCCACGGCTTCCATGGCCCACGAGTGATCCTGGGAGAGCAGCTCAGCGTCGTGATCCGATACCCAGTAGGCGCGGCTGTCCCCCACCCAGCCTACCGTCAACCGATCGCGCCACACCAGGCCCACGACGATGGTCGTGCCCGGCGGATCGTCCGCGAGGGAGTCGATGTTCTGGGCGCACACCGCCACGTGCGCGGCGCGGATGGCGGAGGACACGGCCGCCGCTCCTGCCTCGATGGCGACGTCGCCGACGCGAGCGAAATGGGCCAGGGCGTCGCGCGCCGTCTTGGCCGCGGTGGCCGACGCCAGCTCGGCGTGCGACGACGACGACACGCCGTCGCAGACGACGAGCACCGTCCAGCGCTCACCGGCCGTCGTGCCGGTGGCGAAAGCCGAAGCGTCCTCGTTGTGCGGGCGTCGAAGGCCCGGGTCGCAAACGCTGGCCACACGCGTCCCGTCGGCGGGGGGCAGGTCGATCTCCCGCTCGAAGGCGTCGAGCTCGCGGCGCACGTCGTCGACGGTGCTCCCCGCGTCGCCAGGGACGACGATGTGGGGCAAGAGCAAGCGCAGGCCGCGTGAGGGCCCGTCGAGCGCAGGCAACGGGACGAACGTCGGTCCGATCGCCTCGAGGATGGCGCGCGCGTCGATGCGTTCGCCCGGCCCCAGCTTGCGCGGGACACGCAACCGCGACATGCGCACGGCGCCGTCGGGACGCACGTGGACGTCGTCGCGCTGAGGCTCCCAGGCGAAGCCGATCCGCTCGACGATCTGCGCCGCGCCGATCAGCTCGCGCGCGGCGCCGATGGCCGCGGCGAGGGTCAACCCGGGCCCCACCTCGCCTACGGGCCGCGCATCGCCCGGCACGGCCGCGAGGGCCAGATACGAGCCGAGCATCTCGTCCACGCCGCAGTCGACGACGCGCGGGAACGGTCCGCTGCCGCCGATCCGCTCGAGCACGTCCGCTTCACGCTCGATGGTGCTGGCCTCGCCGAGCGCCACCGTGAGCATCGTCCCCCCCGCGCCGCGGACGACGTGCTCCTCGCTGGAGCGCGATTCCACCACCACGCCTCCCGCGAGGCTCGCTCCCATGGGCGGGGCCGGCGGGGTCGGGCGGCTGGACACGGAGATCATGGTAGACGACGGGCATGCCGTACGTCCTTCGTCCCATTCGTCCCGAGGACGATCCTGCCGTGGCGCGTGTCATCCGCACCGTGATGCCGGAATTCGGCGCTCGCGGGCCGGGCTTCGCCATCAACGATCCGGAGGTCGACGCCATGTGCGGCGCCTACCCGCCGCCGAGAGCGCTGTACCTCGTGGTCGAGGTGGACGGACGGGTCCTCGGGGGCGGAGGCATCGGTCCGCTGGCCGGGGCCGACGACGCGATCTGCGAGCTGCGCAAGATGTACCTGTTGCCGGAGGCACGCGGTCTGGGCGCCGGCAAGACGCTGCTCACGCGATGCATCGACGAGGCGCGCGCCCGCCGCTACGGCCGCATCTACCTGGAGACGCTCACGGGGATGGACGCTGCGCAGCGCCTCTACGAGCGCTTCGGGTTCGCCAAGCTCGGCGCGCCGCTGGGCGCCACGGGGCATTTCGGCTGCGACCGATGGTACGCGCTCGACCTCTGAGGTCCGCCGGCGGCTCCTCGAGGCGACCGGCCTCCGTCGAGCTCAGACGAGGTGCACTTCCCCGGCGCTCCACCGGGTCAGCACGCCGTCGTCGCGGCGGACCAGGAGACGACCGTCGTCGTCGATGCCGGAGGCGATGCCTTCGTCGCCACCGTCGCTGCGCACCCGGCGTTCACGAAGAGCGTCACATGCCTCGAGCCGGGCGCGCACCAGGCCCAGGCCGCGCGCGACGACGACGTGTAGATCCCGGTCGAGCGAGGCCAGCGCATCGGCCAGGAGGACGGCGCGGTCCGGCGGAGTGCTCGACACCCGCGCCACCGAGATCGCCGTGCCGGCGAGCTCCCCGGGGAACTCGCGCGTCAGCACGTTGATGCCCACGCCGACGACCACCGCCTCCACGCGCGACCCGGCGGTGATCGCCTCGACCAGCACGCCGGCGAGCTTCCTCTCTCCCACCAGCACGTCGTTGGGCCACTTCATTACGACCCCGGCATCGGGCGCCGCGCGCGCCACCGCGTCGCGCACCGCGAGCCCGGCGGCCAGAGCGATCGGCGGCAAGCGCGAGGGAGCGCAGGTGACGCGGAGGAGCACCGAGAAGAGGAGGTTCTCTCCGCGCGGCGAGATCCACGTCCGCCCCTGTCGCCCGCGGCCGTCGGTCTGAAGCTCCGCCACCCAGGTGGACCCGTGCGGCGCTCCCTTCTTCGCCGCGTGCTTGGCCTCGTCGTTGGTCGACGGCGTCGACGCGAGCAGGTGCATCGGGCGCCCGAGGGCGGACCCCGAGGCGGCCACGAGCTCGGGCGCGCGCTCGAGATCGGGCGCGACCCGCGACGGCGTCATTCGAAATCGATGCCCACGTCGGCAGCGGGGACCGAGTGCGTCAGCGCGCCGACGCTGACGGCGTCGACGCCAGCACGGGCGAGCTCCGCCACCCGAGCGAGCGTGATCCCGCCCGAGGCCTCGAGCAGCGCGCGGCCGCGGGTGCGCTTCACGGCCTCGACGACCATCGCCGTCGGCATGTTGTCGAGCAGCACGATGTCCGCCCCCGCGGCCAGCGCCTCGTCGAGCTGCTCCAGCGTGTCCACCTCGCACTCGATCTTGGCGGTGTGCGGCGCGGCCGCGCGCGCGCGCTCGATGGCCGCGCGCACGCCGCCGCAGGCGGCCACGTGGTTGTCCTTGATGAGCACCGCCGCGCCGAGATCGGCTCGGTGGTTGTGGGCCCCGCCCACGCGGACGGCGTAGCGCTCCAGCGCGCGCAGCCCGGGGGTGGTCTTGCGCGTGTCGGTCACGCGCGTCGCGCAGCCGGCGGGGACCGCGTCGGCGTACGCGCGCGCCTGGGTCGCCACGCCGCACATGCGCTGCACCAGGTTCAGGGCCACGCGCTCGCCCATCAGGATGGCGCGCGCGCGCCCGCGCACCGTCCACAGCCGCGTCCCTGCGACGGCCCGAGCCCCCTCGACCACCTGCGCCTCCACCGCGAGCGACGGGTCGACCCGGGCGAAGACGCGCGCGAACACCGGACCGCCGCAGGCGACCATGGGCCTCCGCGCCACCGCGTGCGCGACCGCGCGGGCGTCGGCGTCGACGCAGGCCTCCGTCGTGATGTCGCCCGAAGCCAGGTCCTCCTCGAGCGCGAGCGCGACCACGCGGTCGACGACGATGGAGGGCAGCTCGAAAATCATCGCTTGTTTCCAGCGGGAAGCGCCTTCAGCGGCGGCGTGAATCGATCGAGGAGGAAGCGCGTCAGGTTGGGGTAGTGACGGGACAGCGCGTACATGCCCGGGTAGATGATGCGCGCCCGGCGCGAGGTGACGCCGTCGGCGATCTTGCGCGCGAGGACCCCGGCGTCACCGACGGGCGTGAAGAGGCGCATCATCGCCGTCTCCTCGTACGCCGCGCGGCCGGCGGCCTCGAGCGGCGTGCGCACCGGACCCGGATAGACGGTCATCACGTGGACGCCGCTGCCGCGCAGCTCCCCGCGCAGGCTCTCCGAGGCGGCGCCCAGGGCGGCCTTCGAGGCGTTGTAGAAGTACATGCCCGGGGTCGGCGCGATGGCCGCCATCGACGCGATGTCGACGATGGCCCCCTCGCCGCGGGCCAGCATGTCCGGCAAGAGGCGCATCGTGAGCTTGAACGGCGACATGACGTTGAGGCGCATCATCCGCTCGCCATCCTCCCACCTGGCGTCGATGGTCCGCGAGACGACCTGCACCCCTGCGTTGTTGACGAGGACGTCGACCGGCCCGAGCTTGGCGATCGCGCCGTCGACCCAGTCGGCGGCGTGCTCGTAGTCGACCAGATCGGCCTCCACGACGTGGCAACGCTCATCGTGCCCGGCGGCCAGCTCCTCGAGCTTGCTCCTGCGGCGCGCCACGAGGGTGAGCGACGCTCCTCGCCGCAGGTACTCGCGTGCGAGCGCTTCGCCGATGCCGCTGGAGGCCCCCGTGAGGATGACGTGCACGTGCGCAGCCTATCACCACCGCTCGACGCGCCACCCGCGCCGGCGGGCGACGCGCGCGAGGCGGGGGTCGGGGTTGACGACGACACGGGTGCCGACCGCGTCGAGCAGCGGGAGGTCGGTGATGGAGTCGGTGTAAAAGGTGGCCTCCTCGAGGCGGAAGTCGAGGCGTGCGGCGAGCTCGCGGGCGCGCGCGAGCTTTCCCTCGCCGACGCACAGCGGTTCGACGAAGCGACCGGTGAAGCGACCGTCCTGCCCCACTTCGAGGTCGCTGGCGACGACGTGCTCGATGCCGAGCCGGCGCGCCAGGGGACGGGCGGCGTAGGGTGTGGTGCCGGTGATGATGGCCACCAGGTCTCCGCGCTCGCGATGCTCGTGCACGGCGCGGCGCCCGGCGTCGCAGACGTGCACCTCCACGTCCTGCCGGAACCAGTCGTCGCAGCGCGCGGCGAACACCGTCTCGTACGTCCCGGCCAGCGAGCGCAGGGCGCGCGCGGCCACGTCCGGTGCGTCGACGATCCCCAGGGTGTACTGCGTGACCCACCACAGCACGCGCGCCGAGTCGCGCCAGGTGGCTCCCCCCTGCCGGCGGGCATAGCGGACGTACAGCGACCCCGTCTCCTTGCGGACGAGCGTGCGGTCGAGGTCGAACAGGGCGGCGGGCACGAGGCTGCCTCCTTCTCTAGTAGATGCCGTAGCCCCGTCCCAGCGCCTGCGAGTAGACGTTGCACAGCATGTGGAACATCACCGACGCGCCGATGCCGCCGGTGCGCGCCCGCAACCACCCGAAGAGGAGCGCCGGGAAGAACACGGCGAGGCGGGTGGGCAAGTGCACGGTGGCGATGTGCCCCAGGGCGAAGATGGCGGAGGCCACGAGCAGCCCCGGCCCCACCTTCGCGCCGAGCAGGCGCCAGCGCGGAGCCCACACGTCGTCGAGGCGCGACTGCAGGTAGCCGCGGTAGAACGCCTCCTCCGGCAGCGCGATGACGAAGAGCTGCCCCAGCACCTCGTTGCCGGCGTCGAGCGGCTTCACGGCGAGCGAGAAGGTCAGCCTGGGCATGGTGTGCGACCACCACGCGCGCCATCCGAAGAAGAAGGGCACGGCGATGAGCGCCATCAACCCGAACGCCCACGCGCAGGCGATTGCCGCGTCGCGCGCCACTTGGTGGGGCCGCAGCTTGCCGGGGATGACCACCCCCCCCAGCGTGAGCCCTGCCTGGCGGACGTGCTCGTCGTCCTTGCGCCACACCAGCGACCAGGTCACCGCCAGGAACACGAAGCCGACCAGCGTGGTGTGCCAGCGCTCGGGCAGCCCCATCGCGATCGCGGCGACGGCGAGCGTCACGTCGGCCGACACCCAGAGTGCTTCGCGGAGGGGCGAGCCGGC
Organism: Polyangiaceae bacterium; assembly: GCA_036560665.1. Classification (GTDB taxonomy): domain Bacteria; phylum Myxococcota_A; class Polyangia; order Polyangiales; family Polyangiaceae; genus Palsa-1150. The sequence continues at coordinate 10,900 of DATBQU010000299.1, forward strand.
CTTCAATTGCGGCACTGGAGCCGGGCCAGGAACGCTTCGTTGTGGCCCGCCTCCACGTCGAGCCACGAGACGAACCATTCACCGCGCGCCCGGCCCGGCGTGATCCACGGCCGCGGCTGATCGCCGGTCACCTTGGCGAAGGTGCTGGTCGTGCTGACCCCATCGCGCGAGATGGCGGCGATGCGCACGCGCCCCGACTCGTAGAACGCGACCGCCGCCGCCCCGTCGGCCGTCGTCGCCACGGCGGGGTGGCCACCCCGCGGCGCGAAGCGCTTGCGCCACAGCATGGTCCCCTTGACCGGGTCGATGAGCGCCGCCTGCGCGCCCTTCTCGATCTCGTGCCAGACGAGGAAGCAGGCGTCCTTGGCGCAGGTGACGGCGGGGAAGTCGCCGCCGATCTTGTCCTGGTTCGAGGCCACGACCTCGCCGAGCTCGCGGCTGGTCTTCGCGCTGCCCTGCAATCCGGTGAGCAGATCGGGCGAGCTCAGCGCGATGCGCATGCGATCGACGAGGTGCTCCTTGTCGCGCTCGAGCGCGTAGGCGACGAAGATGTTGGCCGTCGAGACGGCGATGCTCGGCACGCTCACGTGGGGAGACTTGCCCTTGTCGCCCTCGTAGTCGGTGGCGCGGATCTCGGGACCGATCGGCTTGAGGTCCGCGTCGAGGTGGCGCAGAAAGACGTCGTCGCCTTCCTTGTCCGGATTCTGTTCCCAGGCCAGCCAGAAGGTGCCGTCCGGCCCGCGGTCGATCGAGGGCCAGAACAGACCTGGCCGGGACGCACCGACCACCGTGCTCATCCCGCCGATGCGCCCGTCCGACTCGAGCCAGCGGACGCGAACCCCCGGCTCGCGGCCGCTCTTGTCCCAGAAGAGGAGCACCACGCGGTCGTCGACCGCGAGGAGCTCGGGCCGCATCGCGTAGTCGGCCTCCGGCGTGAGATCGCGCGCGCGCGACGTCGGCCGGCCGGTGGCGTCGACGAGCACCGAGTAGACGTGGTCGTGCCCGGGCTGCTCGTGGTCGTCGGTCCAGGCCACGATGGCGCCCTTGGACGTGGCCGCCACGGCCGGTCGGCCCAGTCCGCCGGTGTAGCCGAGGCGAGGGTGCGAGAATGCCGCCATCTTGCAAGGGCCGGTGGTGGCCGCGCCGAGCTTCACCTGATCGAGGAACGACTTTCCGACCGGGCCCGCACCCGCGTCGGTCGCCTCCTTGAACTTGCGCATCGCGCCGTCGGCGTCGCCCGACGCGAGCAGCGCCTGGCCCTCCTCTATCGTTGCCATCCACTTCGGCTGCTCGATGGGCGGTGGCGGCGGGACCGTGGCGGAGTCCGACGCCGAGGCCGCGCTGGGGGGAGTCGTGGCCACCGTCGCCGTAGCCGTCGGCACGACCGCGGGCGGATGAATCACCTTGGAGTAGACGAGCCAGCCGGCGAGCCCCGCGCCGCAGATGACCGCGGCGGACACGACGAGGCGCCAGGCGCTGCGCGCGGAGCGGGCCTGGGAGGGAGGCGGGCCCTCCGGGGCCGCGGTGGGCGGCAGGTCGGTGGCGCTGAGCGCCGGGTCGCGGGGGCCCAGCAGATCGAGCGGCTCGCTCTCCTCGGGCTTGGCGCCGCCCGGCGTGAAGCCGATTCCCGGCGTCGTCTTCTTCACGCCGGAGCCGCGTGGCCCGCCGCCGCGCTGCGACGCAGGAGCCTGACGCTCCTCGAGGTCGGCGATGGCTTCGGCGCTCTGCCCCAGCGCGTCGAGCTCGATCTGACTCGGCGAACCGACGTTGACCAGCGAGATGGGCGGCGCGCCGAGCGCCCGGGCCAGATCCTCGGCCAGCTCCTTGGCGGTCTGGAAGCGCTTGTTGGGATCCCGGTCGAGGGCCTTGCGGAACCACGTGTCGAAGGACGCGGGCAGGTCGGGCCGCATGCGGCTGGGGACGGGGAGCTGCGCCGCAGCGATGGCGGCGAAGGTCATGGCCACGCCCTGATCGGTGTTCCACACCGGCCTGCCGGTGAGGCACTCGAAGGTCATGCACCCCAGCGCCCAGAGGTCGGCCCGGTGGTCGACGTTCCCTTGCCCCTTCACCTGCTCGGGTGACATGTACGCGGGCGTGCCGAACACCGCGCCCTCGCGCGTCAGCCGCGCGGTCTTCTCGTCGGTCTTCACCGGCGAGTAGAACTTGGCCAGGCCAAAGTCGAGGATCTTCGCGATCTCCTCGCCGTCCTCCCCCTTGCACAGGTGGATGTTCTCGGGCTTGAGATCGCGGTGAACGATGTTGGCCGCGTGGGCCTTCATCAGCCCCTTCGCGACCTGCCCGATGATCCGCACGGTCGACTGGGGATCGATGAGGCGAACGCGCGCCATGCGGTCGTAGAGGGACTCGCCCTCGAGGAGCTCCATCGCGATGAACGGCCGGCCGTCCTCGAGGCGCCCGGAGTCGTACACCTCGACGATGTAGGGGCTCTTGACGCTGGCTGCAGCGCGCGCCTCGCGGAAGAAGCGCTCGATGACGATGGCCGAGTTGGAGAGCTCGGCGGCGAGCACCTTCACCGCCAGCTTCTTGCCGATGGTGATGTTCTCCGCCTCATACACCGCGGCCATCCCACCGCGTCCAAGTTCGCGGGAGACCTTGTACTTTCCCACCAGCAAAGTACCGATGCCGATCTTGGTCTCTGGTTGTACGGCGGCCATGTAGGAGCCCGGGGAGGCTCGGGAGTAAAACTTACGCTGATTCGGCCCCCGTCCAAAGCCCAACCGCGTTCATGCATGGGCGAGGCTCCCTGCAAGAGGGCAGGACCGCAGGAGAAAGCCCACCGCGCGCTCTGACGTCTTGGCGTCTTGGCGGTCCCCTCCTACCCTCGGATCGTGGGCAGCCCGATCGACGACGACGAGACGCGCGAACGGCTCGCCGTGGTGGGGGAGATCGCCGCGGAGGTAGCCCACGAGCTGCGGAACGTGCTCCAGGTCATCTCGGCCAGCGCCTACGTGGCGCGGCAGGAGGTGTCCAAGGGGGACGCGCAAGCCGCCTTGCCGCACGTCGCCAAGATCGAGAAGAACGCCCGGATCGCCCACGGGATCGTGGACGACCTGATGGCCCTCGCCCGCGGGGAGACGCTCCACTCCGAGCCCGTCCTGCTGGCCGAGGTGATGGTTGCCTCTCGGGCGGAGCTCACCGCCGGCACGGCCGACTGGGAGGATGAGCTCGAGCCGCGCGACCTGCGGGTGAGGGCGCATCCCGGCTTGCTCGTGCGACTCCTCCACGTGCTCTACGACAACTCCATCCAGGCCAGCGCGCCGCGGGCGCCGCACATCACGACGCGCGGACACGCCGACGGCGGGCGAGTCTTCGTCGAGGTGGCGGACGACGGACCGGGTGTGCCGTCCCAGATCGCGGCGCGCGTCTTCGAGCCGATGGTGACGGCGCGCGCGGGGGGGACGGGGCTGGGGCTCGCGCTGGCGAGGCGGATCGCCGCGGCGCATGGTGGCTCGATCGCCCTGGTGGACGGGACGGGGTCGGGAGCGACGTTCCGCCTCGAGCTGCCTGGGGTCGGATAGGTCGACGGCGATCCTGACTCATCGCTGTCAGTTTTTCGGCGCCGGGCACCGGGCGCTCCCACCGGATCGGATGCATAGTGGCCGTTCCCATGCTGCCGATCCGACTGCGCGGCGCCCGTACACACAACCTCCGGAACATCGATCTCGAGCTCAGCCCTGGACAGCTGGTCGCGGTGACGGGGCCGAGCGGCGCGGGCAAGTCGTCGCTGGCGCTGGACACCCTCTACGCCGAGGGACAGCGGCGCTTCGTCGAGAGCTTCAGCCCGTACGCGCGGCAGTTCCTCGAACGCCTCGAGCGTCCGCCGATGGACGAGCTGGCGCCGATCGCGGCCACCGTCGCCGTGGACCGGCGCGCGCCGGTGAAGTCGAGCCGCTCGACGCTGGCCACCATGGCCGACCTCGAGCCTTACCTGGCAGGACTCTTCGGCCGCGAAGCCATCCCGACCTGCCCCGATTGCGATCGCGAAGCCGTCGCCACCTCGCCGCGCGACGCGGCGCGGCGCCTGGCCGGGACGCTGGACGGCGCGCGCGCGCTCATCACGTACGCGGTGCACGCCGAGGATGCAGAGCAGTTCCTCGAGCTGCGCGAGCAGCTGGCGAAGGATGGTTACCGACGCCTGGTCGTCGCCGGCGCGGTGCGCGAGATCGACGAGGTGCGCCCCAGCGAGGCGACGGCGCCCGGGGTCCGCGTCGAGGTCGTGGTCGATCGCGTGGGCGTGAGCTCCCGCGAATCGCGGCGACTCCAGGAGGCGATCGAGGCGGCCTGGGCGCGAGGCGCGGGTCGTGCCGAGCTGCGCGCGGAGGGCGGCGCCCACGTGACGGTCGCCCGCGGCCTGGTGTGCCCGGGGTGCGCGCGCGCCTTCGAGCCGCCGCGGCCAGGCCTCTTCTCGTACAACTCGCCCTTCGGCGCGTGCGACGCGTGCCGGGGCTTCGGGCGCGTCATCGCCATCGACTGGGACAAGGTCATCCCCGATCCGGGCAAGGCCGTGGGCGGAGGCGCGCTCAAACCCTGGAGCGGCCCCAGCACCACCTGGGAGCGCGGCGTCCTCGAGAAGTTCTGCAAGAAGCAGAAGATCCCGCTCGACGTCCCCTGGCAGAAGCTGCGCGCGGCACAGCGCGCGCTGGTGATCGACGGCGAAGGTACCTGGCAAGGCGGCAAGTACCCGGGGGTCCGCGCCTGGTTCGAGTGGCTCGAGACGCGCACCTACAAGATGCACGTGCGCGTTCTGCTGTCGCGCTACCGCGAGTACGCGCTGTGCGGCGCCTGCCACGGGTCGCGGCTCAACGCCACGGCGCTCGCCTACCGCGTCGCCGGGCTGGACCTCGGGGCGTGGCACGCGCTCACCGTGGGCGAGGCGCTCGACCGCGTGGAGGCCTATCCCGCGCGTGACCCGCAGGGCCGGCGCGTCAAGGAGCAGCTCGCGTCGCGCCTGGGGTACCTCTCCACGGTGGGGCTGGGCTACCTGACGCTCGACCGTCAGGCGCGGACGCTCTCCGGCGGCGAGGCACAGCGCGCCGGTCTGACCACGGCGCTGGGCGCGGCGCTCACGGGGACGCTGTTCGTGCTCGACGAGCCGACCGTCGGCCTGCACGCGACGGACGTTCCGGCCCTCGGCCGGGTGATGGCCGAGCTGGCGCGCGCCGGCAACACGGTGATGGTGGTGGAGCACGAGCCCGCCGTCGTCCGCGCCTGCGACCGCGTGGTGGAGATGGGCCCCGGCGCGGGGCCGCACGGCGGGCGCATCCTCTTCGACGGCACGCCCGAGGAGCTGGCGAAGCGCACGGACCTGCCGACGGGACGCGCGTGGGCGGCGTCGCACGGGACGGCCAGGACGCGGCGAAAGGCGCGCGGCTGGCTGGCGGTGCGTGGAGCGCGGGAGCACAACCTGCGGAGCGTCGACGTCGAGCTGCCGCTCGGCGTCGTGTGCGCCGTCACCGGCCCCAGCGGCTCGGGCAAGTCGACGCTCGTGCACGACGTGCTCTACCGCGCCGCGGCCCGCGCCCTGGGCGATCTCACCGTGGCCCGCCCGGGCAAGCACGACGCGCTGGAGGGCGTCCGGGCGCTGGCGCGCGCGGTGCTCGTCGATCAATCGCCGCTCGGGCGGACGGCCCGGGGCAATCCCGCCACGTACGTGAAGGCATGGGACCGCGTCCGCGCGCGCTTCGCCCTGGAGCCGGAGGCGGCTCGCCGCGGGCTGACGGCCTCCCACTTCTCGTTCAACGTGCCGGCCGGACGCTGCGAGGAGTGCGCGGGCGAGGGATACGAGACGGTCGAGATGCAATTCCTGGCGGACGTGCAGCTCCTCTGCCCCGTGTGCCAGGGCAGACGCTTCAAGCCGGAGGTGCTGGCCGTGAAGCACCGCGGGCGATCGATCTCCGACGTCCTGGCCATGAGCGTCGAGGAGACCCTGGGCGTATTCGATCCGGAGGGCGATCGCGACTACGTGCTCCGTCGCATGCTCGACCCCATCGTCAAGGTGGGTCTCGGCTACCTGTCCCTCGGGCAGCCGCTCTCGACGCTGTCGGGCGGCGAGGCGCAGCGGCTCAAGCTCGCGCGGGCCCTGTCGGAGGACGCCAAGGGGACGCTCTTCGTCATCGACGAGCCGAGCGCGGGGCTGCACGCCCAGGACGCGGCCTACGTCCTGGACGCTCTCCACGAGCTGGTCGAAGGTGGCGCCAGCGTCGTCGTCGTCGAGCACGACCTCGACGTCATCCGGGCTGCCGACTGGGTGGTCGACCTCGGCCCGGGCGGGGGTCCGCACGGTGGCCTGCTGGTGGCCACCGGCACCCCCGAAGAGGTCGCCGCGAGCGACACGCGCACGGGCGAGGCGCTCCGCGCCGCGGCGGCCCCCGGGAAGACGCGGGAGAAGGCCGGGGCGACTCTCGCCCTCCCCGCGGCGAACGCCATCCGCGTCTCGCACGCCCGCGAGCACAACCTCAAGGAGGTGAGCTGCGCCATCCCGCATGGACAGATCTGCGTCGTGACGGGGCCCAGCGGCTCGGGCAAGTCGTCGCTGGCGTTCGACGTCGTCTTCGCCGAGGGCCAGCGGCGCTTCATGGAGACGCTGACGCCGTACGCCAGGCAGTTCCTGCCCACCCTGCCACGTCCCGACGTCGACGCCGTGACCGGCGTGCCCCCGTCGATCGCCCTCGAGCAGCGCACCTCGCGCGGCGGCGCCAACTCCACGGTGGCCACCGTCACCGAGGTGGCGCACTACCTGCGCCTGCTCTTTGCCAAGGTGGGCGAGCTGCATTGCCCGAAGTGCGACAGCGTCGTGCAGGCGATGACCGCCGACGCGCTCTTCGAGCGCCTCGCCCGCTCGCGGGACACCGGCAACAAGACCGTCTACGCCCCCGCCGTCCGCGCCCGGAAGGGGACGTACCTCGATCTGTTCACGGCCGCGTCGCGGGCCGGCGTGAAGGCGGCGCGCGTCGACGGCGCCATCGTGGGCGTCGATCCGCCGCCCAGGCTGGCCAAGACGAAGGAGCACTCCGTCGACCTCATCGTGCACTACGGGCGGCTCTCCGCCCTCGACCGCGCCACCTTCGACCGTGCCCTCGCCTGGGGCGGCGGCGCGCTCCGCGTCGGCGACGGCGCCCCGGCAGCGAAGGCGAACGGGCAGGAGCAGATGCTCTCGACGGCGCGCACCTGCCCCAGGTGCGGGACCGGCGTGCCCGAGCTCGATCCGCGATGGTTCTCGTTCAATACCAAGCAGGGACGGTGCGAGGCGTGCGAGGGGACGGGGGTCGAGGGTGGACCCGAGGCGCTCGAATACGAGGGACCGTACGAGACCTGCGCCACGTGCCGCGGCACGCGCCTCAGCGCCGTGCCGCGCGGCGTGAGGCTGCACGGCGACACCTACGCCGCCACGACGGCGCGCTCGGTGTCGAGCGCGCTCGCCCGGGCGCGGACGTGGACCTACGACGGCAGCGACGCCACCATCGCCATGGCCCCGCAGGCGGAGCTCCTGCGGCGGCTCGCCTTCGTGGAGCAGGTGGGCCTCGGCTACCTCGCGCTCGACCGCCCCGCCGCCACCCTCTCCGGCGGCGAGATGCAGCGTCTGCGCCTGAGCGCGCAGCTCGGCAGCGGGCTGACCGGCGCCCTCTACGTGCTCGACGAGCCGACCATCGGCCTGCATCCGCGCGACACGCGCCGGCTGCTGTCCAACCTGCGCCAGCTGGCGGACATGGGGTCGACGGTGCTCGTCGTCGAGCACGACGCCGAGACCATCCGCTTCGCCGATCACGTCGTCGATCTCGGACCGGCGGGCGGGCGGAACGGCGGGCACGTCGTCTCCGAGGGTCCCTCGGCGCGCGTGCTGTCCGACCCGAGGTCCCCCACGGCCCGCGCGCTCCTGGAGAGCGCGCGCATCGAGCGCCCGAAGCGCCCCATGGCCGACGCGTGGATCGAGCTGTCGGGTGCGCGCGCCCACAACCTGCGCGACGTCACCTTCCGCGTTCCGGTCGGCCGCATGTGCGTCGTGGCCGGGGTGAGCGGTTCGGGGAAGTCGACGCTGGTGCGGCACGTCTTCTACCCGGCGCTGCGCAAGGCGCTCAAGCTCGTCGCCCCGGAGGCGGGCGAGCACGACCGCATCAAGGGCACGCGCAGCGTGAGGCGCGCCCTGGCCGTCGACCAGTCGCCCATCGGCCGGACGCCGCGCAGCGTGCCGGCCACGTTCCTCGGCGTCTGGGACGAGGTACGCAAGCTCTTTGCTTCGCTGCCCGAGGCGAAGACCCGCGGCTACACGGCGGCCCGCTTCTCCTTCAACACCGCGAGCGGCGGCGGGCGGTGCCCGGCCTGCGAGGGGCAGGGCACGATCGTGGCCGAGATGCCGTTCCTGCCGGACGTGGTGGCGCCGTGCGAGGCGTGTGGCGGCTCGCGCTTCGAGCCGTCGACCCTCGAGGTCCGTTATGCGGGCCTGTCCATCGGCGACGTGCTCCACCTGCCGGCGCAGGACGCGGCGCAGCTGTTCGTGCACCATCCCCGCATCGCGCGCCCGCTGACGACGATGGCGGATCTGGGCGTGGGCTACGTGCAGATCGGCCAGGGGTCGAACACGCTGTCGGGCGGCGAGGCGCAGCGGTTGAAGCTCGCTGCCGAGCTCACCGCCGGTTCGGCCCACGAGCCGACGGTGTACGTCCTCGACGAGCCGACGACGGGGCTGCACCTGTCGGACGTGCGGCGGCTCCTGGGCGTGCTCGAGCGGCTGGTGGCGCGCGGCGACACGCTGGTGGTGATCGAGCATCACCCCGACGTCATCGCCTGCGCCGACTGGGTGGTCGAGCTCGGCCCCGAGGCGGGCGAGGAAGGCGGGCGCATCGTCTTCGAGGGCGAGGCGCGCAAGCTCCCCAGCGCCAAGACCGCGACCGGCCGTTACCTGGCCGACGAGCGCGCTATGCTCCGTCCCCCATGGCCAGCGATGCCCGCACCCTGATCGTCGACAATCCGTTCACCGGCGAGACCGCCTGCAAGGTCGCGCTGGCGGACGACGCCACGGTGGGCGCCACGCTCGATCGCGCCCGCCAGGCGGCGCGGGCGTGGCGGACCAGCCAGGTCGCGGAGCGCGTCGCCCTGTGCGAACGCGCGGTGGCCGCGATGGAGGCGCAGGCCCAGCCCATCGCGCAGGACATCACGCGCATGATGGGCAAGCCGCTGGCGCAGTCGCTCGGCGAGATCAAGACGTGCGCGGCGCGGGCGCGCCACATGATGTCCATCGCCGGCGCCGCCCTGGCTGACGTGATCCTGCCGCCGTTGCCGGGCTTCGAGCGCCGTATCGCGCACGAGCCGCTGGGCGTGGTGGTCGACCTGCCGGCGTGGAACTACCCGCTGCTGACGGCGGTGAGCTGCGTGGTGCCCGCCGTCCTGGCCGGGAACGCCGTGGTGGTGAAGCACAGCCCGCGCAGCCCCCTGTGCGGCGAGCACTTCGCCCGCGCCTTCACCGAGGCGGGCGCCGCGGCGCACCTGGTGCAGGCGCTGAGCTGCGACCACCCCACCACCGAGCGCATGGTCGGCGACGAGCGCGTCGACCACGTGGTCTTCACCGGTTCCATCTTCGGCGGACACCGCATCGTCGAGGCCGCCGTCAAGCGCTTCATGCACCCCGGGCTCGAGCTCGGCGGCAACGATCCGGCCTACGTCGCCCCCGACTGCGACCTGGAGAAGACCGTCGAGAACGTCGTCGACGGGGCCATCTACAACGCCGGGCAGAGCTGCTGCGCCGTCGAGCGCGTGTACGTCCATCGCTCGATCTACGGGCGCTTCCTGGAGGTGGCCGAGCCGCTGATCCGCGCCTACGTGATGGGCGACCCGACCAGCGACAAGACCACCCTGGGGCCCATCGCGCAGCCGCAGCACGTCCCGGAGCTCGAGGCGCTGGTGCAGGACGCGCGGGCGCGCGGCGCGCGGATCGTCGCCGGCGGCAAGCGAGCGACGATCGACGGGCGCGGGCGGTTCTTCGAGGCGACGCTGGTGGCGGACTGCAGCCACTCGATGAAGGTCTTCCGGCAGGAGTCGTTCGGTCCCATCCTGCCGGTCATGGCCGTCGAATCCGACGACGAGGCGCTGGCCAGGATGAACGACTCGCGGCTCGGCCTGACGGCGAGCGTGTGGACGCGCGACCGCGAGCGGGCGGCCCGGTTCGCGCGCGCGCTCGAGTGCGGGACGGTGTTCATGAACCGCTGCGACTACCTCGATCCGGCGCTGCCGTGGAGCGGGTGGAAGGACTCGGGCCGCGGCGCGAGCCTGAGCACGCTCGGCTTCGAGGCCCTGACGCGCCCCAAGGCGCTGCACTTCCGCCTGGGCTGGTAGCGCTAGTTGGCCGTGAACTGCACGGCGGCGACGGCGGCGGACAGGACGCACCCGTCGGCGGACACCGGACAGCTGGCCCTGGTGAACGACAGATCGAGGAGGTAGGTGCCCCCCGGGGCGAGGACCGCCGCGTCTCCGGCGGTCGCGGGGATCGTCCACTGGGGAGCAGATCCGTCCCAGGGGGGCGCTTCCGGTGCGATGGGCTGCGGCCCGGCGGGGTAATCGATGGCCCACCCGGCGTCGGACTGGGCGTACAGCTGGGGGACCTCGAAGTCCGCCGCGGGCTGTTCGGGCCAGGTGACGGACACGTTCTGGTCGTGCGGCACGGTCGCCCCTGCGCCCGGCGACGTGATGACGCCGTCGAACGTCGGCGGATCGGCGATGAGCGTCCAGACCGTGGGACTCGAGCCGGCGATGGTCGTGGTGACCACGTAGGAGGCCTGCGCGGGCGGCGGCGTCGCGAACTGGACGAAGTAGGCGCCCTCGCTCTGCACCCAAGGCACCGGCGTCTCCGTCCCGGCGAGGGTGATGGAGACGGTCGCCCCGTCGGCCGTGACCTCGGCGCCCGAGGCGGGATCGAACACGTGCGCACGCACCGACACGATCTGCATCGCCCCGCCGGTCGCCTTCTGCTCGAGGAGCTCGAGCTGCACCGGCTTCAGCAGGACGTCCTTCCCCGCGCCGTTCGACGGGACGGCCAGCGGCCCGACCAGCGCCGCGACGGACAGGCCGCCGTCGCTCGTCGGGACGAACTCGCCGACGATCCGGACGTAGTAGTGCGCCCACGGCAGGAGCCCGCTGAAGGCCCAGGTGTCGTCCTTGGCGACCAGCTGAGAGGCGATCGGCGCCGCCCCCGGCGGGAAGACCTCGAAGAGGCTGGCGATCCGGCGCTTCGGCGACGCCGAGAATCCCGGCATCATCTTCGCCGTGCCCGACAGGCAAGACGTCGCCGCGTCGGCGTCGCACGCCGCATTCGGGGGCGGTTCTCCGCTGGCGTCGAAGCCTGCGCCGTCGAGCCCTCCGGCGTCCGGCGGCGACGAGTAGCTCGTCCCTCCCGAGCAGGCCATGGCCACGCAGACCATGCCCGGAGCCAGCGCGGCGACCCTCAGTGCCCCATGCGGTCCACGCCCTGCTGCACCTGCTGGCATCGGTCCATGCACTCCGGATCGTCCACGCACTGCTTCGTACAGTCAGCGTAGCTCGAACGACCCCGGGCGCAGGACGGATCGCGCTCGCAGCGCATGGGATCGCGTGCCGCCGCGTTCTGGGTCGCCGAGCAGGACAGCACGGCGCCCGCCACGGCCGCGCACGCCAGGACCACGCCGGCCCACCGCCTCACCGCGCTATCCCTGCGGCGGCGGCGGGTTCGTCGCCGCGGGGCGGCCCCTCAGGCACTGGTCGAGCTGCGACTCGAGGTTGCGCGCCGCCGGAGGCAGCCGCGGCCGCCCCATCACCGGCGCACCCTCGCGCGACCAGTCCATCCCGTTGTCGCTCACGCTCAGCCAGACGAACAGCGCGCGCCCGCGGATGTTCTCGAAGGGGACGCCCCCACCCTGCCCGCCGAACCACATGCGCGAGTCGTGGCTGTTGTTGCGGTTGTCGCCCATCACCCAGACCTCGCCCGCCTTGGCGAAGTAGGGCCCCTGGTACTCCGGGAACGCCCCCGACGCGTGGTCGTAGAACGTGAGGTACGACTCGTCGCCCAGGTACTCGACGTAGAGGTCGCCCTCGTGGCGCGAGATGGGCGAGTCGTAGTCGTTGTACGCCCAGGCGCCGACCCGGCAGCTCGGGACCTCCCAGCCGTTGATGATGGGGTGGCCGTTCTTGGCCTCCAGCTTGTCTCCCGGCAGCGCGATGACGCGCTTGATGAAGTCCTGCTCGGGGTGCTCGGGGAAGGCGAAGACCATCACGTCGGCGCGGTGCGGCGGCATGCTCGTCCACACCCGCGAGTGCGAGTAGGGGATGGCCGGGCCGTAGCTGAACTTGTTGACGAAGATGTGGTCGCCCACCATCAGCGTGGGGATCATCGAGCCGCTGGGGATCTTGAAGGCTTCGATGACGAAGGCGCGCAGGGCGAAGGCCACGGCCACCGCCATCAGGATGGCCTCCACGTACTCGCGCACCTCGCTCTTGCGCCAGCGGCCGAGGCGCACGTCGATCTCGCCGTCCGCGCGCGTCAGCGCGTCCATGAAGGCCTCGCCGTCGAAGGGGACGCGCTCCATCTGGTCCCGCAAGGTCTCCAGCTCGGCCCGCAGCCGGTCGCGCTCCTTGGCCGTGAGCTCGCGCACGACGGCCTTCTCGTGCTTGGCGAGGATCATCTCCGCCTCGTCGAGGAGGGAGCGCGCCCGCTCGAACGCGCCGCGCAGGTGCTGCGGCAGATCGCCGCGCAGCGGGGGGTGGGCGTGCCTGGCCAGCGGCAGCTGGTGACGCGCCGCCCACAGGGCGATCTCGAACACGGTGAAGAGGACGATGCCCACCGGGACGGGCTGCGCGCGCACCAGCGACTGGAGCCAGCCCAGCAGGCCGCCGACCTCGGCCGCGCTGGGGGGCGTGAGCGCCCACACCAGCAGGCAGGCGAGCACGATCGGCGCCAGGACGAACCAGGCCGCCCAGTAGAGCAGGCGCAGCAGGCGGGAGCGCTTCACCGGCGGCACGTCGGCCAGCGACCTCGCGGCGTCGCGCTTCTCGTCGCCCGCCACGGCCTCGACTCCCTCGCCCGGCAGCGCGTCCTCGGGGCCCTCGCTCAGCTCGGCGGCGCCGTTGGTCTTGCCGGGCGCGCCCTCCTTGGGCGCCTCCTCGGCGGGCTGGCTGGTTCGCGCTTCCGCTCGCGTGGCGTCGTCCGTCTTCAATTCGCGTCACCGATCTGGATGGCGTAGTTGACCACCGCCGCAGCGTCCGCGACGCCGAAGGGAAGAGCCAGTCCCGTGACCGGCGGGGCAACCTGCCCGGCCGAGGGCGTGTTGTCGATCACGACATAGTACATACCCGCCGGCACCGGGACTGCACGCTGGTATTGCACGCCGTACTGCAGCACGTCCTGGAACGTCGGCTGGACGCCGAGGGGGCCGGCGGGGCCGTAGCTCACGTACTGCTGCAGCGCCTGGTCGCCCACCGCCTTGGGCAGGACCATGACGTCGACCGCCTGCTGCCCGTCGAGCTGCATGGTGAGGTAGATGGCGCGGCCGCCCCCGTCGACGGTGATGGGCCCGATGAAGTCGCGCTCGTTGGCGTTCACCTGGGTGCGCAGGCTCTCCACCGTGGCCCGGTTGTTCCCGTGCAGGTTGAAGGGGTGCACCGGGCGCTGTCCGAGCGGCAGGTGCCCGACGTCGAAGTCGGTGCTGCCGTCGTCGCCCTGGATGACGGTGAAGCCCTGCCCCAGCTGCCCGGAGACAATCTGCCGCCCGAAGCTGTCCGCGAACGGCGCGATCCAGTTCTGCACCAGGTTGGCCATGGGCTGCTCGATCTGCACGATGCGGAAGTCCGGCGGGGAGACCGTCCGCGTGTCGAAGTAGGCGTAGATCGAGTTGTCCGTCGCGCAGCGGAAGTCCTGGTTGTACTGGATGGTCGCCGCCGAGGTGAAGGTCACCTTCCGCGACAGGTTGGTGAAGGCGTAGCCCTGCCCGTCGAACTGGACCCACAGGTCGCCGTTGTCGAGCACCTGCTGGGTGCAGTGCTGCGGAAAGAAGCGGCCGATGACCGGCGCGTCGGCCGCCAGCTTGAGCGGGGCGTTGTGCGTCGTCATCTGCTGGCAGAACTGTCCCAGCCCGAAGCTCATCAGGTTGCGCCGCAGCGTGCGGTTGGACGGGTCGTTGATGGGCCCCCCCATCTTGCAGACCGAGTTGGGCGAGCACGCGACCGACGCCGCCACGGCCAGGGCGAACGGTAGAACGGCACGAGCCGCACGAGCCGCACGAGCAGGAGAGACGCCAAGCCAAGCGCGCATCGGGCGGCAAGCATAGCGCCGAAGGGCGACTCCTGGTGCTAACGTGGTGTCCATGGCGTCCAAGGTCGCCGTGCTGGGCGCCGGCGCGTGGGGAACGGCGCTGGCCCGACTCCTCGCGGTGAAGGGCGACGACGTGGCGCTGTGGTCGCGGGGGACGGAGCTGTGCGAGGCCGTCAACGCCGCGAGCGAGAACGTCCGTTACCTGCCCGGCGCCGCGCTGCCCCGGAACCTCACCTGCACGAGCGAGCTCGGTGCCGCCATCGACGGCGCCGCGATGATCGTCTTCGTGGTCCCCAGCCACGGCACGCGCGACGTGGCGCGGGCCGCGGCACCGTACGTGCACCGCGGCGTGCCCGTGGTCAGCGCCACCAAGGGGATCGAGAACGAATCGCTGATGTTCATGGATGAGGTGCTGGGCCAGGAGCTCCCCGCCCACGCGCGCGGCCAGCTGGCCTTCCTCTCCGGGCCCAGCTTCGCGAAGGAGCTGGCGAATCAGCTGCCCACCGCGGTGGTCATCGCCGCGCACGACGCCGACGTCCGGGCCCACGTGATGAAGGGCTTCCACACGCCGTACATGCGCACCTACGCCAGCGACGACGTTCCCGGCGTCGAGTGCGGTGGGGCGCTCAAGAACGTCATCGCCATCGCCGCCGGGGCAGCCGACGGCATGGGCTTCGGGCACAACACGCGCGCGGCCATCATCACGCGCGGCCTGGCGGAGATCGCCCACCTCGCCGTGGCGCGCGGCGGCTCGCCGCTGACGCTGGCCGGGCTGTCCGGGATGGGCGACCTCGTGCTCACCTGCACCGGGGAGCTGTCGCGCAACCGGACGGTGGGCTTCGAGCTCGGCAAGGGCCGCAAGCTCGCCGAGATCCTGGCCGGCCTCGGTCACGTCGCCGAGGGCGTCAAGACGACCAGGAGCGCGTACGATCTGTCGAGGAAGCTCGGCGTCGAGATGCCCATCACCCGCGAGGTCTACGCCGTCCTCTACGAGGACAAGCCGGTCCAGCAGGCGGTGGTCGACCTGATGTCGCGCGAGCTGGGGCACGAGTTCGATCCGCGCGCGATGAAGCGCGCGACCTTGGGGTGAACGACTTGTTCGGAGGACGCATGGCAGGGCGTGGAGCGAGGGGACTCTGGGCGGGGTCGGCGGCGGCGATGGCGGCCCTCCTCGTGGTGTCGACGGCGGCGGCGCAGTACCCGCCCCCGCAGCCGCAGCCGCAACCGCAACCCTATCCGCCCCCCCAGCCGCAGCCCTATCCGCCGCAGCCGTATCCCCCGCAACCCTATCCCCCCCAGCCGCAGCAGTACCCGCAGCCCTACCCGCCACCGGCGCCCCAGCCCTACCCCCCGCAGCCGTACCCGCCGCAGCCTTATCCGCCGCAGCCGTACCCCGCGCCGTACGGGCAGCCGGTGCCCGCGCCGTACCCGCAACCCGGCCCGGTGCCGCAGCCTCCGCCTCCGCCGCCCAACAGGTTCCGCAGCCCGGGCGAGATGGCCTACCTCTACGGCGTCGGCATCGCCTACGGCGCCGGGTCGGGCATCTGGCTCGACTCGATCACGCACATCAACGATCCGGGCCTCGAGTTCATCCCGCCCCTCGCCCTGGCCGCCGCCATCCCGGTGGGGACGTACATCTGGGACCTGAACTCCGAGTTCGACCGCGGCGTCCCGTCGACGATGGCCACCGGGCTCCTGCTGGGCGGCCTGGAAGGCATGGCCGTCTCCGGCCTGCAGTGGCAGCTCACCGGCGGCGTGAACGGCAACAGCCAGCAGTGGGCGTTCCCCACCTGGTCCACGCTCACGTTCCTCGGCGCGACCGGCGGCGGCGTGGGCGGCTACTTCTTCGGAGAGTGGCTCCAGCCCGATCCCCGCAGCCTGACCTTCATCGCCAGCGGGGCCGGCTTCGGCTCCATCTTCGGCATCCTGTTCGGCGCCGGGGTCGCCGGCGACTCGAACAGCGTCGCCGCGGGCTCCGCGGTGTGGGGCTTCGCCGGCTACAACGCCGGGATCGCGGCGACGGGCGCGCTGTCG
>DATBQU010000300.1:0-4520 GCA_036560665.1 Polyangiaceae bacterium
AGCCGAAGACGTCGAGCGGGTTGGCCCGCGCGCGGGGGGCGACCAGCGCCAGCGAAGCGGTGACGGCGAGGCCGAGGGGCAGACGGAGGCGCCTCATCAGAACCTCACCCCCAGCATGAGGCCCCAGGCGAGCACCTGGCCGGAGAGCTTCGCGGGAGGCGCGGGCTCGGTGGTCACCGTCGTGCTCGCGAGCACGTGGTACTGGGCATAGACGTCGAGGGTGAAGGGGGCGTAGTCGCCGAGATCGACCCCGCCGCCGAGGGAGAAGACGTAGCGGTCGGCGTCGAAGAAGCGGGTCGGCACGTCGACGTTCTGCTGGGAAGCCTGGTCGTACGCCTGCGACGGGTCGAGCCTGGAGGGCACGGGGCTCGGCTCGAAGAAGAAGCCGGCGCGCGCGCGCACCGCCGTGTGCCGGGGCAGAGCGAACGTCTTCTCGGCGCCCACGCGCGGAACGAGGGTGTCGGAGAACGCGATCGCGGGCGGCGTCAGCGCGGCGCAGTCCTTCCCTGCCGGGCAGAGGATGGTGGGCTCGAAGACCCCCGGGTAGGCGCTCCAGTGCTTCCACGTCACCCCCGCGGCCACGACCCAGCCGTCGCCCTCGCGCGCGACCTCGAAGGCGGCCTCCTGCGGATCGTACTGGGCCACGCCGGCGATGTTGAAGACAGGAAGGGCCAGGCTGGACAGCTTGCTGGCGTCGACGTTGACCCCGAAGCGCGCCTCGAGCGAGCCCCGCCACACGGCCCCCACCCGCCAGCGCGTGCTGCCGTCCGCGGCGCGATCCCACGGCAGGTCCCAGGACAGGCCGAAGGTGGGCGCGTAGTTTGCGACCAGCTGGTCGTCGACGTGCGAGCCGACGCTGCCGCCGGTGTTGACCACGGCGATGGTCCCGACCAGCGCCGCCAGCGCCGCGAACCCGGCGCCGGCCCGGACGCCGTGCCCGAGGTCCGCGCCCACCGCGATGCGCGTGCCGAGCGCCTGCGAGCGGTCCGGCAGCAGCGGGAACTCGGGCGTCTCCGGGTACAGGATGCGCCCGCGCACGAGGGCGTCGCTGGGGGTGTAGAAGGCGAGGCCGGCGGCGACGCGGTCCTTCAGGATGCCGCCGAACGGGATGGGCACCTCGGCGCCGACCACCACCCCCTTGGCGGGGATGGCGGAGACCCGGCCGGGCAGCTGTCCGCCGTCGGCGTGCAGATCGAACGTCGCCGACGCGAAGCCGAGCGTCAGCACGTTGCGATGCGAGCGCGAGAGCAGCGCCGGGTTGGTGTACGTGGCGTCCGCTCCGCTGGAAGACGCGACGCCCGTCCCGCCCATGGCCGGCGAGCGCGGTCCCCAGCCGAAGAGGTCGTCCGGCGAGGCCTGCGCGAGCGAGGGCCACGCGAGCGAGACGACGGCGGCGAGACAGACCCCCGGGATGCGCATCAGGCGAGGGGCGGAGGATAGGAGGGCGCGCCGCGCGAACGCGAGCCAATTCGCGCGCACCGGAGACACGGGGGAGCAAAGGGCGCGGCGGCGCGTAGGTCTGAGGAGGGGGACGAACCGTCGAGGGAGGAAGCCGATGCGAAGGCGGCGATGGGGGATGGTGTGCATGGCGTCCGGGTGGGTGAGCGCGTCGGCCATCGCGCTCGCCTCGCCCGCGTGGGCCGGGAGCGGTCGAGAGCAGGAGGCCTTCGCCGACGAGGCCATCGGCCGGATGCAGCAGGGCGCGACGGTGGTCCGCGGGCAGCTCACGGCGGCGCGAACGAGCCGCGACGTGGTGCGGACGACCTGCCTGAACGACAAGCTGACGCAGCTCGAGGTGGTGCAGCGCCTCGCCCGCGACCAGCGGGCCACGCTGCGACGCGCCAGCCTGCGCGAGGACACCGACGCCATCGCCGGGGCCGCGACGGCCATCAACAGGCTGGACGCGAAGGCCCGCGAGCTGCGGACGGAGGCCGATCAGTGCGTCGGGCAAGAGGCAGCATTCGCCGATCAGGCGCAGGTGACCACCACCGTGGAGGCGCAGGTCGTGCGCGAGGAGGCCGTCTTCACGGACGACGCTGCAGGCGCCGCCCCCGCCCATGCCGCGCCTCCGAGCATGCTGGCCGGCATGCGCGACGAGCGGGGTCCCACGGTGCCGCCGCCCGCCGCCCCCTTCGCCCCCACCCCGGCGCCGGCCGGCTCGCCGTTCGCGCAGGACGCCCCGCACGAGGCGCCCAGGCTGGCCTACAGCGCGGAGCTCACGCTGGCGGTCTTCCAGGTCGAAAAGGGGCTCGCCCAGGTGGAGTCGATCGGGACCGAGCTCGGCGGGTACCTGGCCCAGCGCGGCGACGCCCAGGTGACCATCAAGGTGCCGCGGCCCCGGTTCAACGAGGCCATGCTGCGCATCGAGAAGCTGGGGGACGTGCAGCACCGCAACGTGTCGGCCGAGGACGTGACCGACGAGTACGTCGATCTCGAGCTGCGCCTCAAGAACGCGCGCGCCATGCGCGACCAGCTGGCCGAGCTGCTCAAGGCGGCGACGGTGAAGGACGCCGTCGAGATCGAGAAGGAGCTGGCCAAGGTGACCGAGGTCATCGAGCAGATCGAGGGGCGCCTCAAGGTGCTGCGGGACAAGGTCGGGTACTCGGCCATCACCGTCTCGTTCCAGGCGAGCTCGCCCTCGCCCGTGCGCACGTCGGCCATCCTGCCCTTCGCGTGGCTGGACACGATGGGCCTCGCCCCCCTGCTCAACGTCCCCAAGGTGTCGCCGTGAAGCGCTCGATCGTCCTCGCCGCCGTCGCGTTGCTGTCGCTGGGGTCCGCCGCCTGCGGCAGGCCGTACGACGTGGCGGCGGCCCCCGGCTTCGTCAAGCTCGAGAACGCGCAGCCGCCCTACGACTGGCGTGCCGTGGCGCCGGACGGCGTGGCGGTGGCGCTGCGGGTGGTGCCGCTCGACGACGGGGCGGACCTGGCGTTCTGGACGCACGCCGTGACGCTGCGCATGCGCGAGATGGACGGCTACGCGCTCGTCTCCAGCTCGGACGTTCGCTCGCGCGACGGGACGGCCGGCAAGGAGCTCGTCTTCGGGCACGACGAGAGCGGCAAGCCGTTCCTCTATCGCGTGCGCCTCTTCCTGGCCGGAAAGCGCCTCTACGTCGTGGAGGCCGGCGGGGCCAAGGACCAGATGGACCGCTACGCGCCCAGCGTCGACTGGATGCTCGCCAGCGTGCGCATGCTCTAGGCCCGACCGGCCAGCTGCCCGCAGGCGGCGGCGACGTCCGAGCCTCCGCTGTAGCGCAGGTGCGCGCGCAGGCCATGCGAGGCGAGGGCTCCTACGAAGCGCGCCACGTCGCCGCGCGCGAACGGATCGCGCTCGCCCACGTCGATGGCGTTGTACGGCACGACGCTGACGCGGGGGCGCACCCCGCTGCGAGCCTGGAAGGCGCGGACCAGGTCGGCCAGCGCGCGCGCGTCGTCGTCGCCGTCGTTGACGCCGGCGAGCGGCGTGACGGCCCACATCGGGGCCAGGCCGGTCACCCGCGCGTGCTCCTCGACCGCGTCGAGCACCTCGTCGAGGGGGTGGGCCGCGTCGATGGGCATCAGGCGCCGGCGCACGTCGGGACGTGCGCTGGCGATGGACACCCCGAGGCGAACCTTCGGCAGCTCGCGCGCCAGGCGGCGGATGCCGGCGGGCAGCCCGGAGGTGCAGACGGTCATGGCGCGGGCGTCGATGGCGAGCGCGCACGGATCGCAGAGGACGCGGATGGCGTCGATCACGCGATCGACGTTGGCCAGCGGCTCGCCCATCCCCTGGAAGACCACGCCGTGGACGCGCCCGTCGCCGGGCGGGATGGTCGCCCGGACCAGGCGCACCTGCTCGACGATCTCCCACGCCTCGAGGTTGCGCGCGAGACCGAGACGACCGGTGGCGCAGAACGCGCAGGCCAGCGCGCACCCGGCCTGCGAGCTCACGCAGGCGCTGAAGCGGCCTGCCTTCTCCAGCGGGATGCGGACCGCCTCCACCACGTGCCCGTCGGCGGTGGCCAGCGCGAGCTTGACGAACGGGTCGAGCGCGCTCGCCTGGCGGGAGCGCACCTCGAGCGTGGGCACCGCCCCGCGCGCGCGGACGCCCTCCAGCGCGATCCGCCGGACGTCGGTCGCTCCCTCGATGCCCTGTCCGCGGTGAACGGCGGCGACGATCTTGCGGGCCTCGGGCAGGGTGAGAGGCGCGCCGGAGGCGAGCGCGAGCGCGTGCAGCGCATGGGGAGTGAGGGCCTGCAGCGCCAGCACGCGCTGCCGTTACCACGCGGCATGCTAACTTGCGAGGCGTGTTCGGCCTGAGCTTCGGCGAGCTGTGCGTGCTCCTCATCGTGGCCGTGGTCGTCCTGGGCCCCAAGGAGCTGCCGCGCTACCTGCGAAAGGCCGGTCAATTCGCGGGGAAGCTGAGGCGGCTGGCCTACGACATGCGCGAGAAGAGCGGGATCGACGAGGTCCTGCGCACCGAGGGCATCGACCTCGACATCGCCGAGATCCGCAAGCTCGCGCGGGGGGAGATCGCCGGCG
>DATBQU010000301.1:0-3695 GCA_036560665.1 Polyangiaceae bacterium
CAGCTGGGCGCCCTCTCCGAGGTGTCGCGCCTCGACTTCCGCGCGCTGCGCTTCCCCGGGCTCATCTCGGCGGACACGGTCCCGACCGGCGGCACCAGCGACTTCGGCCCGGAGATGATCCACGCCGCCGCCAAGGGGGTCCCCTACAAGTGCTTCGTCGCCCCCGAGGCGCGCATCCCGTTCATGGCCATGCCCGACGCGGTGAGCGCGCTGCTGGGCCTGGCACGGGCCGACCGCCAGCGCCTCTCCACCTGCGTCTACAACATCGGCGCCTTCAGCGTCAGCGCGTCGCAGATCGCCGACCGCGTGCGCGGCTCGTTCCGCGACGCGAAGATCGACTACGACCCCGATCCGGTGAGAGACAAGATCGTCGCCTCCTGGCCGGAGGATCTCGACGACGGACGAGCCCGCAAGGACTGGGCGTGGCAGCCCGCCTACACGTGGGAGCGCGCCTTCGACGAGTACCTCGTGCCGAGCGTCAAGGCGCGCTACGCGGTGGCCTCGTAGAACGCGCGGCGAAGCATTAAGCTTCGCCGCCATGACGACCGGAAAGGGCGACCGCGCTCGCGAGGCCGAAGCCGAGGCCGAGGCCGAGGCCGCCAGGCGGTTCGGGCGACGCAGTCTCTTCTTCGGCGTGGGCGCAGCGGCGGCGGTGGGGCCCGTGCTCGAGTCGTGCGAGCCGGCGCGCGCCCCCGGCGGCGGCGCGGGCGTGGTGGGACCGGGCAAGACGACGGTCACGCTGCGCGTGAACGGCGCCTCCCGCCGCGTGGCCGTCGAGCCGCGGCAGACGCTGGCCGAGGTGCTGCGCTTCGAGCTGGGGCTGACGGGGACCAAGGTCGGCTGCGACCGCGGCTCCTGCTCGGCCTGCACCGTGTGGCTCGCCGGGGTCCCGGTCTGCGCGTGCACGCTGTTCGTGCTCGACGCGGTGGGGCGCGACGTCACCACCATCGAGGGGCTCGCGCGCGGCGAGCAGCTCCACCCGGTGCAGCAGGCGTTCATCGACCACGACGCCATGCAGTGCGGCTTCTGCACGCCAGGGATGGTCATGAGCTGCGCCGCTCTGGTGGCCCGCAAGCCCGAGGTCACCCTCGACGACGTGCGGCAGGCCACCAGCGGCAACCTGTGCCGGTGCGGCACCTACCCGAGGGTCTTCGAGGCGACGCTCGCCGTCGCGGGAAAGAAGGGGGCGTAGGCCATGACAGACCAGGTCACGGTCAAGGTCCCGGTGGGCATCGCCGGCGACGGCCTCACCGAGATCGAGCGCACCATCTCCGCCGACGAGCCGCCGCCGCTCCCGCCCAACGTCATGCTGGCGTCGATCGGCAAGCCGACCGCGCGCCTCGACGGCCGCCTCAAGGTGACGGGCGCCGCGCGCTACACCTCCGACGTCCGCCTGCCGGGGATGCTCTTCGCGCGCATCGTCCGCTCGCCCCACGCCCACGCGCGCATCCTCGCCATCGACACCGGCGCCGCCGAGCGCGTGCCGGGGGTGCGGGCGGTGCAGATCGTGGAGCACCTGCTGGGGAGCGCCCAGCTGCGCGATCCGAGCAAGGAGCTGCCCTCGAGCTTCCCCGTCGTGCGCTACGTCGGTCAGCCCATCGCCGCGGTGGCCGCGACCACGCAGGCCATCGCCGACGAGGCGGCGCGCCTGGTGCGCGTCGAGTACGAGAGGCTGCCGTTCGTGGTGGACCTCGAGGAGGCGCGCAGGCCGGACGCGCCGCTCGTCTTCCCGGCGGCCGCCGACCAGGCCGGCAGCGCCGGCGGCGGGGGAGGCCCGGCTGGCGTGCCGCAGACGGGCAACGTGCGCGGGCCGGCGAGGAGCGGGCCCCACGGCTCGCACGGCGTGGGCGACGTCGAGCGCGGCCTGGCCGAGGCCGACGTCGTCGTCGACCAGACCTACCGGACGCAGGTGCAGACCCACAGCGCCATGGAGACGCACGGCCTGGTGGCGGACTGGGGCGCCGACGGCCTCACCGTCTACGCGTCGACGCAGGGCACGGGCAGCGTCCGCGACGAGCTGGCCGAGGTGCTGGGCCTGCCCAAGGCCAAGGTGCGCGTCGTCACCGAGTTCATGGGCGGCGGCTTCGGGGCCAAGTTCGGCGCCGGCAACTACGGCGTCCTCGCCGCGCGCCTGGCGAAGAAGGCCGGCGCGCCGGTGCGCCTGATGCTCGATCGCCGCGAGGAGCACGAGGGGGTCGGCAACCGCCCGAGCAGCGTGGCGCGGCTGCGCATCGGCGCCCGGAAGGACGGGACGCTCACCGCCATCCACTTCGTCTCCTACGGCACGGCGGGGACGGGGAGCGGCGCCGGCGCCGGCGGACCCGCGAAGAACCTCTACCCGTGCCCCAACGTCCTGGTCGAGGAGTCCGACGTCTTCACCAACGCCGGCCCCGCCGCTGCGTTCCGCGCTCCGGGCCACCCGCAGGGCGCGTTCGGCCTCGAGCAGTCGATCGACGAGCTGGCGGAGAAGCTCGGGATGGACCCGCTCGCGCTGCGCGACCGCATCGACGTCGACGATCCCGACGAGGTGTGGGACGCGGCCGCCGCCCGCAAGGTCGAGCGCCGCATCGGCGCCGAGAAGGCCGGCTGGAGCGCGCGCCACGCGCCGGGCGCGGATCCACGGCCACTCAAGCGCGGCCTGGGCGTGGCGCAGGCCCTCTGGTACCGCTTCGTGAACCTCGACTCGACCTGCGAGGTGCGCATCGCGCGCGACGGCTCGATCGAGGTGCTGAG
Organism: Polyangiaceae bacterium; assembly: GCA_036560665.1. GTDB lineage: Bacteria > Myxococcota_A > Polyangia > Polyangiales > Polyangiaceae > Palsa-1150. The sequence goes on from DATBQU010000301.1 coordinate 2,734, forward strand.
CGCGGTGCAGGACATCGGCGGCGGGATCCGCACCGCGCTGGCGCAGGTGGTGGCCGAGGAGCTGGGCGTGCGGCCGCAGGAGGTCACGGTCCGCATCGGCGACACGAGCTTCCCGCCGGGCCCCGCCTCGGGCGGCAGCGTGACCACCGGCTCCATCTCGCCGGCCGCGCGCAACGCCGCCTACAAGGTCAAGAGGGAGCTCTACGCGCAGGTGGCGGCCGCCGCCGGCTCGATGCCCGAGGCGCTCATGAAGTCGATGCCGCTGCGCGCGGCCGCGGCGAAGATGCGCACCGAGCAGGTCACGGCGCAGGCGACCCGCTCCGACGACTACGGCGGCTTCGCCCAGGGCGGCCGCGCGCGCCGCGGCATGGGCATCGGCGGCTACGGCGGCGTGCAGTTCGCGGAGGTGGCGGTCGACGTCGAGACCGGAGTGGTCAAGGTGGAGCGCGTGGTGGCGGTGCACGACTGCGGGCGCCCGCTCAACCCGCTGGCCATCGAGGGGCAGATCCACGGGGGCATCATCCAGGGCCTGTCCTACGCGCTCTACGAGAACCGCGTCCTCGACCGGCGCAGCGGCTGGATGCTCAACGCCAACTTCGAGAGCTACAAGATCGCCGGGGCCCGCGAGGTGCCGCGCATCGAGGTGCACCTCATCGAGGAGTACCGCGGGCGGAGCTCCACCGACGCGGGCGGCATCGGCGAGCCGGCGACGGTGGCCACCGCGGCCGCCGTTGCCAACGCCGTCCACAACGCCACCGGCGTGCGGGTGCGCGAGCTGCCGATGACGCCGGAGCGCGTCCTCGCCGCGCTGACCAGGCAGAAGGAGGCGGCGCGATGAACCAGATCGAGTGGAGCGAGCCCCGCACGCTGGCGGAGGCCATCGGGCAGCTCGGCCCGACCTCGGTGGCCAAGGCCGGCGGCGTCGAGCTGATGGACCTCATGAAGGAGCGCCTGGTGACGCC
>DATBQU010000302.1:0-6758 GCA_036560665.1 Polyangiaceae bacterium
ATCTGCTTCATGAAGAGGAACTTCTGCACCAGCTCGGTCACCTGCTGCTCGGGCTGGCCGGAGCCCTTGGCGATGCGGCCCACGCGCGACGGCTCGCGGATGAGCGCGTAGGGATCCTTGCGCTCGAAGCGCGTGAACGACTGGATGATGGCCTCGACGCGCACCAGCTCGTTGTCGTCGATGTTGGCGCCGGGCGGGATCATGTCTCCCATGCCGGGCATCTTGGCGACGAGATCCTTGATGGACCCCATCTTCTGGATCATCCGGACCTGCTCGAGGAAGTCGTCGAGGGAGAACTGGCCCTCGAGCATCCTCATGGCCTTCTCGGCGGCGTCCTTCTCGTCGACGACCTCCTGGAAGTCCTTCATCAGGCCGACCACGTCGCCCATGCCGAGCACGCGGCTGGCCATGCCCTCCGGCCGGAACTCCTCGAACTTGTCGAGGGTCTCGCCCACGCCGGCGAAGCGCACCGGGGCGCCGGTCACCTCCTTCACGCTGAGCGCGGCCCCGCCGCGCGCGTCGCCGTCGAGCTTGGTCAGCACCACGCCGGTCAGCCCCAGGCGGTCGTGGAACGCCTTCGAGGTCTTGACCGCGTCCTGCCCGATCATCGCGTCGATGACGAGCAGGATGTTCTGCGGCGCGACGGCCTCCTTGATGTCCGCGAGCTCCTTCATGAGGGGCTCGTCGATGGCGAGGCGGCCGGCGGTGTCGTAGACGACGACGTCGTTCTTCCCCGCGCCGCGCGCCTGCGCCAGCGCCTGCCGGCAGATGTCGAGCGGCGAGGCGCCGGGGACGTCGAAGACGGGGACGCCGATCTGCTCGCCCAGGATCTTGAGCTGCTCGACGGCCGCCGGGCGCTGCATGTCCGCGGCGACGAGCAGCGGCTTGTGCCCCTCCTTCTGGAGCCAGCGCGCGAGCTTGGCGCAGGTCGTCGTCTTCCCGGAGCCCTGGAGGCCCACCATCATGATGCCGGTGGGCTGCCCCTTGGGCGCCAGGTCGAGCGACGGCCCCTCGCCGGGCGACATGAAGGCGATCATCTCGTCGTGGCAGATCTTCACGAAGGCGTCGCTGGCCGACACCTTCAGCGTCTGCCCGTCCTGCCCTCTGGCCTTCACCCGGACGACCTCGCCGAGCGCCTTCTCCTTCACGCGCGCGAGGAAGGCCTTCACCACGCCGAGCTCGACGTCGGCCTCGAGCAGCGACAGGCGCACCTCGCGCAGGGCGGAGTCGACGTTCTGCTCGGTCAGCTCGGTCAGCCCCGCGAGGCGGTTCTTCGCGGCCTTGAAGCCTTTGGCGAGGGCATCGAACATGGGTGTGGGGGCTTAGCACAGGGCCCGGCCGCCCGACACGGCCCGGGAGCCTCAGACCCCGAGCGCGACGCGCAGATCGGCGAGCCGGGCGTCGCAGACCTCCATCTGGACGCGGCCCTCCTTGAGGAGACGCTCGGCCTCGTCCAGCTTGTCCGGCAGCGCGCGGGCCTCGGGCGCGTCGGCGGCGAGCGTCCCCTTCTCGATGTCCTGGAGCCGGCTCGCCACCTCGTCCTTCAGCGCCAGCGCGCGGGCGGTGGGGTCGACGGCGGCCACGCACGCGTCCTTGGCGGCGCAGACGCGCGCGTCGGAGCACACCACCGCGTCGACCGCCTGGGCCTGGGCGGTCTTGGAGGACGGGTCGGCGCGGCGGAAGTGGTCCACCGCGGCGGCGAGCGTGGCCGCCTCGTGCTTGGCCGCGCCGTCGCAGGCGCAGGCGCAGGCGACGAGGAGGAGCGGCACCGCCGGCAGCAGCGCGAGCGTCGGACGCGGCATCGATCGCGCCTCAGGTCGGGGCGGGATCGAGCTCTGCCCGGATGGCCCCGCGCGCGCGCATGGCGAGCCACGCGTCGAGACCGGCCTTCGCGCTCAGCGTGGCCGCGGCGCCCACGAAGAACACCGCCGGCGCGGCCACCCCGCCGGTGACCACCACCAGGAGCGCCGCGGCGGCCGTCCCCGCCGCGGTCGCCGCCGCACCGGTGGTCGCCTCCCGCGCGACGTGCACCGCCGCCTGCTTGCGGCTCATCGTGCCGCGCCGCACGCCGCGCACCGCCTGGACCAGCGCCCAGCCTCCGTCGATCAGCGCCCCGGCGCCGGCCGCCACCGTCACGCCGCGGAGGATCTCCCGGCCCGCGGCGCGCGCGCCCTGCGCCGCCACCGCGCGCATGGCGGTTCCCGGTACCGCAGACGCCGCCGTCGAAGCGGCGGTCGACGCGGTGGTGGACGCGGCGGTCGACGCCGCGGTCGATGCCGTGGTCGATGCCGCGGCCGAGGCCGCTCCCCTTTCGAGCAGGCCGAAGCCGGCCATCAGGCGGGACGCCTCCCGCTCGACGGCGCCGCGCACCGCGCGCTGGACGAGCTCGGGCAGCACCCGGCGTCCGCCCGCGTGGAACAGCGCCTGGGCCGCCCCGCGTGACGCCACTCCCTGCGCCCCCGCCACGCCGCTGCGGATGGCGTCGCGCCTCGAGACCCGGAGCCAGCTCATAAGAGCAAGCCTAGCACCGCCCGCGCGCGACTAGCCCTCAGAGACGCGCCGACAGCGCGTCGGCGCCCTTCACCACCACCGATTGACCGTGCTCGAGCCCGTGCGTGACCGGCACGAACGGGCCCGGCTCGCCCTCGTCGGCGATGACCGGGAGCCGCTCGAAGCGCTGCCGCCCGTCGGGCGCGGCGCCGCGGTCGACGAAGACGAGCGCCTGCCCGCCCAGGTGGAGGATGGCGGTGCGCGCCACGGCCAGCGCGCGCATCGGCGCGACGCTGACCCGCACCACGCCGTACATCTCGGGCTTGAGGACGCCGGCGGGGTTGGGGATGGTGCAGCGCAGCCGCGCGGTGCGCGTGACGGGATCGAGCATGTCCGAGAGGTAGTCGATGGTTCCCTCGAACGACTGCGCCACCCCCGTCACGCTGACCTGCACGCGCGCGCCGGCGCGCACGCGGGCGAGGTCGGTCTCGTACACGTCGGCGAAGACCCAGACGTCGTCGAGGTTGCCGACGGTGAAGAGCTCGGGCGTGTTGCCGCCGGAGTAGGTCCCCTGGACCTCGACGCCGGGGGTGATGTTGCGCGCGAGCACGTCGCCGTCGATGGGAGACGTGAGCGGGTAGGACTGGGTGACGGTGCTGCCGGCGTGGAAGAGCGAGACCTTCTGGCGAGCGCGCTCGACCTCGGCCCTGGCGTTGCGGAACGCGTCCTGCGCCTGCTCGACCATCGCGTCGGACGTCGCCCCGGATTCCCTCAGCTCCTTTTGACGCTGGTAGGCGTGCTCGCTGGCGATGAGGTCTGCCCGCGCCTTGCTCAGGTCGGCCGTGGCGGCGCCGAGATCGGGCGACGACAGCAGCGCCAGGACCTGGCCCTTCCTGACGTGGTCGCCCAGGTTGCCGTCGATGCGCACGACCCGCCCGTTGACCGCCGACAGCATGTGCGCGACGCGCGCCTCGTCGAACGCGACGCGCCCGGACGTGATGAGGACGTCGTCGACGTCCTGCTCGCTCGTGGGGCTGAGGACCACGCCGGCGCGCGCGATCTCGTCGGCCGTCATCCACGCTTCTCCGGGCGGCGGCCCCGGCTGGACGGCGGCGCGCGACGGCGTGCAGCTCGCCGCGAAAAGTACCGCCAGCCCACAGAGCACACGTCGACCCATGGAAGTCGGGTACGCAATGCGCACACCAACGGCTCTTGCTTCGATTGTCGCGGTGAATCGGCCCCTCCGCGTCACCCGGCAGGGACAGACCGTCTCGGCCCTGACGGCGGGGTGGGACGGAACGTCACGCCGCCCGGCAGCCCTCGCACACCGGCTTCTTGCGCCCGCCCAGGCGCCCCAGCGGCTTGTGACAGTCGCTGCAAAAGGCGATGTTCGGCCCGCAGGCCTCGCAGTAGAAGACGCCCCATCGCTCGAATGACTCGAGGCGAGGCTCCTCCGCGCAGTGCCCGGGCGTATGGCACGGCCGGGGCACTTTGACGCCACAGCCGGCGCAGACGCAGAGGGGGTGCTGCTGGACGAGGCGGGTCAGCTCGTCGGTCACGCCGGAGTAGGGCGCGACGCCGGTGCCGCGGCACAGGGGGCACGCCGTGGAGATCTGACGCGCCACGGCGGTGCGGATGAACTCACTCTTGTTCGGCATCGCGTCGAGCAAGGCGGCGAGCTCGGGCTCGACCTTGAAGGCGACGATGGTCTTGTTGGGACGAGGCTTGCGCGGCAAGGGCGTCGGACTCCCGTATGACGAATTATAACCTGATCGCCGGCGAGGTCGAGCGCCGCCCGCCGGATGAGCTATGACCCGGGGCGTGCTGGCCGACGAGATCAAGGCGCGGATGACGCAGGCGATGCGCGACAGGGACGCGGTCGCCAAGGACGTGCTGGGGCTCGCGCTGGGCGAGATCCAGACCGCGGAGGCCCGGGCGAACCGCGCTCTCGGCGACGACGAGGCGATGGCGGTGGTGCGCAAGCTGGTGAAGTCGAACGAGGAGACGCTGTCGCTCGCGAGCGGTGATCCGAACGCGGCGAACCTGAGGCGCGAGATCGAGGTGCTCTCGGCGCTGCTCCCCAGGGCGATGGGCGTCGACGCGATCGCGGCGGCGCTGGTCCCGGTGACCGAGCAGCTGCGTGGCGCGAAGAGCGACGGACAGGCCATGGGCGTGGCGATGAAGCACCTGAAGGCGAGCGGCGCGGTCGTCGAGGCCAGCGCGGTGCAAGAGGCGATCAGGCGCGTTCGCACGTAGCGATCGCTAGTGATGCTTGTGCACGTACTTGTGCACCCCGTGCCGCGGTCGCTGCGGGACGCGGCGCACCGGCGCCACGTACGGCGGGGCCGGGGCGTGTGGCGCCGCGGCCACGGGAGCAGCCGACGCGACCGCCGACGATGACGGCGCGGGCGCCGGGGGCGCGAAGAACGGATCTTCGTCCTCGTCGGGCTCGGCGCTCGCCGAGGGATCCGGCTCGGGGGCGGCCGAGGCGGCGGGCAGCGCCGTGCTCGCCGAGGGCGCCGCGCTCACCACCGGCGACGCGCTGACCACGGGCGGGGCACTGCCAGCCGCTGCCGTGCTCAGCGCAGGGGGTGCGGCGGGCGCGGCGGGCGTGGCGCTGACCGCCGGCATGGCCGACGCGAGGGTCGTCGTCGCCGACGAGACCGCCGAGGCGGCGGCGCTCGTCGCGCTGGCCACCTGGCCCTTCAGCGCGGCCAGATCGATCTTCCCCGTGTAGACGCCCGCCGCGAACAGGCCGCCGGCCACGATGGCGAGCAAGAGCAGCGGCCCCCCTCCCCCGCGCTTGGCCTTGGGCTCCTCGCCCCACGACGCCTGCGTACGCGCCACCTCGACCGCCGGACGCGACACCGGCGGCGGCGGGGGCGGGCTGCGCTCCTCGCCGAGCACGGCCTCCAGGCGCTCGAGCGACACGCGCGCCCGCTCCGGCGCGTGCTTCACCAGCGTGCGCGCCAGGTCCGCCAGCGACGCCCGCGCGTCCGCCTTCTTGTCGAGGCACGCCAGGACGATGCGCTCGAGATCCGCAGGCACCGCGCCGCGCACGCTCGACGGCGGCGCGGGCTCCTCGGACGCGATCATCGCGCACACCTGCACCACCGTCTCGCCGCGGAACGCAGGCTTGCCCGTCAGCGCCTCGTAGAGCACCGCGCCGAGCGACCACACGTCGGTGCGCGCGTCGACCTCCTTCGTCGACTTGAGCTGCTCGGGGGACATGTACGAGGGCGAGCCCATCACCGTGGCCGTCGCCGTCAGCGCGGGATCGACCCCCGCGTCGTCGTGCATGGTGAACTTGGAGATGCCGAAGTCGAGCAGCTTCACGCACGGCGAGCCGTCGGCGCGGCGCGTGAGGAACAGGTTCGACGGCTTGAGATCGCGATGGACGATGCCCGCCGCGTGCACCTCGGCCAGCGCCTCGCAAGCCTGGAGCCCGATCTCGCAGGCGTCCGCCACCGCCAGCGGCCCGTCGCGCGCGATGAGCGCCCCCAGATCGTCGCCCGCCAGGTACTCCATCACGATGAACGGCACCCCGCCGCTCACCGTGCCCACGTCGCTCACGCGCGCGACGTGCTCGCTCTTCACCCGGGCGGCCACCTTGGCCTCGCGCAGGAACCGCTCGACGGCCTCCTGGTTGCGCATCGCCTCCGGCAGCAGGAACTTGATGGCGACGCGCTGATCGAGCCCCTCGTGGGTGGCGGAGACGACCACCCCCATCCCGCCCTCGCCGATCACGCGCTCGACGCGGTACTTCTCCGCGACGACGACGCCGGGCTTCGGCTCGAAGCGCGCCTCGCCCGCCAGCGGCGAGCCCGCTCCTTCCATCTTCGTGGGGGTCGGCTCCAAGGCGACGATCTTAGCGCGGCTACTCCTCGTCCGCGCGCAGCTTGGCGAGGACGCTCAGGTCCTCGAGTGTCGTGGTGTCGCCCTTCGTCTCGCTTCCTGCGGCGATCTCCTTCAAGAGGCGCCTCATGATCTTCCCGCTGCGCGTCTTCGGCAGCGAATCCGTGAAGCGAATCACGTCGGGACGCGCGAACTTCCCGATCTCCTTGTCGATGTGCGCCGCCAGCGCATCTTTCAGTTCGTTGCCCGCCTTCTGCCCCTGCTTGACCGTGACGAAGACGACCAGCGCCTGCCCTTTCAGGTCGTCGGGCTTCCCCACCGCCGCGGCCTCGGCGACGGCCGGATGGCTGACCAGCGCGCTCTCGATCTCCGCGGTCCCGATGCGGTGCCCGGCGACGTTGAGGACGTCGTCG
>DATBQU010000303.1:0-32884 GCA_036560665.1 Polyangiaceae bacterium
CACGTACACATCGCCACGGCCCCCTTCTACTGGGGCATCTTCGGCGCCCTGGTCGTCCTCACCATCCTCACGGTGAAGGTCTCCTATTACGACTTCGGCTCCGCCAACATCATCATCGCCATCCTCATCGCCACCATGAAGGCCTCGCTCGTCGCCGCGTTCTTCATGCACCTGCGGCACGACAAGCTGTTCAACACCATCGCCTTCCTCTCGGCGTTCCTGTTCCTCGCCATCTTCATCCTGCTCACGTACGACGACATGGGTCACCGCGGGCAGATCGATCCGGCCTACGGCACCAAGGTCCTGCCGACGACCGGCCAGGTGGCGCCGGGCGGCGAGCCCGACACCTCGGCCACGCAGGACGACCTCGCGGGCGAGGCGCCCAAGGGCGCAGGCGAGAAGAGCGAGAAGAGCGAAAAGAGCGAAAAGAGCGAAAAGAAGGAGTGACGCCGTGCCGGCGGGCGGCCTGCGACGAGCGGCAGGCGTCGCGCTGGCGCTGGCCTGCGTGATCGCGCCGTCGGCGTGCAAGCGCAAGCACGTCCCGGTGGAGGCCGTCCCCGAGCTCGGCTATCCCGCCTGCGGCGACGCCGGCCAGGACGATCCGGGCACCACCGTCTTCGCGGGGCACATCCGCTCCGGGGAGCTCTCGACGGAGAGAAACGTCGTCGAGCGCTTCGAGCTGCGGCGCACCTCGTGCGGGTACACCTTCCGCTCCCGCCAGGAGTGGCCGCTCGCCATCTCCGACGTCGAGGTCCGCTACGACCCGGGGCTGACGCCGACATGGGCGTGGAAGAGAATGACCATCCCCGGCTCGCCGCGGGAGGACGGTGCCGCCGACATCCGGCGCTACGACCTGCGGACGGGCGATGTGTTCATCAAGCATCGCGACGCCGAGGGGGAGCTCACCCTGCAGAAGCTGCTGCCGGGGGGGCGCGTCAAGGCGCCCCAGGGCGCCCGCGTCGGTGCCGTGGTGGGGCCGGGTCGTGGGATCATCTCGGCCTGGCTGAGGCACGCCCGGATGGCCGTGGGCGAGAAGACGCACGAGCTCGTGCTCGACTTCCGCGACATGATCGAGTCGCTCGAGATGGGCGCGCTCGAGCGCAACCCCGACCAGTACGAGCCGTCGTTCGGCAAGACAGTGCGCGTCTACACGTTCTTCGGCAAGGAGACCGTATTCGCCGACGACGACGACGTCGTGATCGGCGACCTGGCGGGCATGCGCCCCAGCGACTCGGTGCCGTTCCCCGAGCCCGAGCCCATGCCCACCTACGGCCCCCTCGATCCGGCGCATACCCCCTGAACTCTTCCCGTCCGCGCCGGAGCACATCGGAGTAAGAGTCGGTCCGTCATGCGCGAGTTCCAGTTCGACGGCCTGGTGGGCCCGACCCACAACTACGGCGGCCTCAGCCCCGGCAACGTCGCCAGCACGTCGCACGGCGGGCAGGCCGCCAGCCCGCGGGCGGCCGCGCGGCAGGGGCTGGCCAAGATGCGCTTCGTGCGCGGGCTCGGCGCCGCGCAGGCGGTCCTGCCCCCTCACGACCGCCCCAGCCTCGCCGCGCTCCGCCGGGTCGGGTTCCACGGAAGCGACGAGGAGATGATCGCCGCGGCGGCGGCGGGTGACGGCTTCTTCCTGCGCCTGTGCTCGAGCGCCTCGGCCATGTGGACGGCCAACGCCGCCACCGTGGCGCCCTCCCGGGACGCAGCCGACGGGCGCCTGCACCTCACGCCGGCCAATCTGCAGCAGATGTTCCACCGCGCCATCGAGGCGGACACCACCACCCGCGTGCTGCGCGCCATCTTCCACGACCCGGAGCGCTTCGTCGTGCACGACCCGCTGCCGGGCGGCGGCCAGCTCGCCGACGAGGGAGCCGCCAACCACACGCGGCTGGAGACGTCGCTGGGCGTGGCGCACGTCTTCGCCTGGGGCCGCTGCGCCTGGGGAGCCTTCGCCGGCCCGCGCCGTTATCCCGCACGACAGACGCGTGAAGCCAGCCAGGCGCTGGCACGAATGCACCGCCTCGATCCGGCGCGGTGCTTCTTCCCCCAGCAGCACCCGGAAGGGATCGACGCCGGCGCCTTCCACACCGACGTGATGGCGGTGGGCAACGGCGCCTTCTTCATGTTCCACGAGCTCGCCTTCACCGACGACGACCGCCTGGTCGACGACCTTCGCCGCGTGCTGGGCGACGAGCTGTCCGTCGTCCGCGCGACGACGAGCGAGCTGCCCCCGGAGAGCGCCGTCGCCGCGTACCCGTTCAACTCCCAGGTCCTGGCGCTGCCCGACGGCTCGATGGCCATCGTCGCCCCGGAGGACGCCCGGGAGGACCCCGCCGCGCGGGCCTTCCTCGATCGCGTCGTGGCCAGCGGGGGCCCCGTCCGCGCGGTGCACTACATCGACGTCCGGCAGTCGATGCACAACGGGGGCGGCCCCGCCTGTCTGCGCCTCCGAGTCCCGCTGTCGGAGACGGAGGCCGGCGACCTCGCCGCGAACGTCCTCCTGGACGACGCCCTCCACGACTCGCTCGCCGCCTGGATCGACCGCCACTACCGCGATCGCCTGGTCCCGCAGGATCTGGCCGATCCCGAGCTCGCCCGCGAGGGGATGCGCGCGCTCGACGAGCTCACGCGCATCCTCCGGCTCGGGTCCGTCTTCGACTTCCAGAGGGGCGCATGAGACGGCTCCGCACCCTGGCGCTCGCCGCCGGTCTCGCCGGGTGCGCGGCAGGCGCGCCGCTCGCCCCGTCGCCGGCGTCCCCCGCTCCCGGTCGCGCTTCCGTCGCGTCGCCCGTGGCGGATCCGACGCCCGCCCAGCCCGACACCAGCGACGACGCCGCCATCGCGCGCGCCGCCCAGGACTACGTCGACCTCGTCGTCCGCATGTCCCCGGAGACGGCCACCGCCCTGGGCGAGCACTCGCGCGACGCCGACCTCGACACCTACACCCTGGAGGGCGAGGAGGCCGACCTTCGCCGCGAGGAGGCGATGCTCGCCGAGCTGCGCGCGCGCTTCCCCGCCCCGCACGCGTCGCCCGCAGCGCGGATCGACCTGGCCCTGGTCGAGAGCGCCCTCGCCGTGGACGTGAAGATGCGCCGCGCCATCCGGCCGCTCGAGCGCAGCCCGGACGCGTACACCGAGCCCATGAACGCCGTCTTCATGCTGGCCGCGCGCGACTACGCTCCGGTCGAGCAGCGCGCGCGCAACGCCCTGGCGCGCATCGAGAAGCTCCCCGGCGTGGTCGCGCTGGCGAGCCGCAACCTCGGAGCGCCGCCCAGGGTCTGGGTCCAGGTGGGCATCGACCAGGCCAGGAGCGCGCGTACGTTCTTCGACGAGCAGCGCACCTTCCTGCGGGGGGCGCTCCCGCGCGGCGACGGCGCCCGCATCGACGCCGCCATCGCCCACGCCAGGCAGGCCTACGCCGACTACGCCGTCTTCCTCGAGAAGACCGTGCTCCCCCGCGCGGGCGACGACTTCGCCGCCGGACGCGAGCTCTTCGACTTCCTCCTGCACGACGGCTACTTCCTCGACGAGGACGCCGGCGCTCTCCATGACCTCGGCCAGCGCGTCTTCACGCGGACCCAGGCCCAGATGGACGAGGTGGCCAGGCGCATCGATCCCCTGGCCAAGGGCTGGCCGGACGTCACGCGCAAGCTCAAGGCGCACCACCCCACCGCCGACGATCTCATCCCCTCCTACCGCCGCGAGGTGGCGCGGGCGCGCCAGTTCCTGGTCGACCACGACGTCGTGCCCTTCCCCCCGGGGGACGACTGCCGCGTGCAGGAGACGCCTGCGTTCCTGCGCAGCACGACCACCGCGTCCTACGAGCCCTCGCCCGCGCTCGACGCCGACACGCGCGGCCTGTTCTTCGTGACGCCCGTCGACCCCGCCCTCTCCGCCCGGCAGAAGGAGGAGATGCTGCGCGAGAACGACCACGGCGACCAGGTCGACACCGTCGTCCACGAGACGTACCCGGGGCATCACCTGCAGCTGTCCTTCGCCCGCGGCTACCCGTCGCTCATCCGCAAGATCGTGGACGCCAAGCGCGCCGCCGTCGTCGGCTCCGACCTCTTCGCCGAGGGCTGGGGCCTGTACGCCGAGGAGCTGATGAGCGAGCTCGGTTACTACACCGACGAGGAGCGCCTGATGCAGCTGGAGTGGACGCTGGTGCGCGCGGCGCGCGTGCTCATCGACGTCGGCCTCCACACCCGGGGCATGACCTTCGACGACGCCGTGAAGATGCTGACCGACCAGGTGCACCTCGAGCACGAGCTCGCCGTGAGCGAGGTGAAGCGGTACACGATGACGCCGGCCCAGCCGCTCTCGTACCTGGTCGGGCGCGAGCGGTTCTTCGCCATGCGCGAGCGCTTCCAGCAGCGCGCCGGCGCCGCCTACTCGCTCAAGGGGTTCCACACCGCGGTGCTGTCCCACGGGACGATCGCGCCCGGCCTGGTGGAGCGCGAGCTCTTCGCCGACCCCCACTACTAGGAGCCGGCGCCTGCCTACCCTGGTACTGCCGGTCGAGCAGGCTGGCCAAGCCGGGCAGGACCGCCGTACGCTGGTCGGTCGAGCGTACCCTCCGTGCTTGCGCGCGATCTTCATGCGGGCGACGTGCTCGACGGCAAGTACCGCATCGTGGCGCCCATCGGCCGCGGCGGGATGGGGGCGGTGTACTCCGCGCAGCGCCTCGCGCTCGGCGACCACGTGGCCGTCAAGCTGCTGCTGCCGGGCGACCACCAGGAGGTGAGCCGCGCGCGCTTCCTGCGGGAGGCCAAGGCCGCCGCGCGCATCCGCCACCCGTCGGTAGTGCAGGTCTTCGACTACGGCGACCCCGACGGCGGGGCGCCGTACATCGTCATGGAGCTCCTGGAGGGGCCGACGCTGGCCGAGGAGCTGCGGCGCGCCGGACCGCTCCCGGTCGAGCGCGCCCTGTCCCTCTTCGCCGACATCTGCGCCGCCGTCGAGGCCGGCCACCGGCGCGGCGTCGTCCACCGCGACCTCAAGCCCGGCAACGTCATCCTGGCCCGCACCGACGACGGCGGAGAGATCGTCAAGGTGCTCGACTTCGGCATCGCCACCGTCGCCGGCCTCCTCGACGCGACGACCCTCACCGGCCCCGGCGCGCTCCTGGGGACGTACTGCTACATGGCCCCGGAGCAGGCCAGCGGCGGGACCGCCGGCCCGGGCAGCGACGTCTTCTCCCTGGGCGTCGTCCTCTACGAGATGCTCACGCGCCAGCTGCCCTTCGCGGCGGCGACCCCCATCGCCGCGATGATGCGCCTCGCGCGCGGCGACCACACCCCCGTCGCGTCGTACGCCCCCGGGCTCGCACCGCCGCTCGTCGCCGCCATCGAGGCCGCGCTGTCCCTGGAGGTCGCCCGCCGTCCGCCCTCGCCCGAGGCGCTGGCGCGGCTGGTCGGCGCGCCCGTCCGGTCAGCGCGCAACATGCGCGACTCCATCCCGGACACCGCCGAGCCCGACCGCCTCGAGGCCCCCTCGGGCGTGCGCGAGAGCTGGTCCGACGCGACCATGCTCGACGTCGGGCCGCCGGACCTGGAGAAGCACTTCGTGGGCCGCACCCAGGAGGTCGCGCGTCTCGACGAGCAGCTGCGCGCCGCCCGTGGCGGCAACGGCAAGCTCGCGCTCGTCACCGGGGACGCGGGGACCGGCAAGACGCGCCTGGTTCAGTTCTTCGCGCGCCGCGCGGCGGACGCCGGCAACGAGGTGCTGTCGGCGCGCTTCTACGACTACGAGGGGAGCCGCCTGCAGTCCTTCGACGGCATCGAGCGCATGCTGGGCGAGCCGCCGTCGACGCCGACCCAGGTCGAGCACCCCGACTCCGAGCGCGACGTCGACAAGTGGCGCCGCTTCGCGGCGATGACCGACACCGTCGCCCGCCGCGCCGAGAAGGGCCCGCTGCTCCTCGCCTTCGACGACCTGCAGTGGGCGACCGGCGTCGAGCTCGAGCTGGTGGCGCATCTCCAGCGCACCCTCGACCCGAAGCGCGTGCTGCTGGTCGCCACCGCCCGCACCCCCGAGCCCGACTCGGAGCTGTCCCGCTGGGTGGCCCAGCTCGTCCAGCGCAACGCCGCCGCCATCGTCGAGCTGCGACCTCTCTCCAGCGAGCACGTGCGCGAGTGGCTCCTCGCCGCCTTCGGCACCCTGCGCATCCGGCCGAGCGACCGCCGTCGCATCGAGCGCGCCACCGGCAACAACCCGCAGTACCTGCTGGAGCTGGTGCGCCACCTGCTCACCACCGGCGCCGTCCACCGCGACGAGCTGCACGGCGGAGGCGACTGGAGCTGCGCCGACCTGGAGAACGTCACCCTGCCCGAGTCGATGAGCAGCGTGGTGCGCGCCAAGCTCGACGATCTGGACGAGCCGCTGCGCGGGATGCTGGAGATCGCCGCGGTCATCGGCCACGAGCAGCGCGTGGCCACGCTCTCGGCCGCGACCGGCCTGCCCGAGCCCGAGCTGGAGGCGCTGGTGGACGCCGCCATCGAGCTTCGCCTGCTCACCGACGCCGGCGTGAGCGCGGGCGAGGACGTCCGCTTCGCCAGCGAGACCGCCCGCCGCGTCCTCTACGACGACATGACGACGCGCCGCCGCCGCCGCGCTCATCAGCGCGTCGTGCTGGCGCTGGAGGAGATGTACGCCAGGGACCTCCGCCGCATCGCGCGCGTGCTCTGCTACCACCACTACGCCGTCGGGGCCTGGGTCCACGCGCTGTCGTGGGGGATCGCGGCCGCGGAGGACGATCTGTCGCGCCACGCCAACGACGCCGCCGAGGCGAGCCTGCAGCGCGCGCGCGACGCCGCCCGCCAGCTGAAGGAGGCGGGCGAGGAGCCGCCGCCGAGCGACCTGGCGCGCCTCGACGGGCTGAGCGGGACGCTCTACGTGCGCCTGGGGCGCTTCGCCGAGGCGAGCGAGCTGCTCACCCGGGCCGTGGCGCGCCTCGACGGGCCGCCCGCGCACCGCATCGACGCCCTGCTCGACCTCGCCCAGTGCTGGCTGGGGCGGGGGGACTACGAGCGGGCGCTCGCGGCCGCAGGCGAGGCCGGCGACCGCGCGGCGGAGGCGGCCGACGCGACGCGCACGCTCGTCGCCCGCGTGCTCCGTGCGGGTTGCTTCTCGCGCCTCGGTCGCCTGCTCGAGGCCGAGGCGGTCCTCGGGCCCGCCATCGAGCTCGCCGGGGCCGACGTCGCCCTCGGCGCGCGCGCCCAGGCGCTGCGGGAGCTGTCGTGGATCGCCACCAAGCGAGGGGCCTTCGCCGAGGCCGAGGCGCGCGCGCGCGAGGCGCTCGATCTGGCGCGGACGGCCGGCGATCCCGTGGGGCAGCACGGCGCGCTCTCCGCGCTCGCCGCCGCGTACAACGAGGGGGGCGATCCGGCCTCGGCGCTCCCGTTCCAGACCGAGGCGCTGCGCATCGCGCGCGCGCTCTCGCTCCGGCGGCGCGAGGCGATCGAGCTCGCCAACCTGGGCGAGTCCCACATGAGCCTGGGCCACGTCGCGCTCGCCGAGCGGCACTTCCGCGAGGCGCTCGCCATCTTCCTCGAGATCGACGACCGCGCCTGCGAGGGCGACTGCCGCGTGAACCTCGGGCGCGCGCTGCTCGCCGGCGGGGCGCGCGCCGCGGCCATCGCCATGCTCGAGCGCGGCCGCAAGCTGTGCGAGGCCACCGGCCGCGTCGAGTACGCGGCCATCGCCCTGGTCCACCTGGGCGAGGCTCACCGGGTGCAGGGCGATCTGGCGCGGGCGGAGGAGGTCTTCCGCGAAGCACGGCGTCTCTTCGTCGAGCAGGCCTCGCACCACGTGTGGCGGGCGTCGCTGGGGCTGGCCGCGGTGGCCCTCGCCCGCGGCGACTCGGCCGAGGCCGTCCGCCACGCCGGCGACGCCCGCGAGCGGCTCCTCGCGCAGCGCGAGGCGCTGGCCGTCGGCGCCAGCGCCGACGCCATCGACAAGAGCCTGGGCGAGGTGGCGTACGTCGTGGAGATCGCCACCGGCCGCGCGCCCGCCTGAGGCGGCCACGAGGGCGGCGGGTGGGGTCCGGCGGGTGGCGTGGGGGAAGCCTCACCTGGCGCACCCTCCCTCTCGTGTGGCGTTTCCATCGGCCTGGATCCGGCGCTCCTCTCGAACTTTGGCGCGTGATGGCGCTAGGAAGGCGATTGTCTGGCGTAGAAAGTCGCCATGGAGGGGCCGAAGTCGGCTGTTCTCTGCCGAGGAGGCGTCCATCGAGGCTCGAAAGGTCCCTTGCGCGCGCTTCCTGGCCCCTCTCTGGCGTGACGAGACGCCAGAAGATTCGACGGAGGTGCTAGGCTAGGCCCTCCCCACGCCAGGACCGCCGACATGCCCGCCTTCCTGCTGAACCGACCCGTCACCGCCCTGGTGGGCCGCGCTCGCCAGACGCTGGGGATGACCCAGGAGAAGTTCGGCGAAGCCCTGGGCGCGTCGAAGCGCACGGCGTCGCGCTGGGACGCGGGCAGGGGGTCGCCGTCGCCGAGCATGATGTGCCGGCTGGCCGCCCTGGTGCACCCGCGCGACCCGTCCCTCGCCGCGGAGCTCGCCGCGTCGGCGAGCGAGACGCTCGAGTCGCTCGGCATCGTGCAGGCGCCTCCCGCCGTGCCGCCGGCCCCTGCCTACCCGACGTCCCTCGTGGTCGACGCCGTCGTGTGCGCCGCCGCCGACGCGCTCTCGGTCGCGCCGGAGACGGTGCGCGGGGCGCTGCTGGCGGCGTTCAGGCGCGCGAGGGAGCTGCGGCTGTCGATCGACGACGTGGAGAAGGCGCTCGGGCCGGCGCCCGCCGAGGCCGTCACCGCACGACGACGCTCCGCTGCCCGCCCGGCACCTTGATCCACAGCGTGCCTCCGGTCGCGGCCTCCCACGTCCAGCCCTGCGTCGCCGAGGCCAGGGCCGTCGTGTCCGCCACCTGCGCCAGGGGGGCGCCGTCGAGCGTCACCGCCTGCGGCCGGGCGGTCGCGATCGCCTCCAGCGTCGCTCCCTGGTGGAAGACGGCGCCGTCGCCCACGGCGAAGGTCGCGCCGTCGCTGGACCACGAGGCGTCGACCTTCGCGCCGTCGTACACCACGAAGCTCGACGTCGCGCCGGCGCCCGGGGCGAGGCGCACGAAGAGCGCGCCCGGGTCGGTGGCGAACGAGTCCACCGCGGCGGGCGCCATCGCCGTCGGCGACATGGTGTCGATGGTGGGGCGCAGCAGCGGCACCACGCCCCCGGCGCGGACCAGCAGCGGCAGCTTGCCGAGCGGCGCCTGCATCGTCACCGTCTGCGGGCCGGCGTACGCGGTGCCGTCCCACCAGTCGAGCCAGGTGCCCGCCGGCAGCACCACGTCGCGGGTGGTGGCGCCGTGGGTGACCACCGGCGCGACCAGCAGGTCGTCGCCGAACAGGTAGATGTCGTCGGGGTGCACGCCGAGCTCGGGGTAGGCCAGGCCGAGCGAGCGCGTGATGGGCCGGCCGTCCTCGGCGATGCGCTGCGCGTACGTCCACTCGTACGGGAAGAGGCGCACGTGCAGGCGGACGTACTGCCGGTACAGGTCGAGCGACTCCTGATCCCAGCCGTTCTGCGCGTTGAACTCCCAGGGCATCTCGCTGGACGCGTCGCCCACGTTCATCACCGTCGACAGCGCCGTCTGCTCGAACCAGCGCACGAACGTCTCCTTGTCCGCCGGGCTGTGCCGGTAGCCGCCCGTGTCCGCGGCGAAGAACGGGAAGCCCGACGGCCCCAGCGTCAGCCCCATCACGACGGTGGCGGGCAGGCCGCCCACGCCCACCACCGGCGACCCGCTGCCGCGATCGGTGAAGGTCTCGCCGTGCCGGGTCATGGTCGCGTCCATGTCGCCCGGCCACACCACCGACACGTTGCGCTGGTCGCCCCACCGGCCGGCGCGGCAGAGGAGGTACCCGCCGCTCGGCGGGAGCATCTCCGCGTAGGCGCGGTGATAGAGCAGCGTGTAGCCGTAGTGCATCGTCCGCTCGTCGCTCCCGTCGGCGAAGCCCCACACGCTGCGGCCCTTGAGCAGGGCCGGGACGACGTCCTCGCCGTAGTCGAGCTTGAAGCCCTCGATGCCGGCGTGGGTGTAGCGGCCGACCAGGTCCTGCCAGAACGCGTACGCCGCGGGGTTGGTGAAGTCGATCGGCTCGCTCCAGCCGTTGAGGGACAGGCCCGGAGCGGGAGGGAAGTAGCCCTTCTGCGTGACCTCGTCGCGCATCGGCTGGGCGGTGGGCTCCTCGTAGGGCGTGCTCCACGCGGCGATGCGGAAGCCGGCGTCGTGGATGGCGGCGAGCATCGACCCGGGATCGGAGAACTTCTTCGCGCTGAAGTCGAAGGTGTTGACGGCCGTCGCGTAGGGCCGGTCGAACCACATGCCGGACGCCGCGAGATCCAGCCAGCGGATGGTCTGCATGTCGGAGAGGACCTGCGCCTGATCGGTGTTCTCGTCGCGCCACATCCACGGCCCCAGCGCCCACTGCGCGGGCAGCAGCGGGTACCCGGTGACGTCGTAGTAGAGGCGGGTGACGTCGAGGGGGTGATCGGCGCCGAAGAGGTGGAAGCGCAGGCCGTCGCCGCTCTGCTCCGCGGTGCCGTAGGTGATCTCGACCAGCGTGGGGTCGCTGCGCGCGACGTCGAAGAGGCCCACGCGCTTGCTCTCCACGAACAGGCCCCAGCCGCGCGTGCCGATGACGAGGGGGACGGGCACGTGCGCCTCGTTGTCGGGGCTCTCGGTGGTGCCGTCGGCTTCCATCTGCATCGGTCGCAGCTTGCCGCGGCTGTCGACGGAGTCTTCGTGCTCGCCCAGGCCGTAGAAGCCCTCGGTCGCGTCGGCGCGCGGGCGCAGGCGCAGGTAGGCGATGGCGCCGCTGGCGGGGGCGGACGGGACCAGCGACGCCGAGAAGCGCCCGGGCGCGTCGGCCTGTACCGCCAGGGTCGCCGCGGTGCCCTCGTCGAAGACCAGGTGGACGACCACCGAGGCGGCGTCGCTCGACGCGATCGAGGCCGAGGCCACGGCGTGCCACGACAGGTCCGGCGGCGGATCGGGCGTGCCCCCGCCGGGGGCGAAGGCCAGCCAGTACGGGTCGTAGCTCGCTCCCGTCGCCAGACCGCCGTCGATGAGCCCGAGCTGCCACGCGTCGGGCGGGAAGGACAGCAGCGCGCCCGCCGCGCCGGCCAGAACGAGCGATCCGTCCGCGCCGGCGGTCACCGTGTACGGGGGCTCGCCGAGGACGACGGGCGGATGCGCCGGCGCGGACGCCGAAGAGCAAGC
Source organism: Polyangiaceae bacterium (assembly GCA_036560665.1). Taxonomy (GTDB): domain Bacteria; phylum Myxococcota_A; class Polyangia; order Polyangiales; family Polyangiaceae; genus Palsa-1150. The sequence goes on from DATBQU010000303.1 coordinate 11,273, forward strand.
AGCGAGGAGGGCCGCGGTGGCGACGAGGACGGCGAAGGGGCGCATCGGGCCCCTAGTCTGAGAGCTTCGTGATGATTCGTCACGCCCCGCGCCCGCGGGGCGATCGGCGCGCGCCGCCTGGCGTCGCCGGCGCGACAGCCCCGCCCCCGCGTGCTATTTCGCGCGCTCCCCCATGCTCTTTTCGCGCGCGCTCATCCCCACCGTCAAGGAAGCTCCGGCCGACGCGACGAACGCCAGCCACATCCTGCTGTCGAGGGCCGGGTACATCCGCAAGGTCGGCGCCGGGATGTACGACTTCTTGCCGCTCGGCTACCGCGTGCTGCGCAAGGTGGAGGCCATCGTCCGCCAGGAGATGGACCGCGCCGGCGCCCTCGAGATCCTCATGCCCGCGCTCTTGCCGGCCGAGTACTTCAAGGAGACGGGCCGCTGGGACCTGTACGGGCCGACGCTCTTTCGCATCAAGGACCGCAAGGGCGGCGACTACCACCTGGGGCCCACGCACGAGGAGATCGTCACCGACATCGCGCGGCGCGAGATCCGCAGCTGGCGCGAGCTGCCGAAGAACCTCTACCAGGTGCAGGTGAAGTTCCGCGACGAGCCACGCCCGCGCGGGGGGCTGCTGCGCTGCCGCGAGTTCCTGATGAAGGACGCGTACTCGTTCGACGCCGACGAGGCGGGCGCGAGGTCGAGCTACGAGACGATGCGCCAGGCCTACGTACGCATCTTCGACCGCATGGGCCTGACCTACCGCATGGTGCAGGCCGACTCGGGGGCCATCGGCGGCAACACCAGCGCGGAGTTCCAGGTGCTGGTCGACTCCGGCGAGGACGCCATCGTCGCCTGCGACAGGTGCGACTACGCCGCCAACGTGGAGGTGGCCACGGTGAAGGCCGTCCCCGAGACGGCGGGCGCGGCGCCGACCGCCGAGCCGCTCGCGCGCGTACACACGCCCGGCCACGGGACCATCGACGAGGTCACGAAGTTCCTCGGCGTGACGCGGGGGGCGATGCTCAAGTCGCTCCTCTACGTGGCCGGTGAGGGCACCGTCCTCGCCGTCGTGCGCGGCGACCACGACGTGAACGAGGTGCGCCTGGCCCGGACGCTGGGCGTCGACGAGGTCTTCCTGGCCGGCGAGGCCGACGTGGAGAAGGCGACGGGGGCCAAGGTGGGCTTCGCCGGACCGGTCGGCTTCAAGGGCAAGATCGTGATCGACCGCGCGGCGTCCCTGGTGCCGGCCGGCGTCACCGGCGCCAACGAGACCGACTGGCACCTGAAGAACGTGCGCTTCGGGCGCGACTTCGAGGGCCAGGTGGCCGACATCCGCCTGGCGGCGACGGGCGACGCCTGCCCCAGCTGCGACGGCGGCAAGCTGACGAGCTACCGCGGCATCGAGGCGGGCCACATCTTCATCCTGGGCACCAAGTACTCGGCCACCATGGGGGCGACGTTCATCGACGAGAAACAGCAGACGTTGCCGCTGGTGATGGGCTGCTACGGCATCGGCGTCTCGCGCCTGGTGGCGACCACCATCGAGCAGCACCACGACGACAACGGCATCCGCTGGCCGATGAGCGTCGCGCCGTACCACGTGCACCTCGTCACCATCGGCCGCGAGGACGCCGTGCTGTCGACGGCGCGCGAGCTCTGCGACGCCCTCGAGAAGGCCGGCGTCGAGGTGCTGTGGGACGACCGGGACGAGCGCCCGGGCGTGAAGTTCAAGGACGCGGACCTGATCGGCATCCCGCTGCGGGTGACCATCGGGGCCAAGGCGCTGGCCGGGGGGAACGTCGAGCTCAAGCCGCGCACGGAGACCGACCCCAAGAAGGCCGAGCTGGTGCCCCTGGCCGACGCGGCACGCGTGCTGGCGGAGCGGGTGCGCGCCGCCCTCGCCGGGTGACCCATGGCCCGCGTGGAGCGTCTGCCGCCGCCCGAGGCCGAGCCGGTCCGCTCGCCGCCGGTCGCCGTGGCGGGCGAGGTCGAGGTGCGCATCGGCGGGCTCGAGGCGCGCGTGCACCTGCCGGCGCGGCCCAGGCGCGCGGTGGTCCTCTGCCATCCGCACCCGCTCTACGGCGGCAGCATGCACAGCCCCGTGCCGCTGGCCATCGCGCGGACGCTGTCCGACGTGGCGCGTGACGCCGTCGCCTGGGCGCGCTTCGACTTCCGCGGCGTCGGCGGCAGCGCGGGGGTCTACGACGACGGCAACGGAGAGACGGACGACGCGCGCGCCGTGATCGAGCACCTGCGCGGCGCGGCGCCGGGCGTCCCCCTCAGCGTGTGCGGTCACTCCTTCGGCTCGTGGGTGGGGCTGCGGGCCGCGGCGCGCGACGGGGGGGTCGACCGGGTCCTGCTCGTCGCGCCCAGCGTTCGCTTCATGGACTTCGGCGACGAGGCCCTGCGCTTCCCGGGGCAGAAGGCGATCTTCCTCGGCGACCGGGACCAGTTCTGCGACGTGGAAGAAGGGCGCGCCCTGGCGGCGCGGCTGGGCGCGACGCTGCGCATCTTCGAGGGCTTCGACCACCACTTCATGAAGTCGCGGCGCGCCATGGCCGAGGCCGCGCTGCCCTTCCTCGCGCCGGAGCAGGGGAGATGAGCGAGCCCAGGAAGGGGATCACGTCGACGGAGGCCGTGCACGCCGGCGAGGCGAAGGCCAAGCCTTACGACGCGGTCCCCACGCCCATCGTGCAGACGGCGACGTACACCTTCGCCGACACCGCGGAGATCGTCGCTCACACCGAGGGCACCCACCCCGACCGCGACCGGGAAGAGTACGGCCGCTACGGCAACCCCACCACGCGCGCCGTCGAGAAGCGCCTGGCCGCGCTGGAGGGGACCGAGGACGCCGCGCTCTTCGCCAGCGGGATGGCGGCGCTGACGACGAGCGTGCTGGCCCTGGTGCGCGCCGGGCAGCACGTCGTCCTGTTCAAGGACTGCTACCGCATGACGCTCGAGTTCGTGACCGACGTGCTCGCGCGCTACGGCGTCACGCACACGCTGCTCGAGGCCGGGGACGTCGCGGCGCTGCCCGGCGCGCTGCGCCCGGAGACCCGCCTCGTGCTCGGCGAGTCGCCGACCAACCCCTATCTGTCGTGCCTCGACCTCGCCGGCCTGGCCGCGGCATGCCGGGCACGCCGCACGGTCAAGTCGCTGGTCGACGCCACCTTCGCCACGCCGGTCAACTGCCGCCCCGCCTCGTTCGGGATCGACCTCGTCCTGCACAGCGCCACCAAGTACCTGGCGGGGCACAACGACGTGCTGGCCGGCGCGGTGTGCGGGTCGAGCGGGCTGGTGTCGATGATCCGCGACCTGCGGGGCGTCCTCGGTGGCGTGTGCGATCCCCACGCTGCGTTCCTGGTGGGGCGGGGCATGAAGACGCTGTCGCTGCGGGTGGAGCGGCAGAACGCCACCGCCCTCGCCGTGGCCGGGCGCCTGGAGAAGCACCCCCGCGTCGAGCGCGTCTATTACCCGGGGCTCGCGACGCACCCGAGCCACGACGTCGCCCGCGCGCAGATGGGCGGCTTCGGCGGCGTCGTCAGCTTCGTCGTCGCGGGAGGGCTCGAGGCGGCGAGCCGCGTGGTCGACGCGCTGCGTCTGGCGCGCATCGGCCCGAGCTTCGGCGGCGTCGAGACGCTCGTCGAGCAGCCGGCGGTGATGAGCTACTACGAGATGACCAGCGAGGAGCGTGCGGCCATCGGGATCGCCGACGGCCTGGTGCGGCTGGCCGTCGGCGTCGAGGACGCCGTGGACCTGCTGGCCGACCTGGAGCGAGCGCTCGCCTGAAAGATTCCGCCGAGGCTGCGGGATTTTCGTGCGCGACCGTGCGTCGAGGGCATGCCCGAGGTCGATCCTCGTGCGAGGCTTCGCGCGGGTTGCCCTGCCCCCTCGCGGAGAAATTCGATGATCGCACGCCGCACGACTCGCCTGCTGCCCGGGACCCTGGGCCTCTGCACGCTCTTCGCCGCGCTGGCCATGCCGGGCGAAGCCTCCGCCTTCACCCGCATCCGCACCTACAGCGGCGAACGCAACCCGATGGCGACGTGCTCGGTGAACTACGGGACCATCACCGACACCGTCGCTTACCAGAGCGGTCCGGTCATCTCCAACGTGCAGGCGGTGCCCGTGTTCTGGACGAGCGGCGTCGACGCCAGCGTGCAGGCGTTCGCCGAGGGCTACCTCGGCGCGCTCGTGAACAGCGACTACATGGACCTCCTGGCCCAGTACAGCACGGCGCCTCAGTCAGGCGGCACGGGGCAGACCATCGGTCGCGGGACGGTGCTCCCCGCCGTGACCATCACCCCCACCACCGCGACCGGCACCACCGTCCAGGACAGCGCCATCGGCCCCGAGCTCCAGGCGCAGATCACGGCGCAGCACCTGCCGGCGCCCACCAACGACGCGCAGGGGTACCCGAACACGCTCTACGTGCTCTTCTTTCCGCAGAGCATCCTGGTCAACTACGGGGGCCTCTCCTGCCAGGGCTTCTGCGGCTACCACGGCGCGTACCCGGCCAACGGGAACGCGACCTTCGCCTACGCCGTCATCCCGGACATGGGGACGGGCAGCGGGTGCGCGACGGGATGCTCGGACCAGTGCACCACCGGGGACACGGCGGTCATGGTCGGCACCATCTCGCACGAGCTGGCGGAGGCGGTGAGCGATCCGGCCAACACGCCGGGCTGGGTGAACCCCAACCAGAGCTCGCAGAACTCGGAGATCGGCGACATCTGCACGGGCAACGGCAAGACGCAGACGGACACCGGCCCCGTGCCCGGCACGAGCATCCTCGCGCAGTACGAGTGGTCGCAGCGCGACAAGCAGTGCCTGCTGGCGAACCCCGGCGTGGACGCCGGCTCGGGCAGCTCGAGCGGAGGCAGCTCGGGCGGGAGCTCGGGGAGCAGCAGCGGCAGCAGCTCCGGTGGATCGAGCGGCGGAAGTTCGGGCAGCGGCAGCAGCAGCGGAGGGAGCAGCGGGAGCGGCTCGGGCAGCTCGAGTGGCTCGAGCAGCGGCGGCGCGCACGGCGTCGACGGCGGCAGCTCCGGCGGCAGCAGCGACGCCGGCAGCGGCAACTTCGACACGCCGGCCAGCAGCACCGGCTGCGGATGCAGCGAGGCGGGACAGACCACGTCCGGCGCCGCGATGGCCGGGCTCGCGCTCCTCGGCGTGCTCGGCGTCGCCCGCCGTCGCCGCAGGTAGCGCGCGGCCGCTCAGGCGTCGGACCCGGTGACGAGCAGCTCGCACCGACCTCACCTGAGCATCGCCAGGATGGCCTCGACGTTGGCCGCCGCCTCGCTGGTCGTGGTCGGCGCCTCGTCTTTCACGTCCTGCTCGTCGAGCAGCTCGGCCGGCACGTCGAGCAGGAAGCGGCTCGGAAGGCGCGGGACGGCCTTGCCCCGCAGGACCCGCGACCGCGCCCGGGAGATCACCAGCCGCTCGCGGGCCCGCGTCACCCCCACGTAGAAGAGGCGCCGCTCTTCCTCGATGTCCGCGGCGCCGGACTCGCCGCTGTCGGTGGCGCGCACGTCGAGCGTGCGCGCGTGCGGCAGGTACCCCTCCTCGCAGCCGATGAGGAAGACCACGTCGAACTCCAGCCCCTTGCTGCCGTGCAGCGTCGACAGCGTCACCAGCTCGCCCGCCTCCTCCGCCTCGGACTCGATGTCCATGGTCAGGGTGTGGAGGAACGACGACAGGCCGTCCGTCGCCTTGCCGCCGGCGCCCTCGCGCGCCTCGCGCCGCGCCAGCGTGCCCAGGATGCCCTCCACGTTCGCCCACCTCTTGGCGGCCTGGTCGAGCGACGGCGACCCCCCGTCGATCTCTGCCTTGAGCGCCACGCGCTCGCCGATGGCGCGCGCCACCTCGCTGGGCGGGCGTCTCTCGCCGAAGAGCTCGCGGCGCGCCGTCGCCACCAGGCTGGCCAGCGCCCGGCACCCCTCGCGCGCCGCTGCCGGCACGTCGTCGAGCGCGTCCACCCGCTCGACCGCCTGCCACAGCGACCACTGCCGCGTCGCCGCGTGCATCGCCAGCCTCTCCAGCGACGACTCGCCGATGCCGCGCGCCGGGTAGTTGATGACGCGCCGCAGGCTGATCTCGTCGAACGGGTTGAGCGCGAGCTTCACGTAGGCAAGGACGTCCTTGACCTCCTTGCGCTCGAAGAACTGCGTTCCCCCGACCACGCGGTGCGGGACTCCCTGCTCGCGCAGGGCCTCCTCCACCAGCCGCGACTGTCCGTTGGAGCGATAGAGCACGGCGACGTCGCTGGGCTTGCGCCCCTCCTCGCGCACCATGCGCCGGATCTCGCGACCGACCCAGGTCGCCTCCACCTCCGGCGTGGGCGCCACGGCGAGCCGCACCTTCTCTCCGCCGGCCCGCTCGGTGAACAGCACCTTGCGCCACTTGGCGTCGGTGCGCTTGGCGATGACGGCGTTGGCCACGTCGAGGACCGGCGCGCGCGAGCGGTAGTTCTGTTCGAGCTTGACCACCCGCGCCCCGGAGAAGTGGCGGTCGAAATCGAGGATGTTGCGCACGTCGGCCCCGCGCCAGCCGTAGATGGCCTGGTCGTCGTCGCCCACGGCGCAGACGTTCTTCCGGCCGCCGCACAGCAGGCGCAGCATCTCGAGCTGCGCACGGTTGGTGTCCTGGTACTCGTCGACCAGCACGTGGAGGAACTTGCTCTGCCAGCGCCCGCGCACCTCTTCGTTCTCGCGCCAGAGGCGGGCCACCTCGCACACCAGGTCGTCGAAGTCGAACGCCTTGAACTGCCGCAGCGCCGACTGGTAGCGGGGGTAGATCACCTTGGTGATCTCGTCGTAGGCGTCGCCCTCGCGCTCGGGCAGCTCGTCGGTGGTCTGGAAGGCGTTCTTGGCGTTGGAGATGCGCGCCAGCACGGCCTGGGCGTCGAACGCGCGGTCTGCGCCCGCGGCGCGCAAGAGCTGCTTCACCAGCGAGGTGGTGTCCCCCTGATCGAAGATGGTGAAGGTGCCGCCGATCGCCGCGCGCTCGCGCTGCAGCACCCCGAGACCGAAGGAGTGGAAGGTGCTCACCGTCAGCGCGCGCGCCCCGCCGTCCTTCTTGCCCTTGCCGAGCATCCTGGCGACGCGCTCGCGCATCTCGCCGGCCGCCTTGTTGGTGAAGGTGAGCGCCACGACGGCTGCCGCAGGCACGCCGCGCTCGACCAGGCGGACGATGCGGTGGGTGATGACGCGCGTCTTGCCGGAGCCCGCCCCGGCCAGGACGAGGAGTGGCCCCTCGCCGTGCTCGACGGCGGCGCGCTGAGCGGGATTGAGGCGCGAGGGAGCGGTCATCGGCGTCAGGAAGGGGGCGGCGCATTGCCTTACTTCCGCCCGGCACGCGGCACTAGATTGATAGTTCGGGTCGCGTATGCTCGGTGGCCTCATGCGCTGCAAAGGCGTCGCCCTGTCCCGCTTCTTCACGGTCGCGTCCCTGTTCATCGTCACCGCCGGGTGCGGGGGGACGCCGCCTCCTCAGGCGCCCACCGCCGCGAAGCCGGCGGCCACGGTTCCGCCGCCCCCGCCGCCGGACCTGAGCGCCGTGCCCGACCCGCAGACGCTCGTCGTGTCGGGCCGCGTGGCCAGGCTCGGCGCGTCGCTCACCACCGTGCACGGCTGGTCCAAGCTGCCCATGCCGCAGTCCGAGCAGGTGACCGAGATCATCACCAGCGAGGCCGTCGGCCCCATCGTCGACCTGGACCAGCCCATCGACTTCGCCGTCGCCGTCGTCGGCTCGGGCGCGAGAATGAAGGACCTCACGGCGGTCTCCGCGGCGGTCAAGGATCCCGAGAAGGTGAAGGCGACGCTCGCCGAGCGTTACAAGCTCTTCCCGGGCGACAACGGCGCGCTCCTCATCCAGGGCCTGGGCCGTCCCGTGCACAGGGACGACGCCGATGACGAGGACGACGACAAGGGCAAGAGCGGCGGGGACGACCCGGACGCGGCCCGGACGTGCGAGCTCGCCCCGGCCTACGGCGCTGCGCCCGTGCGTCTGGTGTGCGGGTGGAACGCGCGCGCGCTGGCGGAGCTCGGGCCGTGGCTCACGCGCACCGCGACGCGCGCGGGCGCCGGGGCCGACCTGCACGTCGACGTGCGCATGGCGCCGCTCAAGCCCACCATCGCCGAGCAGAAGCGCCTGCTCGGCATGATCCTCGGCAGCGTGCTCGGCGGGCGGCTCGGCCTGTCCAGCGCGCGCGACCTCGCCGCCGGCGTCGGCGGCGACCTGGCCGACTTCGCGACCGACCTCGACTCGATGGCGCTCGACGTGCAGATGGGGGACGCGGGCGCGCAGGCGACGGCGACGCTCAAGCTCTCGGGCGCGACCTCGGCGCTCGGGCGTGTGGCGACCGGGCACCCCGAGCGCAGCGGGCCGGCGCCTGCCGCGTTCTGGCAGCTGCCGGGCGACGCCGACGTGGCGCTCTTCGAGCGCGGGATCGACGAGGCCGAGCTGGCGAAGGCCAGGGACCTGCTGCTGCAAGCCGTGAGCGGCGCGCTCTCGGACGTCGGGCTGAAGGACGCGGATCGCAAGCCCATCGTCGACGCGTTCGGCAAGGTCAGCTCGTCGGCCGCGCTGGTCTACGGCAGCGGGGTCGATGCGGCCGAGGTGAGGAAGGCGCTGGCGGCAGGGCGGGCGCTCGGGGACAAGGGCGATCCGGCCCAGCGCGCGGAGGCAAAGCGCGAGACGGTGGAGGCGCTCATCGGGTGGCGCGTGATCGAGCTGGACGAGCCGTCGGCGAAGCTGGCCGGCGCGCTCAAGGAGCTGTCGGCGGCGCTGGGCAAGCCGGGCGTCGCCGCCGCCTACCACGCGAAGAGCAAGGAGCTCGTGCCGCCTTCGTTCCACGTGGCGGCCGTGCCCAAGGCAGCGGCGCTGCCCGCGGGCGCGCAGCACTACGTCCTCGAGCTTCACCTGACCGATCGTCGGCCGGCGCCCCCGCGGTCCGGTCCCATCCGGGGCACGCCCGCGAACGCGGCGCCCGCCGGCAAGCCGCTGCTGGTGCACGTCTTCGTGGTGCCGGACGGGCAGCGCACGTGGGTCGGCGCCGGTGGCGACGAGGCGATCGTGGCCGCCAAGCTGGCCGCCTCGCTCGGCGCCGGCGGCGACAAGCTCGCGGCCCGTCCCGAGCTGGCGTCGCTCAAGAACGGGAGCGTCGGCGCCGGTGGCTTCGTGACGGCGCGCGGTCTTCCCGAGGCGGCGCAGCAGATGGCGCTGCTCTTCAGCGGCTCGACCTGGGGGGCCACCGAGACCTTCGACGAAGCGGCGCAGCTGCCCCATCAGGGGCTGGTGCCGGTCGTCTTCTCGGTCACGGCGCAGCAGGGCGCCACGCCGCCGCCGGTGGTGGCGACGGTGCTGGTGCCGACGGGGGCCATCGAGGACGTGGTCACGGCGATCCTGCGCCGCGGCGGCTTCTGACGGGGCGGGTCTCTGCCCCGAACTTGCCCGCGGTCGCTCCATGAGGTGAGCATCGCGCCTACATGTACGCACGACGAGCGATCGCCGTCGCCATGACCTTGCTCGCCCTGCTGGTCTCGGGGCGCGCCCACGCGTGGCAGGAGGCCCACCAGACGGGAGACGACGCGCACGTCCGCGTGGATTCCTCGGGCGTGGCGCAGGTGCAGCACGAGGTCCGCTGGCACGTGGTCCGCGGGCCGCTCAGGTCGATCGATCTGGTCAACGTCGATCCGGCGGCCGCCCTCGAGCCCGACGTGCCCGTCACCACCGAGGACGGTCGCGCCCTGATGGCCCATGCCGCCCGCCGCGACGAGCGGACCGTCCGTATCTCGATCGACGAGCCGCGCTCCCTCATGCGCGGCAACTTCACGTTCGACGTGAGGTGGCAGATCGACCTGGTCGCCGCCCGCGCCCTGGCGCGCGACGGCGCGACGTGGCGCCTTGTCTGGTCGGCGCCGGTGGCCACCGACGGCTTCGACGCGGCCCGCACCTTCCTCGAGCTTCCGGCGGCGCCCGATCCCCCGCAGCCCATCGTGGCCGACACCGGCGCCGTGGACGACGGCGCGGTCGCCACGCTGTCGCGGGAGCCGGGGCGCGACCTGCTCGAGCTCGTACGCCCGCACGTTGCGCGCGGCGAGTCGCCGGTGTGGACGGTGCGCCTCGACCCCCGCGCCCTACCGCTCGTCGTCGATCCACGGCTGCGGCCCCCCTCGGAGGCGAAGCCGCCCGCGGAGCCGGACCGCGTGATCGAGGCGTCCGTCGCGGTCGCCCTGGCCGCGCTGGCGCTGGCGTTCGGGTTGCTGGTCGCGCACCGGGGGCGCGTCTTCGGGGCCGCGTGCAAGGCGAAGGGGGCCCAGGCGGGCGGGCTGCTGCCCCTGCCCGACGCGGTCCGCGCGGCCCTGGCGGGGCTCGCGCTGGCGGCCGGGGTGGCGCTCGAGATGACGGGACGCACCACGGCCGGCGCCGCCTGCGTGGCGCTGGCCACCCTGGCTGCGTCGCTGCGTGCGCCATCGAGCCGACCCGCGGCGCGAGGGCCCGGACGCTGGCTGGCCCTGCGTCCGGAGGAGGCCTTCGAGGTGCTCCCGGGGTCCTGGACGTCGCGGGCGGCGTCCGTGCTGGCCGGTCTCGCCGCCGTGATCGTCGCGGCGGTGGTCGCCAGCCGCTTCGACGCCACTGGACCGTGGCTCGTCGCCCTCGACGCGGTAGCGCTCGTCCCGCTCCTCGCGACCGGGCGCGATTCGCAGCTCCCGCCCGACGGCGCCCGCTCCGCGGCGCCCTGGCTGTCGAGGGCCTTCCGGCGCCTCCGCGCCTTCTCCGAGCTGCGGGTGAGCCCGTGGGCGCGCGTGGCCTCGGAGGGCGAACGCGCCGACGAGCTGCGCCTGCTCGTCTTGCCCCGCGTGGCCATGCCCGGCGTGGTCGGGATCGAGCTCGGCCTCGCCTGGAGCAGCACACCGGTCGGATGGTCTGCGACCCCGGAGGTCCTGGCCCGCGTCCTCGACGGCAGCGCCGCCGCCGCCAAGCTGACGTGCGACGTCTCCGCGGGTCGTGCGGTCCCCGGCCGCCGGCCGGACGAGCGCGTGGTCCGCCTCGTCCCGCGCTCGCCCACGCGCGCCAGCTCGATCGCCCTGATCCGCGCGCTGGCCGACACCCTCACCGATCGCCGCGCCACGGTCCCGGCCGCCGCCTGGACGGCGCCCGACCGCCGCGTCCCGCGCCCCCGCCGGCCGCCGGCCGTCGCCGACGCCGCCGCGTAATGCATTCGGCGCGCGGAGAGGCTAGAACCCTCCCTCCGCACGCATGGACCCCCGCGCCGCCCGCGTCCACCCGCAGCAAGCCCTCGCCGTGTACGCCGAGTCGCTCGCGACCGGACGCCGCGTCGTCGTCTTCGGCGATCCCGCCACCGGCCTGGGCGATCGCCTCGAGGAGCTCGGCGCGCGAACGGTCGTCGTCGTCGGCCCGGGCGACGATCTCGAGGAGCTCCGCGGCGCGACCTTCGACCTGGCGCTGGTCGCGGACCTCGGGTTGTTCGACGACGCCGCGGCCCTGCTCGCGCGCGTTCGCCGCGTGGTCGGGGAGACGGGCGTGGCCCTCGTCGCCGCGGCCAACCGCGACGCGGGCGAGGCCGAGAGCGGGCGCGCGTTCGACTACTACGCCCTCTTCGATCTGGTGGCGAAGGAGTTCGCCGACGTGCGCATGATCGCGCAGCTGCCGTTCCACGGCGTGGCGCTGGCCGAGCTGGGAGACGAGGACGACTCGCCGGCCGTGAGCGTCGACACGCAGCTCGCCGATCCCGACCGCGCCCCGCAGGCGTTCGTCGCGCTGGCCAGCCAGCGTGGCGCGGGGCTCGACCCGTACGCGATCGTCGAGCTGCCGTCGCCCGAGGGCGTGCTGCCGGACACGCGCGAGCTGGAGGAGGCGCGCGCCGACCTGGAGGCGTCGCTGTCCGCGCTGGCGCAGGAGAGGATGCGCGGGTCGGCGCTCGAAGCGCAGATCGAGGCGCTGCGCGCGCAGGCGTCGCGCGTGGCCGAGCTCGAGCAGGACGTGGGGCAGCTCGAGAAGGAGGTCGCCGCGCGTGCCCGCCAGCTGGCCGAGCTGTCCAACGAGGTGGAGGAGATGCGCTCCGCTGCGGAGGCCGGGCGCATCGCCGCCGCCGAGATCGAGGAGCTCGCCCTGCGCGCCGACCGGGCCGAGCGTGCGGCGTCGCTCGCCTTGCCCGAGCTCGCGCGGGTGGTCGACGCCCACGCCGAGGAGCTCGGGCGCTTCGAGGAGGCGCTGCGCGAGCGGGCCCAGGCCGTGCGGGCGCTCGAAGGGGAGCTGGCCCGGCGGGAGCGGATGGTGCGCGAGCTGGTCGACGCCCTCGACGAGCACGCCGCGCGTGCCCCCGCCGTCGAGACAGCCCCGCCGGTCGCTCCCCTGGCGACCGACCCGGAGCAGGACGCCGTCGCGGCGGAGAACCTTCGCCTGCGTGAGAGGCTGGACGCCCTGGCGCTCGAGCTGGCCCGCCGGGAAGGCGAGGCCCAGGCCACCGCCTGGACCGTGGCGGAGCTCGAGCGGCGCCTCGCCCAGGCCGCGGTCCCCGCCGCCCCGGCGGGCCGCCCGGACCTCGACCGCAAGCTGGCGGCGGCGCTCGACGAGCTGGACGCGCTGCGCCTCGCCCTGACCCAGGAGCACGACGCCCGCGTCCGGGCCGAATCGGGGGAGGAGCTGACCCGGGCGCGCGAGGAAATCCAGCGCCAGGCCGTGCTCCTCGAGCAGCTCGGCCGGGAGCTGCGGGCCACCGCCCCCTCGGGCGAAGAACTGCGTTGACACACCCCGGTCGAGGCTTAACTTTGCCGGCGCCGGTGCACGTCTGAGCGCGTGCCTGCCGCCGCCGCGGGGCCGCGCCCCGGAGCCCTATCCTTCGATGTCCTCCAAGCGCGACTACTACGAAATCCTCGGAGTTTCGCGCGAAGCGTCGGCCGACGAGCTGCGCAAGGCCTACCGCCGCGAGGCCCTGAAGCACCACCCCGATCGCAACCAGGGCGACGCCGGGGCCGAGGCCAAGTTCAAGGAGGCCAACGAGGCCTACCAGGTGCTCTGCGACGACGACAAGCGCCGGATCTACGACCAGTTCGGCCACGCCGGGCTGGAAGGGGCGGGGGGTGGCCCCGGGTTCGACGGCATCAGCGACGTCTTCGCCCACATGCAAGACCTCTTCTCGGAGATGTTCTCCGGGTCGATGGGCTTCGGGGGAGGCAACCGCCCCCGCCGGGGGGGCGACCTGCGCGTCCAATCCCGGCTCACGCTGCGGGAAGCCGCCTTCGGCTGCAAGCGCGAGGTCAGCGTGCGGGCCCCCACGGCCTGCACCGACTGCGGCGGCAGCGGGGCCAAGGCGGGGAGCAAGCCCGAGACGTGTCCGCAGTGCCGCGGCGCGGGGCAGGTGTCCAACGCCCGCGGCTTCGTCATGTTCACGTCGACCTGCCCGCGCTGCCGCGGCGCGGGGCGCGTCGTCAAGCAGCCCTGCACGTCGTGCGCGGGACAGGGCGCGGTCGAGCGTGCGCGCAAGGTCAACGTGGCGTTCCCCGCGGGGATCGACGCCGGGCAACGCCTGCGGGTGCCGGGCCAAGGGATGGCGGGGCCCCAGGGCGCACCGGCGGGGGATCTGTACGTCGAGGTCGACGTGGAGGCCGACCCGCGCTTCGAGCGCGACGGGGTCGATCTCGTCACCCGCGCGCACATCCCGCTCACGGACGCGGCGCTCGGCGCCGAGGTGCGCGTGCCGTCGCTCGACGCGAGCGCCGCGGACGCGACGGTGGCGGTCACCATCCCGCCCGGCACGCAGTCGGGCGCGGTGTTCACCCTGAAGGGCCAGGGCATCCCGCGCCTCGACGGCCGCGGGCGGGGCTCGCTGGTCGTCGTGGTGCAGGTCGACGTCCCCACCAAGCTGTCGCCCCGGGCGCGCGAGCTACTCCTCGAGCTCGGGCAGGAGCTTCAGGGCGACGTCGCGTCGGGCAAGCGCGCAGCCGGCGCCGAGTAGCCCTAGGATGGCCGGGTGCCGCTCGACGTCGAGGCGCTGAAGGCGAAGCTGGCAGGGGCGCCGACCGTGCGCGCGTCGGGCCGCGTGCTGGCCGTGACCGGCCTCAGCTTGCGGTTCGCGATGCCGGGCGTGCGCGTGGGGGACGTGGTGACGGTGCGGCGGCGCGGCGACCCGCTGGCGTGCGAGGTGGTCGGCTTCGATCGCGGCGAGGCCATCGGAATGCCCCTCGGCGCGCTCGCCGGCGTCGGTCCCGACGACGACGTCGAGTCCACCGGCGCGCCGTTCCAGGTGCGCGCGGGCGGGGCCTTGCTCGGCCGGGTGGTCGACGGCCTCGGACGTCCCTTCGACGGCGGGCCGCCTGTCGACGGGGAGCTGGCCGCGGTCGACCGCGATCCCCCGGCCGCGCTCGATCGCCGCCCGGTGGCGCAGCCCCTGGCGACGGGGGTGCGCGTCCTCGACGGGTTGCTCACCCTGGGCGAGGGACAGCGCGTGGGATTGTTCGCGGGCTCCGGCGTGGGCAAGAGCACCCTGCTGGGCGCGGTCGCGCGCGGGGCCGATGCGGACGTCGTCGTCGTCGCGCTGGTGGGGGAGCGCGGTCGCGAGGTGGGCGAGTTCCTCGAGCGCTCGCTGGGCGCGCAGGCGCGCAGGAAGAGCGTCGTCGTCGTGGCCACCAGCGACGTGGCGGCGCTCGAGCGGCTGCGCGCGGCGCAGGTGGCGACCACGTACGCCGAGCACTTCCGCGATCAGGGAGCGCGCGTCCTGCTGCTGGTGGACTCGGTGACCCGCTTCGCGCGAGCGCAGCGCGAGGTCGGCCTGGCCGCGGGCGAGCCTCCGGCGCGACGCGGCTATCCGCCGAGCGTCTTCGCCATGCTCCCGCGGCTGCTGGAGCGGGCCGGGCAGGGGACGCGCGGCAGCATCACCGCCGTCTACACGGTGCTGGTCGAAGGCGGCGACATGGACGAGCCGATCGCCGACGAGGTCCGGGGCATCCTCGACGGCCACATCGTCCTCGACCGCGCCATCGCCGCGCGCGGGCGCTTCCCCGCGGTCGACGTGACGGTGTCGCTCTCGCGCGTGATGGACTCCATCGTCGCCCCCGAGCACCGCGACGCCGCCCGCCGGCTGCGCGCCCTCGTCGCCACCTACGAGGCCAGGCGCGACCTGGTCACGCTGGGGGCCTACGCCAGGGGCAGCGACCGGGAGCTCGACGACGCCATCGCCCGGATGCCGCGGATCGAGGAGTTCCTGCGCCAGGACGCGGGCGAGCCGAGCGCGCTGGCCGCCACCGTCGCCGGGCTGGTCGCCGCCGTGAGATAGCGCGCGTCTCGTGCTAGTTCGTCCGCCCGGACCATGACTCTGCTTCAGGTCGCCGACCTGCGCTTCGGCTACGCCGGCGACACACTCTTCGAGGACGTCACCTTCAGCCTGGCGGCAGGGGACCGCGTCGCGCTCGTCGCCCCCAACGGCAGCGGCAAGACCACCCTGCTGCGCTTGCTCGCCAAGGAGCTCGAGCCCGACGCCGGGTCGGTCGTCCTCAAGCGCGACGTGACCCTGGGCTACTACCGTCAGTCGCACGAGATCACCTCCGAGGGGGACGTGCTGGGCGCGTTCCTCTCCGGTTTCCAGGAGATCGTCGAGCTTCGCTGGGAGCTGCATCGCGCGCAGGAGGACGCCGCCAGCGGCTCCCGCGAGGCGCTCGACCACCTCTCGCGCGTGACCGACCGGTACCACCTGGCGCGCGGCGACGAGCTCGAGCATCGCGTCGCCGCCATCGCCAGCCACCTCGGCTTCTCCGAGCAGGACCTGGCGCGCCCCGTCGTCTCGCTGTCCGGGGGCGAGCGCGGCCGCCTGCGCCTCGGCGTGGTGCTGGCCCAGCAGCCCGACGTGCTGATGCTCGACGAGCCCACCAATCACCTCGACCTCGACACCATCGCCTGGCTCGAGGGCTGGCTCTCGGACTACCGCGGCGCGGTGCTGGTGTGCAGCCACGACCGGGCCTTCCTCGACGCCACCTGCCGCACCACGATGGAGCTCGGGCGCCGCAGCTTCCGCGTCTACCCGGCGCGTTACTCGGAGTACGTCGTCCTGCGCGAGGAGGATCTCGAACGCGAGCGCGCGCTCGTCGAGCGCCAGCAGAGCATGGTCGCCAAGACCGAGGACTTCATCCGCAAGAACATCGCCGGGCAGAAGACCAAGCAGGCCCAGAGCCGCCGCAAGATGCTGGAGAAGCTCGACCGGCTGGAGCGCCCGGAGGACGTCTGGGCCAGCGCCGACCGCGTCGCCTTCCGCTTCGCCCCGGCGGCGCGCACGGGCGACATCGTGCTCGACGCCAAGGGGCTGCGCGCCGCGCGCGGCGGGCGCGTGCTCTTCGCGGGCGTCGACCTGCTGGTGCGGCGCGGCGAGCGCATCGGCGTGGTGGGCCCCAACGGCAGCGGCAAGACCACGCTGCTCAAGCTCCTGTCGGGCCGGGGGGCTCCGGAGGACGAGGGTGCGGTCAAGCGCGGCACCAATCTGCAGGAGGGGTACTTCGACCAGCACCTCGGCGAGGTCGATCCCTCGCTCACCGCCGTCGACAACGTGCGCACCATCCGCGGCGACTTCACCGTGGAGGCGGCGCGGCAGTACCTGGCGCGCTTCCGCTTCTGGGGCGACGATCCGCTGCGCGTCGTCAGCGGCTTCTCCGGCGGCGAGCGCTCGCGGCTGGCCCTGGCCAAGCTGCTCCTCGAGCCGAAGAACCTGCTCTTCCTCGACGAGCCCACCAACCACCTCGACATCCCCGCCGCCGAGATCCTCGAGGAGGCCCTGGTGGGATTCGAGGGGACGGTCATCCTGGTGTCGCACGATCGCCGGTTCCTCGAGAACGTGACGACGCGCGTCGTGAGCGTGCGCGACGGAAAGGCCGACGTGTACCCGGGGGGCTTCCGGGACTACGAGCGCGTGCTGGAGAGCGCGGCGACGGCCAGGGCCGCGGCGGCGGCCGCGGCCGCTCCGGAAAAGAGGAGGGCGGGGAAGGAAGAGAACGCCAAGGTGGTTGCCCGGGTGGTTGCCGAGGAGGAGGGCAAGAAGAAGTTCGAGGAGCAGCGCCTCGCCGCGCGGACCCTCGAGAGGAAGAAGAAGCGGGTGCAGGAGCTCGAGGCGTCGATAGCCGCGAGCGAGAAGGACCTCGACGTCCTGCGCGCGCGGCTCAGGTCCGCCCCGGGCGACGACTGGGAGAAGCTGGCGAAGATGGCGCAGGAGGAGCAGTCTCTGAGCAAGAAGGTCGACACGATGTTGCTGGAGTGGGCGCGGCTCTCGGGAGAGGTGGCATGACGCGGTGGCTGCGCCTGGCGGCGACGCTGCTGGCGCTCGCGCTCGCGGGGTCGGCGGGGCAAGGCTGCAAGCGCAGCCACGCCTCGGCCTCGGCCGATCCGGAGTCGGCGCCCATCACGGTGAAGGCCGACACCGTGGGCCTGCTCCTCACGTGGATCGACGACAAGGGGGACTTCCACGTCGAGACGCGCGTGGCCGACGTTCCGCTGATGGGGCGCGACGCCGTGCGGGTGGTCGACCCCAACAGCGACGACGGCACGCACGCCGACCGCGTCTTCGTGGCCGACCTGCGCATCGCCCGCGCCGACGGGACCTTCCCGGTGCGCACCATGACCCGCTCGGCGTTCGAGGCCATCGCCGTCGCCCGTCGCGAGAAGACCGGGCCCACCCTGGCCAGCGCCGGGCCGCCCTCACCCTCCGCGCCGCCGTCCGGCGCCCCCAGCGCCGAGGCCGATCCGGGGTCCGGCAAGCCCGCCGCGCGCCCGGTCGTCATCATCTACGGCGCCGAGTGGTGCGGGGCCTGCCACGACGCCGCGCGGTACCTGCGCGGCAAGGGCATCGCCTACGTCGAGAAGGACGTGGAGAAGGATCCCTCCGCCGCGCGCGAGATGCAGCAGAAGCTCGCGCGCAACGGCCTTCGCGCCGGGTCCATCCCCGTCATCGACGTGCGCGGCAAGGTGATGGTCGGGTTCAACGCCCAGGAGATCGACGGCGCGCTCGGCGAGGCGATGTGAGCGTCAGCGGCCCTTGCGGGCGATGACGCGCGCGTAGACGTCCCGCCGCGGTCGCCCGCTCCAGGCGGCCAGTCGCTCGGCCACGGTGCGGGCGTGCTCGCCCCGGGCCAGGGCCTCGTCGATGCGCGCGTCGACCGCCGCGTCGTCGATGCGGGCCTGGCGGGCCTCCGGCGCGTGGGCGCCGAGCACGATCGCGACCTCGCCCAGCCACTCGCGCTCGTCGGCGGCCAGCGCGGCGCAGGTGCCGCGCACGTACTCCTCGTGCACCTTGGTGAGCTCACGCGCGACGCACGCCGTGCGCTCGGGCGTGGCGTCCGCCAGGTCGCGCAGCGTCGCCCGCGTCCGGTTCGCCGCCTCGAACAGGACCACCGGCTCCGGCGTGGCGCACACGAGCGCGACAGCGTCGCGTCGCGCGCTCCCGTCGCGCGGCAGGAAGCCCACGAAGCGGAAGCGCCCGTCGCCGGCGAGGCCGCTCCCCACCAGCGCCGCCAGCACCGCGCTCGGCCCAGGGATGGGCACCACGCGCACCCCCGCCGCCACCGCGGCCTCCACCAGGCGCTCGCCGGGATCGCTCACCCCCGGGGTGCCGGCGTCCGTCACCAGCGCCACCTGCTCGCCCGCGGCCAGGCGCGCCACCACTCGCTCCACGTCCGCCGCCGTCGCGTGCGCGTCGAGCCGGTCGAGCGGCTTGCCGGCGATCCCCAGGTGCGTGAGCAGCTGCCGCGTCCGTCGGGTGTCCTCGGCCACGACACGGTCGCAGGTCCGCAGCGTCTCCGCGGCGCGCGCGCTCACGTCGCCGAGGTTGCCGATGGGCGTGGCGACGAGCAGCAGCGTTCCGCCCGGCATCGCCGGCACGCATACCACGAGGATCGTTGCCATGCTCACGATCAGGGGTCACCGGGGGGCTCGCGTGCTAAGACACGCCGCATGAAGGGGGCCGCCTCTCTCGCCTCGTGCGCGTGCGCCGTCGTCCTCGGCGTCGCCTGCCACAGCTCGTCGTCGTCCCACGCCATCGGCTCGAGCAGCCCGCTCTGCACCGGCAGCGGTCGCTGCCTGGCCATCTCGCCGGGGGTCAGCGAGGCCGACATCGCGGGGGCCTTCGCCACCACGCAGGACGGCGACACCATCGCCTTCGCGGCCGGGACCTACGAGTTCACCAACCAGCTCGCGCTCGGGACGGGCAACGGCGTCTCGGTGGTCGGCGCCGGCCCCGACCAGACGACGCTCGACTTCCACGGCCAGGCGGCCGGCGAGGACGGCATCTTCGCCCAGTCGATCAGCGACCTGCGCTTCGAGGGGTTCACCATCCTCGACACCCCGGGCAACGGCATCAAGGCCCTGGGGATCACCGGGGTGACGTTCCGCACCGTGGCCGCCACCTGGACCGCGCTCGACGCCACCGACGGCGCGTACGGCCTGTACCCGGTGCAGTCGTCCGACGTCCTGGTCGAGGGGTGCACCATCAGCGGCGCCTCGGACTCGGGGATCTACATCGGCCAGTCGAAGACCATCGTGGCGCGCCGCAACGAGGCGTTCTCCAACGTCACCGGCATCGAGATCGAGAACTCGTTCGACGCCGACGTCTACGAGAACAAGGCGCACGACAACACCGGCGGCATCCTGGTGTTCGACCTGCCCGGCCTGCAGCAGGAGGGCGGACACTCGATCCGCGTCTACAACAACACCGTCACCGCCAACAACACCGAGAACTTCGCGCCCAGCAGCGACATCGTGAACCTCGTCCCGGCCGGGACGGGCTTCTTCGTCATGGCCAACCACGACGTCGAGGTCTTCGGCAACACCTTCACCGGCAACCACACCGCCAGCGTCGGCATCATCAGCTACGCGGTGGCGCAGACGCCCTTCACCGACCCCAACTACTACGAGTGGCCGTCGCGCGTCTTCGTCCACGACAACACCTTCTCCGGCGGCGGGACGCTGCCCGACGCGCGCTCGCAGGTGGGGCTGCTGCTGTCGACGGGGATGGCGGTGTACCCGGGGGGCCACGTGCCCGACGTCATGTACGACGGCATCCTCGACCCCAAGGCGACGCCGGGGCCCGACCCGATGACCATCTGCGTGCACGAGCCCACCGCGTCGGCCGTCTGCAACATGCACTTCGACAAGATCGACCCCAACAACCCCGATCTCCGCAAGACGATCGTGTGCGATCCGGCGCCCTACGCCTGCACGCTCCCCGCGCTGCCCGCGGTGAGCCTGCCGGGGCTCTCGCCCTAGTCGGGGCCCCGTGCGTCGCCCCACGCGCTCGGTCTGCGCCCTCCTCGTCGCCGCGGCGCTGGCGGCCGTCGCCTGCGACGAGGGCAACACCGGGCCGCTGTCCCCCAGCGCGGCAGGGGCGGACACGGGCGACTTCGCGCCGGTGCTGAGCGCGTACGCCATGGTGTCGGTGCGCGGCGGCGGCGTCGTGCCCGGCGACGGCGTCCTGCCGTACGACCTGAACACCCCCCTCTTCTCCGACTACGCCGTGAAGTACCGCACGGTGTGGCTGCCGTCGCGGACGAGCGTCGACTACGTGGCCGGCGAGCGCTTCGAGTTCCCCGTAGGCACCGTCTTTACCAAGTCCTTCGGCTTCCCCGCCGACTTCCGCGTCGCGGGCGCCCCCGTGCGCTGGATCGAGACGCGCGTCCTGGTGCACGCCGCCGACGGCTGGAAGGGGACGAGCTACGTCTGGGACGACGCGCAGACCGAGGCGCGCCTGTCGCCCGGCGGCGCCATCGCGCACCTGTCCTTCGTGGACGCCGACGGAGCGACGCAGTCGCCCAGCTACCTCGTTCCGAGCGAGAGCCAGTGCCAGAAGTGCCACGCCAGCGACGGCGTGATGATCTCCCTCGGGCCGCGCGCCGACCAGCTCAACCGCGACTTCGCCTACGCCGACGGGACCGACAACGAGCTCGCGCGCTGGACGCGCCTCGGGATCCTGTCGGGCGCCCCGGCGCCGGACCAGGCGCCGCGCCTGCCCGTGTTCGACGATCCGTCGACGGGCGACGTGGCGGCGCGCGCGCGCGCGTACCTCCAGGCCAACTGCTCGTACTGCCACAACGGGGCCGGGGGCGAGGCGCGCACCTCGGGCCTGGTTCTCCTGGGGACGGAGTCCGACCCCTACGCGCTCGGCTTGTGCAAGCCGCCCGTCGCGGCGGGCAAGGCCGCGCAGGGCCAGCCCTACGACGTCGTCCCCGGCCACCCCGAGCAGTCCATCCTCGTCTACCGCATGCAGTCGACGCTCCCCAGCATCGCCATGCCCGAGCTCGGGCGCAGCCTCGAGCACGTGCAGGCGGTGCAGCTCGTGAGCGACTGGATCGCGGCGATGAGCGGCGGCTGCCCCTAGCCGCCCCGGGCGGGCGCTACTTCTTGGCCGTCGCCGGCTTCGCCGCCGGCTTGGGGGCCGCCGGGCCGATGCCCAGCTGCGTGTCGAACTCCATCTCGTTCGACCAGTTCCAGGACCGGACGATCTTGCCGTCCTTCCACTGATCGACCTCGAGGTTGTGCCCGGTGATGGTCTTCTTCTTGTTCGGGATACGGACCTTGTCGTGCACGAAGTCGGCGGTCTGGGTGAAGGTGAACTCGCCCTCGTCGATGGTGAAG
>DATBQU010000304.1:0-6039 GCA_036560665.1 Polyangiaceae bacterium
AGCGCGAACGCCGCCCCTTGCGGATCGAGCAGCTGGGCGATGCGCGCTCCTCCCGGGACATCCATGGGCCCGTTGAGGACCTTGGCGCCCTTGGCCTTGGCGCGCCCGACCGCCGCGTCGAGGTCGGCCACCTGCGTGTAGTAGAGCCACGACGGCGGCATCTTCATGTCCTTCGGCTTGGTGAACATCCCGCCGAACGGCTTCTCGCCCTTGCCGTAGATGAGGTACTTGCCCATGGGGCCCATGTCGTGGTCGCTCAGCTTCTCCCAGGCGAAGAGCTGGCTGTAGAAGCGGAACGCCGCGTCGTGGTCCGTCGTCGCCAGCTCGCTCCAGCAGAACTCGCCGGGCTTCTTCGCGTCGTGCGGCGTCATCGCGTTGGCCGGCTTGTAGACGCTGATGGTCGCGCCCTGGGGATCGGCGATGACCGCGAAGCGGCCGACCTTGGGGATGTCGGTCGGCTCGACCAGGACGCGCGCGTCGTGCTTTCGCGCCCGCGCCACCGTCGCGTCGACGTCCGCGATCTCGACGTGCGACATCCAGTGCGGCGGCGCGCCCATCTTGCTCGCCTCCTCGGGCAGCTGCATGGTCCCGCCGAGCGGGCCCTGGCTGCCGACCCACATCATGTACCCGCCCTCGAAGGGCTCGGTCTTCCAGCCGACGACGTCCGTGTAGAAGGCGATCGCCGCCTTGGGGTCCGACGTCAAGAGCTCGTACCAGACGAAATGGCCGATGTGCGAGTCTGCCATGGGAGCATCCTCCTCGTGAGTGGAACCACGGGCGTACCAGCCCACTCGCGGATGGCAAGAGAGCTCGACGGGACGCTAGTTCCCTTCTTCGTCCACCCAGATCTGGTTGTTCCCGGCCATGCCGTACACGTGCATGTAGTGGAGGCTGTCGCCGCTCACGTTCGCGTCCGCTTCCACGAAGTACCAGGGCGCTCCCGCGGGGGCCGACGTCACGTCGATGAGCTTGCCGTTCACCTTGATGGCGCCGACGCGGCTCGACATGGGGATGGCCTTGTCGGCGATGACCGCGTACCCGAAGATGAGCGGCGCGTTGGGGTGCACGGTGAGGCCGCCCCAGGCCGTCGTCGGGTTGGTGCACCAGCCGCAGGGTCCGCCCCACGCCGTCTTCGACGAGCCCGGCTTCTGCAGCGGGTAGGTGCAGTTGATCCCGAGGCAGCCCGACACGTCGAGGTACCCGCCGTTCTCGGCGTAGAACCCCTCCTCGGCGGTGCGGATGTTCGACACCATGTCCTGCGCCTCGGCCACGTACGAGCTCTGCACCCAGCGCCGGTAGGCCACCACCGCGAGGAGGGCCAGGACGCCGACCACCACCACCACGATCATCGCCTCGATGAGCGTGAATCCTCGCGTGCGCCGACGACAGCCCATCCAATCATCAGAGTAGCGCGTTCCACCCCGCCGCACTAGCGTGGCCGGCGGCCATGCCGGTCGCTCGCCTGCCGCTTCTTGCTGCTACTCGCCGCGCGATGGCGATCGCGGCGCTCGGGCTTGCGCTTGCACCCGGCTGCACGTGCAGCCGGGGCGGTCCGCCCCCCGAGGCCGGGAAGGACTTCGGCGAGAGCGCGCTCACCCAGCCGGCGCCGGACGCCATGCCGTACCTCGTCCTCGCACGGGCGGTCGTGGAGCACCGCGGGCGCGCGACGGTGCCGGCGCCGCCGGACGCGCCGGGACGTCGGGTGATGCTCGCCTTCTGGCCGCCGGGCCGGGGCGAGCCCGTGGCCGCGACCGCCATGGGCGGCACGCTGGCCGACGCCGTGGCCGCCGCCGCGGAGGCGATCGCGTCCAAGGTCCCCGACGCGGCCGCCGCGCGCGCCGGACGCATCGAGCTCGACGTGCCGGTGGCGCCGCTGGTGGGCGCGCCGTACGACGACGACGGGGAGGTGGCGCTGTCGTCGATCGGGCTCGAGGGCGTGCTCGTGACGGGCGACGACGGCAAGACCGGCTTCGTGCTGCCCGGGGAGATCGTCGAGCGGGGGATGTTCCACGAGGGCAAGTCGCCGGGCCTCGAGCGCGCCAGGCTGGGCGCCGCGCTCGCCGCGCGCGCCGGGGTGTCCGAGACCGACCTCGGAGGGATGCGCGGATACCGCTTCCACGCCGACGTGCACGTCGAGTCGCCCGCGCACGACGCGGCGCTGCCCGTCCTTCGCGGCCTCGTGCAGCTGCCGCCGCCGGGCGACGTCACCCCGCAGCGACTCGTCGCCGCGGTGGGTCACGGCGCGGACTACCTGCTGCGCATCATGAACGCCGAGGGCCGGTACGTGTACCTCTACCACCCGACCGACGACCGCGACGACGGCCAGTACGGCTGGCTCCGGCACGCGGGGACCACCTACGCCATCTTCGAGGCCTACGAGGAGCTCGGCACCCCCGCCTACCTCGAGAAGGGCGAGCTCGCGCTGCAGTACCTGAAGGCTCACCTGTCGAACGACGCCGGCAGCCAGGGCAAATACGTCCTCGACACCAACGACGAGGAGCAGCAGAAGGTGGGCGGCGCGGGCCTGGCCCTGCTGGCCTTCGCCAAGCACGCGGCGGTGAGCGGCAAGCGCAGCGAGCTCGAGACGATGCGCGCGCTGGCGCGCTTCATCATGAAGCAGCAGTACGACGACGGGCACTTCCGCGCCAACGCGGACCTCGAGCACGAGAGCGGGAAGAAGCTCAAGCGCGAGCCGGTTTACTACCCGGGCGAGGCGGCGCTGGCGCTCATGCGCCTCTACGCCGTCGATCCGCAGCAGGCGTACCTCGACACGGCGCGCCGGGCCGCCGACTGGGTCATCCGCGTGCGGGACGCCTACGCGTCGGAGGACAACCAGGAGCACGACCACTGGATGTCGTACGTGCTGAACGAGCTCTACCGCGTCACCCACGACGAGGCGTACGTCACCCACGCCTACAAGATCGCCCGCGCCATCCAGAAGAAGCAGCGCGGCGCCGACGACGCCCCGGCGCCCGACTTCGTGGGCACCTTCTACGACGGGCAGACCACGCCGGCCTCGACGCGGGTCGAGGCGTACGACGCGGACATCGCGCTGTCGCGCTTCGCAGGCAAGCCCGACGGGTGGCTGGTCGAGCCCGCGAAGCGGGTGGCGCGTTCGATGCTCGTCCAGCAGTACGGTCCCGAGAACGACTACTGGCTGAGGAACCCGGCCAAGGCCGACGGCGGGGTGCGAGAGAGCCTCTTCGTGCACGACGTGCGCATCGACTACGTCCAGCACGCCATGAGCGCGTGGCTGCACCTGGCCCGCATCCTGCGCGATCCGGCGTACGGCAAGACCGGCGTTCCCTGCCAGGATCCCGCGCGCCCGGCGCTGCCGTCGCCGTGAGGTAGGCCGGCGTAGGTGCGACGGGGCTGCGCGATCGCGGGTCCGCCGGCGCAATGTTTTCGGTCCCCCAGGCGTTCGAGCCGTTGGAGAAGGGTCGCTCCGCGCGGGGCGGGCCTGGCCCCACGCTTGCTCTCCCAGACCACCCGGAGGTCAGAAGCCATGACCGCATGCGCGTACCGCAGCCTCGAACCGGTGCTCCGCGAACGCGTCGCGCAGCTGCGCGAGAGGCGGGAGGGCGATGCCCTGTTGATCGGGATCGCGCGGCGCATCGCCCAGCGCCGGATCGGCCGCGTCGTGGGCGGGACCGCGGGCGTCCTCGTGGGTGGCGCGGCGCTGCTGGTGGGGCTCGCGTCGTTCGTGTGCTCCCCCAACCCGCCCGAAGAGACCGCGCGCCGCGCCGCGACCGTCCTGCTGCTCTCGGCCTGGCCGGTGGCGATCGCGGCCGCCCTGGTGGGGCGCGTCCTGGCCCGCCTGGTGCTGGCCGATCGGCTCGAGCTGCCCCTGCGGCTGACGGGGGACCTGTCGGTCGACCTGGCCCGCCTCGAGGCGTACGACCCGCTGCGCTCGACGTGTGAGCTCGCCATGCGCTGGGAGCGCGGCAGCGCGGCGATGCCCCTGGCGGCCGTGTCGCTCGTGGCGCCGCTCACCATCCACTGGCTGGTCTGGCTGGGGCTGTCCATGCCTCACCTCGAGGACACCCGCATGGCGGACTTCGGCACGTGGATCGCCGTGAGCGCGCTGCTGGTGGGCCACGCCCACATCGCGCTCCTCGTCGCCGCGGTGCGCTGGGCGTTCTCCCTCCGCGCGCGGGAGACGAGCACGCTCCGCGCGGGCGTGCACCGGCACTGGGGCATCGCGCTGCTCGTCGCCATCGGCGTGGCGTGCCTGCCGGGTGTCGTGCTGGTGGGGCTGCCGCCCATCCTGGTGGGCGTCACCGGGCTGCTCTTCGTTCCGTTCATGTTCGTGGGCACGGCCCGGTGCATCGCGCGCGAGCGGCTCGCCCTCGAGACGACGTGACCGCGCGAATCGCGATATAAACGCCGGGCATGGCGCGTCCGGGAGTGGCCGTCGTCGGAGGGGGACCGTGGGGGCTCGCGCTCGCCGGCGCGGCGGCGCGCACCGGGGAGCCCACGCTGCTGCTGTCGCGGCGTGCCCACGACGGCGCCTTGCCCCGGGGCGTGACGCTGGCGCGCGACGAACGCGAGGTCGGCGAGCGCGCGCGCCTGATCCTGATGGCGGTCCCCTCCGGGGTGGCGCGCGACGTGGCGCGCGCGCTGGGGGCGCACCTCGACGGGCGGCACTTCGTCGTGCACGGCGTGCGCGGGCTGGTGGGCGAGGAGATGGAGACCATCTCCGACGTGGTGCACGACGAGAGCCCGGTGCGCAGGCTGGGCGCGCTGGGAGGGCCGGCGCTGGCGTCCGACCTGCTGGCCAACCGCCCGACGGTGATGGTGGCGGGCTCGCGTTACCCCGAGGTGCTCCGCGCGCTGCAGCAGGTGTTCGCGTCGCCGACGCTGCGCCTGTACACGACCGCCGATCTGCCCGGCCTGGAGTGGGCGAGCGCGCTGGTGGGCTGCCTGGCCATCGCCGTGGGCTACGCGCGCGGCGTGGGCCTGGGGCCGGGGCTCCTGGCGGCGCTGATCACGCGCGCCATCGAGGAGGCCGCGCGGCTGACCGCGGCCGCCGGCGGGAGCGACCGCACGCTGCTCGGGCTGGCGGGGTACGGCGATCTGCTCGCGTCGATCGAGCAGACCGAGCGCCCCGAGGTGCTCCTCGGCGCGGCGCTCGCCTCCGGCAAGACGCTGGAGCAGGCGCTCTCCGAGACCAGGCAGCGGGTGGAGGCGGTGGACCTCACCGCGCGCGTGGCCGGCTGGGCGGACGGGATGCGCATTCCCGCGCCGATCTTCGGCGCGCTCGCCCGCGGTATCCTGCCGGGGCGCGCGTCCGACGTGCTGGTGCACGAGCTGATGACCGGCCCGATGACCTGAAGGCCCCGGAGGTCGCTCACTCGTCGGGGCGGACCTCGAGCATGTTGGGGGCGATGTTCAGCGCGTATTTGGCGTTGACCGAGCCCGTCAGCTGGAACAGCGACAGGACGCCGTCCCCGTTGAGGTCGCCCTGGGCGCTGGCGGTGAAGCTGTCGCCGGTGTTCCCGCCCGTGCCCGTGATCGAGTAGCCGTACATGTAGTACTGGGGCTGATCCATCGAGAACTTGAGGCAGGCGAAGCCCGAGTTGCCGGCCGCGTCGGCGTTCCACTCCTTGGGGTTCGACTGGTACTTGCGGCCCCGGATGGCCGCGCTCGCCGAGGGGACCGTCGCCGAGGCCGACTTGCAGAGGCTGCGCGAGATGGCCGACGAGGTCTTGGTGCCGAGGACGGTGGCGGCCATCGACTCGCGCTCGTACTCGGCCGCCGCGTCCTTGGCGATTTGCCCGAGGGAGTTACGGGCTTCCGCCGTCTTGGCATTGGCCAGGTACTTGCGCACACCGTACACGGCGAGCACCGCCAGGATGCCCACGATGGCGACCACGATCATGAGCTCGATGAGCGTGAACGCACGCCGGGTGCTCTTCTTCCGTCCACGCATCGGCACGCCTCCTGGCGCCCGCCTTCTCCGGCTCGTTCGGAGAAACAGCGGGGCCCCGTCGCACAACGGTGACGGTTCGTGCGAAAATAAGCAAGCAGGGGTAGGAG
>DATBQU010000305.1:0-3453 GCA_036560665.1 Polyangiaceae bacterium
GGCGGCGCGACCACCCACGCCACGAAGAGCGGCGTCTGCCACCTGACCTCGCAGGACGACAAGACCTGCCTCGCCCAGGCGCGCGAGCTCCTCTCCTTCATGCCGCTGAACAACCAGGAGGACCCGCCCTTCAAGGCCTCCAGCGACCCGCCCATGCGCGAGGTGCCCGAGCTCGACACG
The DNA here is from genome assembly GCA_036560665.1 of Polyangiaceae bacterium. Lineage (GTDB taxonomy): Bacteria > Myxococcota_A > Polyangia > Polyangiales > Polyangiaceae > Palsa-1150. The sequence continues at coordinate 181 of DATBQU010000305.1, forward strand.
ATGATCCCGCTCGACGCGAGCAAGCCCTACGACGTGAAGGACGTCGTCCGCGCGGTCGTCGACGACGGCAACCTCTTCGAGATCATGGACCAGTTCGCGGCGAACATCGTCGTCGGCTTCGCGCGCATCGGCGGCCGGGCGGTCGGCGTGGTTGCCAACCAGCCGGCCATCCTGGCGGGCGTGCTCGACATCCACTCGTCGATGAAGGCGGCCCGCTTCGTCCGCTTCTGCGACTGCTTCAACGTGCCGCTGGTCACGCTCGTCGACGGCCCCGGGGTCCTCCCCGGCACCGATCAGGAGTACGGCGGGATCATCAAGCACGGCGCGAAGCTCCTCTTCGCCTTCGCCGAGGCGACGGTGCCCAAGGTCACCGTCATCCTGCGCAAGGCCTACGGCGGCGCCTACGACGTCATGGCGAGCAAGCACATCCGGGCCGACGTGAACCTGGCCTTCCCCACCGCCGAGATCGCCGTCATGGGCCCGGACGGGGCGGTCAACATCGTCCGCCGCAACGAGATCGCCCAGGCCGCCGACCCGGAGAAGACGCGCGCCGACTTCGTCGCCGACTACCGCGAGAAGTTCGCCAACCCCTACAAGGCCGCCGAGCTCGGCTTCATCGACGAGGTCATCTACCCGCGCACGCTGCGGGCGCGCCTGCACCGCAGCCTGGAGCTCCTCAAGGACAAGCGCGACAGCAACCCCCCGAAGAAGCACACCAATATCCCCCTGTGATCGCGGGGCTCAATCGCGGCGCTCGCCGGGCCTCGGCTCGGACCCATGAGCCAGCTCGAGGCGCGCCGCGGCTTCTGACCGCGCCCGCGGCCTGCGGGGTGACGGGCCGCCGTGTAGACTGGGAGTCTCGGAGGCTCCTCGTCCATGAATCGACTCGCGCTTGCTTCGTGTCTCATGCTCCTCGCGGGGGGCGCCACGGGGGGCGTCGCCGCCTGCTCCAGCTCCAGCAGCGGAACGTCGCCCGGGGACGGCGGCGCCGACGGCCCCGCCGCGGGCAGCTTCCTGCCGGAGATCGACTGCACCGACACGCTCGACTCGGTCTACGCCGATCCCGGCGACGTCACCGCCTGGCCCAAGGGCGCCATCATCAAGTGCGCGAAGGACCAGGACCTGTCCATCGCCGACATGACCGCCGCCGTGGACGTCGTCGACGACGCCGGCGACCTCTCCTACACCGGCAAGCCCTTCACCAGCGGCGCGCACGTCTACCGCGTCCTCTACCGCACCGAGCGCGGCGACCCGGCCAGCACGCCGGGGTACTCGAGCGCCATCGTCTTTCTCCCCGACACGCCGCGGTCGGGGACGACGCCGCTGCCCATCGTGGTGGCGGCGCACGGCAGCTTCGGCCAGGCCGGCAAGTGCGCGCCCTCGAAGTCCGACCCCGCGTCGCAGTACGTGCGCGAGGACTTCCAGCACCTGGTCTACCCGATGGTGGGCCTCGGCTACCCGGTCATCGCCCCGGACCTCGCCGGGTACGCCAACTACGGCGGGGCCGGCAACCCGCCCAGCGCGTACGACGACGTCGCCGACGTGGGCAAGAGCAACCTCGACGGCGCGCGCGCGCTGCGCAAGCTCATCCCGGGCAGCGTCACGCAGCAGATCGTGCTGACCGGGCACTCGCAGGGCGGCTACACCGCGCTCGCCACGCTGGCGCTCTCGGACAGCTACGGCGCCGACGGCACCATCGCCGCCGTCGCCGTCTACGCGCCGATCTGGCTGTCGCAGCGCGTGTGGGCGGCCATTCTCCTCGCGCCGGGCAGCTACTCGTTCGCGCAGAGCTCCGTGGGCAAGGCCAGCGTCTGGTACCACTACACGCACGCCGAGCTCCTCGACGGGCCGGGCCACGGCGTCGACCTCTTCCAGCCCTCCAAGCAGGCGGCGGTCAAGGCCTTCGTGGACAATGACTGCTGGTCGGCGACCTACCCGGACCTCTACGCCGCGGGAAGCAGCGCCAACGATCTCTTCCTCGACACGTACGTGAAGGCCATCGCCCTGCCGGCGACGCCGGCCGGCGGCGGCAACTGCAACGGCGACGCGACCTGCCAGAAGTGGCTCGACCGCATGACCGCCGACTGGCCGCACCTCACCGGCAACGCGGCCAAGGTGCCCATCCTGGTCTGGTACGCGAACAACGACACCACGGTCACGCCCGACGCCATGCAGTGCGTGTTCAACCGCCTCACGTCGGACGGGACGAGCGCCCAGGTCTGCTACGACACCGACCCGGTGGGCCACACCGGCTCGATCGCCGAGAACGCCGACTACGTGGCGGACTGGGTCGCGCAGAAGACGCTGGGCGGCCCGGCTCCCGCGGCGGGCCACTGCACCGCCCTCGCCGCCAACGACGCCGGCGTCCCGCAGATCGTCGACGGCACGGGCAAGCCGGTCGCGTGCAACCAGCTCCTGTCCAACCAGTAGCCCCGCACGTCGAAAGCCGCGAAACCCCACCCCCCTTGGCCCCCCGCCCCGCAAGCGGGGCGTGGGGAACGTGGACACCGCGTCGAGCCTCTTCATTCACGCTCCCCCCGCCCTGCCCGCGGGGCGGGGGGCCGGGGGGGTGGGGTCCGCCAGCGCCTTCTCCACGTCGTCGAGGGTCATCCCCACCTCGCGCGCGCGGCGGCACGCGGCGAGGAGCGCGGCGCGCAGCGTGTCGGGCACGGCCTTCATCGCGTCGGCCGCGACGCACACGATGGAATCGACCAGCACCGCGTCCGGGAGCCCCCGCGGCAGCGCCGGCGCGACCGCGACGATCCCGAGCTTCTCGAGGGTCGAGCCGCCCGCCAGCGCCAGCTTCTCGGCGATGGCGGCGTTCTTCGGGTGGACGTGGCGCGCCAGCTCGAACAGGTGGTCGGGTCCGAGCCGCGACTGACCGGTCTCCCAGCGCGCGGCGGTGCGCTTCGAGAGCGAGACGAGCGCCGCGAAGTCCTCCCGGCTGAGCCCGAGCGCGCGCCGGGCTTCGAAGAGCAGCCCCGCCTGGTCCTCCCACGGATGAACGGTCATGAACCCCTCGCTGGCAGCGATCATCGCCAGGCTGGCACCGTCGATCGCCTGCCTGGCAAGGATCAGGGCCTCGACGGCACCGGACACGCGGTGAACGGCACCGACCCTACCATGGACGGCAGGGATCACGACCTGCCTGGCACCGTCGAGCTCGTGAACGGTGCCAGACACGCGCTCGCTGGCACCGTCCAGCGCGTGAACGGCGCCGTCCAGCGCGTGAACGCTGCCGTCCAGCGCGTGAACCGTGCCGTCCAGCGCGTG
>DATBQU010000306.1:0-11832 GCA_036560665.1 Polyangiaceae bacterium
GCGCTAGGTCAGGGGTTCGATTCCCTTCTCCGGCACTCAACACCTGCGGTGTCTCGGGCCGGAGAAGGGCTCGAGGCGCTCGGGCTCGCCCCGAGGGGCGAGCCCAGAGGGCACGATTCCCCCGAGGGGTTCTCGCCGACCTCAGCGGGTTCCCGTATTCGCCGATTCCTGCTCCACCTTCTCGACTTGCACGCGCATGGCCCGCAGCTTGTTCGCGTCGAGCTTCTCGGCCAGCTTGTCGAACTCCTTCGTCTCTTCGGAGCGTGCGTGGGCGAGCACAGCCTTCTGCAGAGTCCGGAGCTTCGATTCGAACTCCTTCGACCCCACGTCGAGCTTCTCCAGCGCGGCCAGAGCCTTCTTCGCCTCGTTCTCTTCCTTCAGGCGGACAGCCACCTCGGCAGTGCCCCGCGCGATCGCGCGCTTCGCAGCGGGGTGGACAATCTCCTCCTCGGCGGCTTCGTGAGCCGCCATGAGCTCCTTCAACGCCGTGAACGATTCCGTGCGCGCGGGACCCTTTGCGGCGAGCACCTGCTCGAACAGTCCTTTGATCTGTTCGTGCTGGCTCTTCAGAAAGCCGACGACGTCCCGCGAGCTCGAGCTGGAACCATGCTTCATGGTGTTCTCCTCTCGGTGGGGCTGCATTCGGCACCCGGACCTGCCAGAATCGCGCCTCGAGCGCCGCCGACACTCCGCCACGTACCCGGTCGACGAGTACGACGCTGGGTCGAGCGGACACGAGCACCAAAGCGCCACGCGGCCGGTGTGCGGCTCGGCATCCACGCCGCGGCGACGCCCTACCTACCCCCGGATCTTCTCCTTCTGCCTCTTGCCCTTCGTTCCCCTCGCCTGCCGCGTGGCCTGCGCCTTCTCCACCGCGCGCGCCTTCACCTCGGCGCTCTTCTTGGCCTTCTTCTCGAGGCTCAACCCGAACTCGGCGAGAGCCTTCGCGTCGCCCGCGAACGCGCCGCGCACGAACGACAGGAACGCCCGGTGGGTCCGTCGGTTCCTGCTCCACGTTCGCCGCTCGCGCAGACGCGCGGCGGCGCGCTTGGCCTCGGCCTCCTCCACGGTGGTGATGCTGTCCAGCTCGTCCGCGAAGAACTGCGCGAGCTGCTGCGGGGTGTAGTCGACGTTGGCGATGGTCACCCTGCTCATCGTACCCAGGCGCTTCTCGATGCCCCGGACGATGGCGCCCAGGGTGAGCTTGCGCGCGCGCCGGCTTCGCTTGTCCACGAGGCAAGGAATCTAGAACCTCCCGCACCCGCGAGACAAGGAGCCCGGCGCACCAGGCGATGCACGACGTGCGAGGCGGTGGAGCTCGAGGCGGGGGGACCCGCGCCGCCGTGCAGCACGCGATGCTCGGCCATGCGAGGCCGGCGGACCGCGTGCATCGCGCGATGCTCGGCCTCCCGGCTCGATGGGAGAGCGTGCGTCGAGCGATGGGTGGCCTCCCGCGCGGCGAAATGGGCGTGCATCGAGCGGCGCACGGGACCCGGAGCGGTCGGCTCGGCACGCATCGGGCGATGCACGGGGGTGAACGCGGCTGCGTCGTCGAGCATCGCGCGATGCATGCGCGGAGGAGCGCATCGCGGGCCGGGTGATGCGGAGGGAACGTGATGCAGCGGCCGATGCAGCGACGATCGTCCCTTCGATTCCCTCCTCCGGCACCGTCGGGATACGCTACGGGGCGGTGACGCGACGACGACGTGCCTCCAAGGCGGCTGACGACACCGAGACGCTGACCGGGTCGCCGTTCGAGATCGCGCCGTCCCTCGCCGAGGGCGACGACACCGGCAGCGTCCGGCTGGGGCCGTTCGAGCGCCTCTACGAGTCGCTCTTCGCCGAGGCGCTGGAGGGCGGCGAGATCGGGACCGAGGAGCGCGAGCGGCTCGATCTCGCCGCCAAGGCCCTCGGCCTCGACCCCTCGCGCGTCGAGCGCCTCGAGGCGGCGCTGCTCGAGGCCTGGGAGTCGGACGCCGCCGAGACGCTGGTCGATCCTCGCTCGCCGGTTCACGCGGACCCCGGGACGCTGGCCGACCGCGCCTCCGTTGCGCCGCCGGCCGTTCCGTCGTTCGACGACGAGGCGCCGACGCTGGCCCGGCCCGGCACGCGCACCGGCAAGCGGCGCTCCGAGACGCCGCGTGAGCTGCCCTTCCGGGAGCTTCACGCCCGGTTCGACGCCGCGGCGAAGGGCGACGCGCTCGACGATCAGTGGCGCATCGCCGAGGTGCTGGTGCAGCGAGGCGCGGCGACGCGCGACCAGCGCGCCTTCTGGCAGGAGCACCGCAAGCCCGGCCCCATCCGACCCAACCGGCCGCTCAACGCCGAGGCGTGGACGGGGCTGCTCATGCACCCCGACGAGGACCGCACCACCGGGGAGGTGTTCGGCGTGATCGCGTCGGCGGCGCTGGTCGGGCGCGTGTCGGCGATGCGCCGCGACGGGACGCTGCCCCGGCTCGACCCCGAGGCCTACCAGAACCCGCAGACGTCGACGGTGAGCGCGGTGCGCGCCATGGCCTGGGCGGCGGCGACGCTCGGCATCCGCACGCCGCCCGCGTACGTCGATCCCGATCTCGACGCCGGGTTCGAGATCGTGACCGTGGTGCCGCCCTCGACGCGCATCGGCGCGCGCGTGCTGTCCGGCCTGGTCGCGGCGCAGCTCGCCTTCGCCTGCGGGCGGCACCTGGCCTGGTACCGCGAGGAGCACTTCGTGTGCACGCTGGTGCCGAGCGTCGCTTACCTGGAGACCATCTTCTACGCCGCGCTGCTCCTCGGCGCGCCGACGCTGTCGCTGCCCGACGACGTGCGCGAGCGCGCTCGCGTGTTCTCGCTGGCCATCGTGCCGTGCCTCGAGCCCAAGCAGCTCGAGCGCCTCCGCCGCCTGGTGGCGCGCTTCCTCGCCCGGGGCGGGCGCACCAACCTCAAGCGCTGGGCGCGCGCCGCCGAGTGGACCGCGTGCCGCACGGGCCTTCTGCTGTGCGGCGAGCTGGCGACGGCGGCCGACGCGCTGTCGAACGAGCCCGGCGCCGAGACGCGCATCACGCAGCTCGAGACCTTCTGGGCCAGCGAGGAGGCCGGCGAGCTGCGCCGCCGCCTCGGCGTCGCGCTCTAGTCCAGTCCGTCAGTGGACGATGGGGTTGCTGGCGACGAAGGGCGCGCGGATGGTGAGGCTCGATACGCCGAGCTCGTGGGGGATGGGCGGCAGCGGCGCGGCGCGACGGATGGCGTCCGCGCAGTTGCGGTCGAACTCGTCGATGCCGCTCGGGCGCAGCGGCGGCCACTGGACGGCCACGCGCCCGTCCGCGGAGACGGTGAAGACGAGGATGACCGTCCCCTGCTTGAGCTCGAGCATCGCGCTCTTGGGGAAGGCGCTGGCCCACAGCGGATCGATCCGCGCGTGCAGCTGGCGGAAGTACGGCAAGAGCCGCGGATCGCTGGTCCAGAAGTCGAACACGTCCCCTTCGCCCACGCCGAGCGGCCGCGCGTGGGAGCCGGCGCCGCTCGCTCCTCCGGCGCCCGACTCGCCGCCGCCGCCGGTGCCTCCCTGCCCTTCGCCCGGCGCGCCGCCGGCGGTGCTCGCGTGAAGGAGCGAGCGCACGGTGGTGGCCACCTCCTGATCGCTGTCCACGTCGTCCCTCGGACGCGCCGCCTCGTTGGCCGGGATCGCCACCGGGCCTTGCGTCACGTCCGGTCGCGCGCTCCCGATCGGCGCCGATACGCGGTGGTCCAGGCCGGAGCGCGACGCCGCCACGCCCACGCCCGGCGCCCCCAGCAGCGAACCGACCTGCGCTCCGCCGGGCGGGCTTCCCTCTCCCGTCTCCGGAGGCGCGCTGGCGCCGAGCTCGCCTCCGCGCACGCTCGGGGACGGAGACTGCAGCGCGCCCCGGCTCGGCTCTGTGGGCGAAGCGGGGCGACGCTCGAGCAGCGTGCCCGGGCCGGTGACCACCAGGGTGAGCTCCGCCGGGTGCGTCGTGGACCGCCGGTCTTCCCACGACTGGCGCACGCGCGCGACGCGCAGCCGCTGGAGCTGGTCGCGATCGAGACGGCTCAGCAGATCCGGAGAGAGGCGCATGCGCTCGTTGCCGTCGGCCAGGTTGAGCGCCGGCAGGGGGACGCTGACGTCTCCCCCGTGCCCGCGCGCCCCCGTGTCGAGATGAGCCAGCGCGTCGCCGCCGCTGGGGCGCGGGGGCTCGCCCGCGGGATCCACCGGACGATCCTCGAGCAGCACGCCATCGCCCACGGAGGGGAGCTCCACGGCGATGCTGTCCGGGCCCCCGGCGCCGGGCTCGGGCGCGGGCTGGCCCGGTCCCACGACCGGCTCCGCCGAGAGCGACCGGAAGGCGAGCCAGAAAAGCACGGCGCCCAGCGCGGCGTGGAAGCCCACCGAGGCCACGATCGTCATGCCGTGCACCTTCGTCGACATCGCGGTCCGGTTCCCGGTCTTCCTCCCCGATACAGCCTGAGGCATCGCGGCGCCCGCCGCCAGCCCCCTCAGGGTAGACGGCCCGGACGCGGGAATTCTTTCATGAATCGACGCTCGGTGTTGGCCAGCGTCGCCGCGGCCAGCTCTTCCAGGGGCATGCCGCGCAGCTCGGCCACGCGCCGCGCCGTGTGTACGACATGCCCCGGCTCGCATCGCTTGCCGCGCAGCGGCACGGGGGCCAGGTACGGGCTGTCGGTCTCGACCAGGATGCGGTCGAGCGGGGCCCACGCCGCGACCTCGTGGACCGCGCGCGCGTTCTTGAAGGTGACGATGCCGGACAGCGACACGTCGAAGCCGAGGTCGAGCGCGCGCTCGGCGAAGGGCCGATCCTCGCTGAAGCAGTGGATGATGCCGCCGACGTCGCGCGCCCCCTCCCGCTCGAGGATGGCCAGCGTGTCCGCCGCTGCCTCGCGCGTGTGGACGACGACGGGCTTCTCCAGCTCCCGCGCGAGGCCGATGAGACGCGCGAAGACGTCGCGCTGCGTCTCGCGCGGCGAGTGGTCGTAGTGGTAGTCGAGGCCGATCTCGCCGACGGCGACCACCTCGGGCGCGCTCGCGAGCTGGCGCAGCTCGTCGTGCGCCGCCTCGCTCCAGCTCACCGCGTCGTGCGGGTGGATGCCGACGCAGGCGCAGACGCGGTCGGGGAGCCGGCGCGCCAGGGCGACGGCGCCGCGCGCGGGCTCGAGGTCGCGGCCGACGCCGACCACCACGAAGCCGACCACCCCCGCCGCGCTCGCCCGCTCCATGACGGCGTCCGGCCCTTCCGGGAAGTACTGCGCGTCGAGGTGGCAGTGCGCGTCGGCGAGGGCGAGCATGGGCGGGCCAGCGCCGTAGGTTACCCTGTCCCGGTGGCCCTCGACGACCAGCAGTGGCGAGCTCTGCTCGGCGGCGACGGCCTGCTGCGCGAGGGGGCCCTCGCGGCGCCGCCCCTGGAGAGCGCGTACGCCGTCCTGGCCTCGCAGCCGGGCACGCGCGTCGACGTCGGGCAGTGGAGCGCGCACGCCGAGCGCTTCTTCCGGACGCGCCTGGGGCTGACCGTCGACAAGCGCTACGACGGCGAGCCGCCGGAGGTGGACGCGGCGCGCGTGGTGGTGGCTCCGCACGGCGAGCCCGGGGGCGTGCGCCTGGTGTTCGCGCGGCCGCGCGAGCCGCCGGACCTGGCCTTCGCCGAGCTCGGCGAGGCGCGCGCCGGCGGGGGCGGCATCATCCTCGTCGCGCGGCGCTGCAAGACGGTGTGGCTCGTGGTGCGCGAGTCCGACGACGATCGCCTGGCCCTGCAGCTCGCCACGGTCCTCGCCAGCGTGCTGCTCGGCCCGGTCCTCGACGTGCGCGGGCCCGACCTCTACGGGGTCAAGACGGCGCGCGGGAAGCTGGAAGCGCGCGGCGGCTGAGCGCCGCGCCCACCGCCACCAGCAGCACGCTCCTCACCATCCAGTCGCACGTCGAGCCGAGCCACACGCCGCGCAGGCCGAGGCCCAGCGCGATGGCGAAGCCGTAGGTGCACGACAGCCGCACCACGAAGGCTCCCGCGGCGCTGACGCCCAGCACCGCCCGGGTGAAGCCGCCACCCCTCACCGCCTGCGCCAGGACGATGGTGGTCGCCATGAACGGTTGGGCCAGGGCCAGCACCGGCGCGGCCGACGCTCCGAGGTCCACCACGCGCCGGTCGGAGGAGAAGACCGGAAGCACCGCCCAGCGCGTGGCGAGGAAGCCCAGGCCCAGAGTGGTCAAGAGGACGACGGCGTAGCGAGCGGCGATGAGCGCGCAGCGTCGCGCCTCCTGGGGGCGGCCGGCGCCGAGCTTCTGCGCCACCAGCGCCGCCGCGGCGATGCCGAAGCCGTCGGCCGACAGAAAGCAGATCGACTCCACGCTGATGAGCGCCTGGTTGGCGGCCATCACGTCGTCGCCGAGGCGCGTGATCATCCAGATGAACCCGAGGAAGCCCAGGTGGTAGAGCACGCGCTCGGCCAGCGCCGGCAGCGCGACGCCGCGGAGCTCGCGGGCCTCGTCGCGCAGCGTGCCGGGGGGCCGGGGACCGCCGCGCCGCAGCGACACCGGCCCGCCGCGTCGAGAGAGCACGGCCAGCGCCAGCGCCGCCTCGAGGGCGAAGGTGAGCGCGGTACTGAAGCCGGCGCCGGCCATGCCGTAGGGGCGCGACCAGGGCGTCCCCAGGATGGCGACGCGGTTGGTCGCCACGTGGACCGCGTTGACTCCGAGCCCGATCGCCAGCGGGCTGCGCGTGTCGCCGCTCGCCTGGAGCGCGGCGATGGCCACCGAGCCGAGGAACTCCAGCGGCGACCCGCCCAGCGTCCAGGCCAGGTACTCGCGCGCAGCGAGGATCGTCCCGGCCGACGCCCGCGGCATCGCGGGGCCGAGCCCGGCGAGGACGAGGGGCGTCGCCGCCGTCACCAGCAACCCGGCGCCGACCGCGTACCCGATCGACGCCCACGCGGCCCGTCGCGCGTGGCCGCGGTCGCCGGCGCCCACGTGCCGCCCCACCCGCGCGATGGTCCCCACGGTGAACGCGGAGAAGACGCTCCAGATCGACCACTCCAGCGGCCCGGCGATCTGCATCGCCGCCAGCGAGGCCTCGCCGTGGTGACCCAGCATGATGCGGTCGACCACGAAGACCAGGGTCTGCAGGAGCGACTGCGCGATGGCCGGCACCGCCAGCCGCCGCACCTCTTGCGCGAGCGACGGCGTCACACGATGAGATCGTGGAAGCGGCGCCGCACCAGCAGGTTGGCGATGTCCGAGGCGCACACGCGGCAGTAGGCGAAGCGGCCGATCATGCGCTCGACCGTCGCCTCCGCCGCGCGCTTCTGCGCGGGATCGAGGCCCACGCCTTCCTCGCGGATCAGCAGGACGATGTCGCGCGCGATCAGCGCCACCGCCTGCCGCTTGTCGGCGAAGATGGCCTCGCGCATGCGCCGGATGTGCTGCGGGAAGACGGCGGAGGCTTCGACCTTCTGGCCGGGGTGGTCGATGGCCCAGGCCGCGATCGCGCTGATGAACTGCCGGCGCCAGTCCTGCGGGTCCACCTTCACGTCGAGCAGGCGCTCGACCTCCTCCATCATCTTCTCGTCCGGCTCCTCGTGGCGCTGGGTCACGCGGTTGAAGAGGCGCTCCTTCTTCACCCACACGCTGACGTGCTGAACGTACCGGTCGAAGAGGTCGGCGTACTGCTCCTCCTGGACCAGGCCGCTCGCCACGTAGAGCTCGTACTCCGAGGCCACCAGCAGCCGCGTGAGGAGGGTATCGCAGAAGCCCTTCACGTCGTGGTACCCGCCGCCGACGATGGCGTCCTGCTGCAGCCACTCGAACTCGTTCTTCCTCTGGCAGAGCGCGTCGATCTCGTCGAGCACCGCCATCGGGCTGAGGCAGCGGAAGGTGGGCGCCTGGGCGGCGTCGAGCAGCGCGACGCGCATCTCACGCGGGCTGGCGCCGATGCGGCCCTCGTAGATGGGGTAGGTGTCGCTCTCGGTCCACAGCTCCGCGATCGAGGCGTGCAGCGTCTTCTGGGCGTCGGAGTCGAGGCGCTCCGGCGTCTTGCCCTGCGAGTACAGGTCGGCCTTCTCGACGGCGCCGAGCGTCGACACGATGGCGCCCAGCGCGCGGGGGTAGCGATCGGGGTTGGGCTTGCGCATGCGCGTGAAGACGGCGAAGCACGCCGCCATCTCGGTCGCGTGCGGGGCCACGTGGCGGCGCACCTGCGGCGCGACGTAGGTGTCGTAGATCTGCTGCTCCTGCACGTAGCTGCGCAGGTAGGGCACCCGCGCGAGCTCGAGCCGGCCCCGGAAGGAGGCGAACTCGGCGTGCTCGCGGAAAGCGTCGAGGTGCAGCTCGTTGGCGCTGCCGGTCATCACGCAGTTGAGCTGCATGTTCTGGGCGGTGAGCGCCACCTCGCCGGTCTCCACCGACAGCTGCAGGTACTTGAACGCGTCGAGCGGGCGCTTCAGCAGATCGCTGAACTCGAGCAGGCCGCCCGCGGCGTCGACCAGCTCGCCCTTGGCCTCGTAGAGCGTCACCGCCTGCAGCGACGCCGGAAGCGACTGGAGCGAGCGATCCATGGTGATCTGCCGCTCGCCCGCGTCGACGCTGAGCTGCGGCCCGATGGTCACCGCGCCCACGCGGTAGCGGCGCGACACGAAGTAGCGCTCGACCTGGACGTGCTTGAGCACCTCGGCGTACGAGCCGTCGTACGAGGCCAGCAGCGCCTCGAACACCTGCTGACTCTTGTGCGAGAGCTGCCCGCGGAGGATCCACTCGTTGGGCGGCTCGCTCGCGCCGACGCGCTTGTAGGAGGCCTCGAGCAGGCGCTGCCGGTCGGCGACGGGGATGAGAAAGAGCGGGTGGTCGCGCACCTCGACCAGGAGCTTGGCGTCGATCTCGTCGTCGGGAAGGTGCGCGTACGAGTCGGCGCCGCGGCCGCCGGCCCTGTCGTGCGCGAAGCCGAGCGAGCCGCGGATGGTCTTCTGCGACGGGAAGACCCAGTTGAAGCGGTAGAGCGCCCCGTCGTCGAGCTCGGAGTACTGCTCGAGCGCCGCCATGACGCACTGGGCGATGGTCGACTTGGCCGAGCCGTTGGGCCCGTGCAGCAGGATGAGGCGGTTGGGCCGCCCCTCGCGCACGAAGTTCGAGAGCGCGCGGTAGAGCTCCTCCTGGACGCTCTCCTGGCCGATGAGCGCGCCGCGGGGCAGCCCGTCGACGGGGTGCCCCTCCCAGGGCAGGTCGAAGAGGTTGAAGCGGGTGGCCTCGCCCCAGGGGTGCTTGACCACCGTCTTGCCGTAGTGGTCGAACACGTCGCGCAGGTAGCGGCTCGCGTCGCGCGAGTAGCGCACCGGCTGAAGGTCGAACAGCGCCAGGAACTCGGCGAAGGAGAGCACGCGCCGGCCGGCGCGGAAGCGCTGCTCGACGTGCTCGGCGATGGTCTTGACCTGCGACGCGGCGTCGCGCGGCTCGCTCATGCCTCGAAGAGTAGCCGCTCGGTCACTGGACCGCGACCGTCGTCGACACCTGCTGCTGCTCGAGCTGGCAGTTCTGCGCGGAGCACACGCTGAGCTTGAAGGTCCCGGCGATGGTCCTGGGCGCCTTGCTGGTCGCCTGGAAGGTGACGGTCATCACCCCCTTCTTCTCGTCGCTCTTCTGCCAGCTGCCGGCCTGCTTGGAGAAGACGGCGCTCCCGGCCGGGTCCGTGCCGAGGAAGCGCACGTCGGCCGCGTCGTCGGCCTTGAACTTGTAGGGGTACTCGTCGTTGATGTGAAACTCGCCGGTGGCCACCAGCGTCATCGCGACCGAGCAGGTCTGCCCGACGGTGCATTTGCCCACCGGGGCGCTGTCGATGAAGAAGTTCGAGCCGCACACGGTGTGCCCGCAGTCGGCCGTCGCCACGGGCTTTCCCGGGTCGCCGCCGCCGGTCGACGCGCGGCTGTCCTTGCCGCAGCCCGCGGCGAGCAACGCGAGGGACGCGGCGACGAGAAAAAGGCTGCTACCACGCACGGGCCCTGGGATAGCACGGGATCCCGCGCCCTGCCGGCGCGCCCCTCAGCGGACGTACAGCTCGAGCCGCGGGCCGCCGAGCTGGCCGCGGGGGTCGCCGACGCTCGACGGAGGTGCGACGTGAGGCTCGAACGGCGAGGCCGGCTGGCCGGCGGGGGCGACCTCGGGGGACAGCACGGGGTCGCGGCGGCCGCGGGCGACGTCGCTCGGCGCGAGGGCGAAGGCGAGGCCGGTCGCGCTCCGGCCGTCCGCCACCACGGCCACGCCCAGCTCGTCGCGCCCGCGCCGCCGCCAGCGCTGCACGATCTCGCGTACGTCGATGCGGACGAGCGCGCCCGACGACGTCGAGACGCGCGTGATGGGCGCGCCAACCTCCTCCACGCGCGGCTGCCGCGCCCACGAGAGCGAGCGGGAGTCCCACGGCCCGGCGATGCGCTCGGCGTGCAGCACGATGGGGACGGGGTCGGCGTCGACGTCGGTGGCGCGCTCGAGGGCGACGTACGCCTCGAGGACGGTGGCCTCCGGCGCGAGCGGGACGGAGAAGCGGAGGAACGCGACCCCACCGTCGCCGCGGCCGAGCGTGGCCATGACCTCGTCCGCCACGTCGTCGCCCCGGCGCACGTAGCCGGCGTCGACCGGCGCGAACACCAGGCGCCGCGCGTTGCCGATGGCGGGCGTGGCCCCGTGCGCCACGCAGCGCCCGGCCACGCAGGACGCCTGCGCGCCGCACTCGGACTCGGACACGCACATGCGGGGCGGGGGGGTGCAGGCGACCAGGCACAGCGCCGCGAGCATCCGCACCGGCATTCCGCCACGCAGCGGCCACGTCTTCATCGCGACGTCATCTTCTCGCACAGCGCCCACAGCTTGGCCTGGCTCTCGTCGTCGTGGAAGCGGCAGTGCTTCTCCTTCCTGTCGACGTAGTAGCCGCCGGTGTCGTCGGCGAGGGCGGTGGACGACGCGAGCCAGACGGCGGTGTCGGCCCCGCGCACGGGGGAGCGGGCGAAGAGGCCTCCGAGGCGCCAGAGGAGCCCCTGGACGCCGCCGCTGCGGACGAGCGACGTGCGCACGTAGCCGGGGTGCATGGCGTTGGCGGTGACGCCGCGGCCTCGCAGGCGGCTGGCGAGCTCCCAGGTGAGCATGCGGTCGGCCTGCTTGCTCTGGCGGTAGGCGGCGTAGCCCTCGTAGGGGCGCCGGTCGAACTCGACGTCGTCGAGGTCGAGTCCCCGGGCGGCGACGGAGGCGACGTTGACGATGCGGGCGGGCGCGGACGACAGGAGCGTGTCGAGCAAGAGGACGGTGGGCAGGTAGTACCCGAGGACGTTGGTGGCCCAGGTGAGCTCGACGCCCTCCGCGGTCCTCTCCTTCCTCGGCCAGTAGCCTCCTGCACAGTTGACCAGCACGTGCAGCTTCGTGAAGCGCTTCGTGAAGTCGGCGGCGAAGCGCCGGACGCCGGCCTGGCTGGCGACGTCGAGCTCGACGGCCTCGACCCGGGGGTTGGCGGAGTCGTCGCCGAGCTCCTCGGCGACGCGCTTGCCGCGCTCGAGGTCGCGCGAGGCGACGACGACGTGACCGCGCTTGAGCGCCAGGCCGCGCGCGATCTCCTTGCCGATGCCCGACGTGGCGCCGGTGACGAGGCACGTCCGGTCGAGGAGATCGTCGCGGTCGGAGCGGGGCACGGTGCGGTGAACGCATCATAGAGACGATCTGCCCCGCTCGGTCTCTTCTGGCGGGTACGAGCAGGAGGGCAAACCGGGAGGGCGCACGGGCCTCGCGCTGCTTGTCCTTCGAGAACCGCCGCTCCTCTCTTCGGTTGAGCGGCTGGTTCTTTACCTACCGCCGCTCCTGTC
>DATBQU010000307.1:0-3164 GCA_036560665.1 Polyangiaceae bacterium
ACGGCGTCGACGATGGTGGCGAAGTTGTCGTCGGCGATGACCATGTCCGCCGCCTCGCGCGCGACGTCGGTCCCGTCCTTGCCCATGGCCACGCCGATGTGCGCCTCGCGCAGCGCCGGCGCGTCGTTCACGCCGTCGCCCGTCATCGCCACCACGTGGCCGCAGCGCTTGAACGCCGCCACGATGCGCAGCTTCTGCTCGGCGGTGACGCGCGCGAAGACGCGCACCCGCTCGATGCACGCGTCGAGCCCCGCCTCCGCCAGCTTCTCCAGCTCGGCGCCGGTGAGGGCGATGGCGTCGTCCTCCCACAGGCCGAGCTCGCGGGCGATGGCCACCGCCGTCAGCTTGTGGTCCCCGGTGATCATCACCGCCCGCACGTGCGCCTCGGCGCACAGGCGCACCGCCTCCTTCACCCCCTCCCGGGGCGGATCGATCATCCCCACCAGCCCGAGGAAGGTCAGGCGGTTCTCGATCTCGCCGCTCGGCTTGCCGGAGACGTCGTGCTCGGCGTGCTTCTCCGGCGACTCCGAGTCGCGGTGCGCGCCGAGGTCGCGCCGCGCCACGGCGAGCACGCGCAGCGCGCGGCTGCTCATGTCCTCGGCCTCGGCGATGATGGCGCGGCGCGCCTCGGCGTCGAGCGCCAGGCGACCGTCGCGCGTCTCGTAGGCGGCGCACAGCGGCAGCAGGACGTCGGCGCTGCCCTTGGTGTGCACCACCTCGTTGCCCGACTCGTCGAGGGCGACGATGGTCATCCGCTTGCGGTCGCTGTCGAACGGCAGCTCCTTGACGACCTGGTGCGAGCTCACCACCGACTCGCGCGGGACCCCGCCCTTGGCCGCCAGCGTGAGCAGCGCCCCCTCGGTGGGATCGCCCTGCACGCGCCAGCCCGTGTCGTCCTTCTGGAGCAGCGCGTTGTTGCACAGGGCCACCGTCGCCAGCAGGTCCCGCAGCGGGCCGTCGGGCGCCTCGACGCGCTGGTTGATGGTGTCCAGGATCGATCCGCGCGGGTCGTACCCGGTGCCGGTCACGTGGTAGCGCTCCGCGCCCGCGTACACCTCGCGCACCGTCATCTCGTTCTGCGTGAGGGTGCCGGTCTTGTCGGTGCAGATCACCGTCGCCGACCCCAGCGTCTCCACCGCGGCCAGCTTGCGCACGATGGCGCCGCGCTTGGCCATGCGCTGCATGCCGAGGGCCAGGGTGATGGTGGTGATGGCCGGTAGCCCCTCGGGGATGGCGGCGACGGCGAGGCTCACCGCCTCGAGCAGCAGCTCGTGCCAGCTGCGGTCGCCCTTGATCATCCCGCGCACGAAGAGCGTCGCCGCCAGGGCCAGGCACGCCCACAGGATGCGCTTTCCGAAGGCGTCGAGCTTGTGCTCGAGCGGCGTGGTGCGGTCGCGCGGGCGGTGGATGAGCGCCGACAGCTTGCCGAGCTCGGTGTGCTCTCCCGTCGCCACCACCACCGCGCGCCCCTTGCCGCGCACCAGGCTGGTGCCCACGAAGAGCATGGTCAGGCGGTCGCCGAGCGGCGCGTCGTCGGCCACGCCGGCCAGGGCGTCCTTCTGCACCGGGACGCTCTCGCCCGTCAGCGAGCTCTCCTCCGCCGACAGGCTGACGGTCTGCAGCAGGCGGGCGTCGGCCGGCACCGCGTCGCCGGCCTCGAGCTCCAGGACGTCGCCCACCACCAGGCACGAGGCGGCGACGATCTTCACCTCGTTGCCCCGGCGCACGCGCGCGCTGGGCGTCTGCATCTTCTCCAGCGCCGCCAGCGCCGCCTCCGCGCGCCGCTCCTGGTAGAAGCCGAGGAAGGCGTTGAGCACGACGATGAGCAGGATCGCCGTCGCGTCGCCGAAGCGGACCAGCAGCGGCTCCTCGCGCCGGCTGACGCCGTCGACGATGGCGATGATGGCCGCCGCCAGCAGGGTGAGGACGATGGGGTTCGAGAACTGCCCCAGCAGCTGGAGCAGCACGCTCTTGCCCTTCGGCCTGGGCAGCTCGTTGGGCCCGTCGCGCGCCAGGCGCTCGGCCGCCTCGTCCTCGGAGAGGCCGTGCGCCGGGTCGGTCGCGAGGCGGGCCAGGAGCGCCTCCGGCGCCTCGGTATGGGCCGGGGGGTGCGTCGCGCGTACCTCGTCCAGGGGGGCGGCGGCGGCGGCCACGGGATCACGTTGGTATCACTATCTTGAGACGTGCGTGCGTCGGGCGACGCTGTAGGATTCCGCCCATGGTGCTGCGAACTTCATGGGTCGCCCTGGCGTCGCTGGGGCTCGTCGTGATCGCGGTCGCGTGCAGCTCGAACAGCAGTCCCACGTTCGACGGCTTCGACGGCGGGGACGACGGCAGCGGCGGCAGCAGCGGGGGGAGCAGCGGCGGCGGCGACGACGCGCCGAGCTTCGGCGACGACTCCGTCAACCCCACCTGCAACGTGCACTGCTCGGCCGACCTGCACCAGGTGATCGACTGCAACAACCAGGTCAAGATGACCTGTCCGCCCACGCAGGGATGCGGCGCCGGCGGGCAGTGCGTCGCGGCGTGCGACGCGGCCAAGGCCAACCAGTCGACCATCGGCTGCGACTACTACAGCGTCGACCCCGGCACCGACGGCGAGGCCAACGGCTCCTGCTTCGCCGCCTACATCGCCAACACCTGGACCTCGCCGGTCACCATCACCCTCGAGTACGCCGGCAAGACGCTCGACGCGGCGCCGTACTCGTTCATCCCCACCGGGCAGGGCGCGTCCATCACCTACGCGCCCCTGCCGAACGGGCAGCTGCCGCCCAACCAGCTGGCCATCGTCTTCCTCGCCGACGCGACGGCGGTGACCGGCCCCTCGCTGCCCACGCCGTGCCCCGCCTCGGTGCAGGCGTACTTCAAGACGGCCGAGGCCTCGAGCCAGCAGACGGGGATCATCAACGCCTTCCACCTGACGACGTCGGCGCCCGTGGTGGCCTACGACATCTTCCCGTACGGCGGGTCGACCAGCTACATCTCCAGCGCCACGCTGCTCTTGCCGTCGAGCGCGTGGGACACCAACTACCTGCCCATCGACGCCTGGGTCACGCCCAACAACGGCAACGGCTCGATGCAGCCGTTCATCGAGGTGGCGGCGGCGACGGACGCGACCCACGTGACCATCCTGCCCAAGGTGGCCATCGTGGGCGGCACCGGCG
>DATBQU010000308.1:0-5335 GCA_036560665.1 Polyangiaceae bacterium
CTGTACAACCTGGCGTGGGGCCGCTCCCTTCCCGGCGCCCTGTCCGTCGTGGGCGTGGCTCGCCGCGACAAGACGGATGAGTCCTTCCGGGCTGAGATGAAGGAGGCGGTGTCGGCGTTTTCCCGCCGCAAGCCCATCGACGCGTCGCTGTGGGGGGACTTCGAGCGGGGCGTCTCTTACGTGCGAGGCGCGGCGAACGAGCCGGGGACGTACGAGGCGCTGCGCAAGCACCTCGAGCGCATCGAGGTCGGGCGCGGGACGCGCGGCAACCGCCTCTTCTACCTCGCCGTGCCGCCGGTCGAGTTCGGGCCCATCGTCGAGGGGCTGCGGGCCTCGAAGCTCGTCGCCGCCCCCGGGCAGGAGCGGTCGGGGGGGCCCTGGACGCGCGTCGTCTTCGAGAAGCCCTTCGGCCACGATCTGGCCAGCGCGCGCACGCTGAACGACGCCGTCGCCTCGGCGTTCGACGAGTCCCAGGTGTTTCGCATCGACCACTACCTCGGCAAGGAGACGGTGCAGAACCTGCTCGTCTTCCGCTTCGCCAACTCGCTCTTCGAGCCGGTGTGGGGGCGCGAGCACGTGGATCATGTCCAGATTACGGTCGCCGAGGACATCGGTGTCGAGACCCGCGGTCGTTTCTACGAGCAGACGGGGGTGACTCGCGACATCGTCGAGAACCACTTGATGCAGCTCCTCTGTCTGACGGCCATGGAGCCGCCGATCTCGCTCGCCGCCGACGCCGTGCGCGACGAGAAGGTGAAGGTGCTGCGCAGCCTGCGTCCCATGGAGCGCAGCGAGGTGTCGCGCAGCGTCGTGCGCGGGCAGTACGGCCGCGGCGTGGTGCGGGGCGACGACGTGCCCGGCTACCGCGAGGAGCCCGACGTGTCGCCCGAGTCGCGCGTGGAGACGTACGTGGCCATGCGCTGCTTCGTGGACAACTGGCGCTGGAGCGGCGTGCCCTTCTACGTCCGCGCCGGCAAGCGCCTCGCCAGGCGTGTCACCGAGATCGCCGTCGTCTTCAACGACATCCCCCACACGCTGTTCCGCACGCAGGACGGCGGCATCACGCCCAACGTGCTGGCCGTGCGCGTCCAGCCCGACGAGGGGATCGCGCTGCGCTTCATCTCCAAGGAGCCCGGGCAGCAGACCATCCTGCGCGACGTCGCCATGGACTTCCGCTACGGCATGGCCTTCGGGTCCAACACCCCCGAGGCCTACGAGCGGCTGCTCCTCGACGCGATGCGCGGCGAAGCCACGCTCTTCACCCGGCGCGACGAGGTGGAGGCCCAGTGGGAGTACGTCGACCGCGTCCTCGACGCGTGGACGGCCGACGGCGCTCTGCCGCCCCCGATGTACCCGGCGGGCTCGTGGGGCCCCGAGCAGGCGGACGACATGCTCGCCCGCGACGGCCGCCGCTGGAGGAAGCCTTGACCGCGGCCGCCACCCCTGCCCCGCCGGGTCTGCGCCCCGGGGCCGTCCTGGCTCGCGTCGACGAGGAGCTGCGCGCGCTGTGGGCCACGCCGCCCGCGCCTGGCGAGATGGCGAAGGCTCGCGCCTGCACCATGAACCTCGTCGTCATCGCCGCGACCACGGAGCTCGCCGATCGCTGGGTGCCGATCGTCGACCAGGTGCTGCTGGGGCTGCCCGCGCGGGCCATCGTGGTGGGCCTCGACCCGGACGGGCCCGAGGGGCTCGAGGCGACGACCTCGGCGGTGTGCACGCCCGGCGAGAGCGGCGGTCCGGCCGTGTGCTCGGAGCGCGTGACCCTGGTGGCCCGCGGCGCGGTGTGCGCGCGGCTGGCGAGCTGCGTGTCCACCCTCTGCGCCACCGACGTGCCTACCGCGCTGGTCTGGCTCGGCCGCGTTCACGCCGACGATCCGACCTTCGCTGCTCTGGCGCGCGACGCCGGCCGCATCGTGCTCGACGCCGCCGCAGGCTCGCTGGCCAGCCTGGCCAACGTCGTCTACTGGGCCCGCGCGCGCGCCGCGGCGGACCGGCCGGGCGTCGCCGACCTGGCGTGGACGCGCCTGGCGCCGTGGCAGGAGCTGTGCGCGCGGATGTTCGACGAGCCGCGGCTGCGCGCCCTGGCCGGCCGCGTGTCGCGGGTGACGCTGGTGCAAGCCTCGCCGGCCGGGGTTCCGCTGGGCTCGGAGGGCGCGCTGCTGCTCGGCTGGCTGGCCACGCGTCTGGGGTGGAAGGCCGCATCGCTCGCCGGCAAGCTGCGCCTGCTGCGCCCCGATCCCGTGGCCGGCGAGGCCACCGTGGAGATCGTCCTTCGCGCCGAGCCAGCGCGCCCTGCGCCGCGCGACGCGCTGCTCGCCATCCAGCTCGAGGCCGCCGGGGCCGACCTGTCGATCCGCGGCGAGGTCGCGCGCGAGCCCGGGCCGAGCGACCCCCACGGCGACGCGGCCGCCTGGCGGCTGGAGGTTCGCGCTGGCGGCTCCCCCCCCCAGATGCAGGAGCAGCGGGTGCGCCTTCGGGCCGACGAGCCGGCCCGGCTGCTGGAACGCACGCTGCACCGCCCGCCGCACGACGCCGCGCTCGCCGAGGCGGTCGCCTGGGCCGACGAGCTTCGCGGCGAGGAGTTGGCGTGCGGGTGATTGACGGCTAATTTCGCTCCACGCATGACCACCAAAGTCGTCCCCGGACAGCTCGTCGCCGCGCGCGACGTGGCCCAGGTCGCGCAGGAAGCCGCCACGCGCATCGCGCGCGCGCTGCGCAACGCGGTGGCCAAGAACGGGCGCGCGGCGATGGCGCTTTCGGGCGGCAACACCCCGCGCGACGCCTACGCACGGCTGGCGCGCGAGTCGGGCCTGGACTGGACCAAGGTCCACGTCTTCTGGGTCGACGAGCGCGCCGTGGCAGCCACCGACGATCGCAGCAACTACCGGTGGGCCAGGGCCACCCTCCTCGATCCCACGGGGATCGCAGCCGACCGGGTGCATCGCATGCCGGCCGACGCGGCCGATGCCGAGGCGGCGGCCCGCGACTACGAACGGACCATCCGCGCCCACGTAGAGCTCGACGGCGACGGCGTCCCTGCCTTCGACGCGCTCGTGCTCGGTATCGGCGAGGACGGGCACACCGCGTCCCTCTTCCCGGGGGAGCCTACGGTGGACGTCACCGACCGCCTCGTCGCCGCGGTCCCGGCGCGGGGCGCCCGCGAGGCGCGGCTCACCCTCACGCCGCGCACCATCGAGCACGCACGCAACCTCTTCATCCTCGCCGTGGGCGCCGGCAAGCGCGCCGCCCTCGAGCGCGTCTGGGCCGCCCAGGGCAACGTGCACGAGACGCCCGCTCGCGTCGTGCGCGGCTGTCGCGGCGCGGTGACGTGGCTGATCGACAAGGCCGCCGGCGGCCTGGGCGACTAGCGCCGCTACTTCAGCCAGCCGCGGACCTTGTCAGTCACCTGGTCCACGGTCAGCCCGAACTTCTCGCCGAGCACCTTGTCGGGCGCGCTCGCGCCGTAGTGGTCGATCCCGAGCGTGAGCCCGGCGTCGCCCACGATGGCGCGCCACGGCGACGTGCGCCCCGCCTCGATCGACGCCTTCCTGACGCCCGCAGGCAGCACCCGCTCCCGGTACGCGGCGTCCTGCGCGGCGAACACCTCGAGGCAGAGAGCGCTGACGACGCGCACCTTCTTGCCCTCCGCCTCGAGCTTGGCCCGCGCCCCGACCGCCAGGTGCGTCTCGCTGCCGGTGGCGACGAGGATCGCGTCCGGCTTGCCGCCCGTCGCCTCCTGCGCGATGTAGGCGCCCCGCAGCGCGTCCTTGGGGTCGAAGCCCGCGTCGCGCGGGACCTTGGGCAGCTTCTGCCGTGTCAGCGCGAACAGCGTCGGGCCGTCCCGTCGCTGCATGGCCAGGGTCCACGCCGCCGCGCACTCCAGCGCATCCGCGGGCCTCACGACGTGGAGGTGCGGAATGAGTCTCAGCGCCCACAGTTGCTCGATGGACTGATGGGTCGGCCCGTCCTCGCCGAGGAACACCGAGTCGTGCGTGTACAGCCACAGGCACTGCTGCTCCATCAGCGCGCTCAGACGGACGCTGGGGCGCATGTAGTCGCTGAAGATGAGGAAGGTCGACCCGAAGGGAATGATGCCGCCGGACAGCGCCATCCCGTTGCAGATGGAGCCCGTGCCGTGCTCGCGGATGCCGAAGTGCATGTTGCGCCCCTCGAACTTGCCGCGCCCCACGTTGCCGCCGTCCTTGATCAGCGTCTTCGTCGACGGCGCCAGGTCGGCCGACCCGCCGATGAGCGACGGCACCAGCCTGGCCACCACCTGCTCCATGGCGTTCGACAGGTTGCGCGTGGCGTCGTCCTTCTCCGGGAGCGCCTTCAGGAGCTCGTCGTAGAGGTTCGCCGGGACCGTCTTCTTCTCGAACGCGTCGAGCTTCGCCGCCAGCTCCGCGTTGCCCTTGCGCCAGGCCTCGAAGCGCCCGTTCCAGGACTCGTGCTCCTTGCCGAGCTCCGCCGCACGCTCCTTGAACATGCCCTGGACGGCCTCGGGGACGTAGAAGAACTTCCCGGGGTCCCAGCCCATGGCCTTCTTGGTGGCGGCGACCTCGTCCTTGCCGAGGGGCTCGCCGTGGGCGGAGGCGGTGTCGTGCTTGTTCGGCGCGCCCTGGCCGATGTGCGTCCGTGCGCGGATGAAGCAGGGCTGCCCCTCGTGGGCGATCGCCGCGTCGAGCGCCGCGCGGATCTTGGCGTGGTCGTGGCCGTCGTCGAGAAATTGCACGAACCAGCCGTACGCCTCGTAGCGCTTGCAGGCGTCCTCCGAGTACGCGAGCTCGGTGTCGCCCTCGATGGTGATGTGGTTGTCGTCGTAGATGACGATCAGGTTGTCGAGCCGCAGGTGACCGGCGATGCTCGACGCCTCGCCGCTGACGCCCTCCATGAGGTCGCCGTCGCTGGCGAGGCAGAATACCCGCGACCCCGCGTACGGCTCCCCGAAGCGGGCCTCCTTGAGCTTGAGCGCCAGGGCCATGCCCACCGCGTTGCCGACGCCCTGCCCGAGCGGGCCCGTGGTGGTCTCGACGCCGGGGGTGAGGCCGTGCTCGGGGTGCCCGGGCGTCTTGCTCCCCCACTGGCGGAAGTTCTCGAGCTCCTTCAGCGGCAGGTCGTACCCCGAAAGGTGCAGGATCGAGTAGAGGAGCATCGACGCGTGCCCGCACGAGAGCACGAAGCGGTCACGCCCCAGCCACTGCGGGTCGCGCGGGTCGTGGCGCATGTAGCTGGCGAAGAGCTCGAAGGCGATGTCGGCCAGGCCCATCGGCGTGCCGGGGTGCCCACTCTGGGCCTTCTCCACGGCGTCGATCGAGAGGCCCTTGATCGTGTCGAC
>DATBQU010000309.1:0-11959 GCA_036560665.1 Polyangiaceae bacterium
AAGGCGAGCTGCTCGCCTGCGATCAGATCCAAGGTGATGAGCTCGTAGGGGATGGCGGGTACGAGGCGCAGGCGATCGAGGTTGTGAGGTCCCCCGCCCGCGTACCAGATGCCGATGAACGTCTGACCGCCTACCTCGGCCGCCTGCGCGACGACGTACGGGTTCTTGCTTCGCAGCGACGTCTGCAGCTTCGCCGCGAGCACGTTCGGGTCCTGACGCGCCGCCGTGAGGGGCGGAAAGACCTGCCACACCACATCCGGGTCCGGCGGTGTCGCGGGTGTGCCTCGAGTGATGACCGACGGGTCCTTGTTCGTCTTGTCCATGGGTCCCCCTTCCGCGAGGACGAGTTTGGTCCCGCGCGGCGGGGCAAGCCTAAGTCCGGTCGGGACCGGCAATCAACTGACCGCGATCGGCCGAGGTGCTGGACATCACGCCAAGCGCAGCGACGCCCTCACGAACCGAGCCGGCGCCGTCGCGCGGACGGTCGGTCGCCTCATGCAGGCGACCAGGGCGTTCGCATTCTTCTCCGGGGCGTCCCTTCGCATGGCGACCGCGATCGTTCGCCTCGTGACGGCCTTCGATCGCTTCGTCATGGCGCTTCTCTCCGCGACGAGGGCCTTCCCTCGAAGCGTCACCCGGCTCGCCTTCCTCGTCGGGGCCTTCCTCTTCTTCACGAGCGCCCTCGTGTTCGACATCACCGCCGTCCTTCGCTTCGTGAAGGCCTTCGCTCGCCTCGTCATGGCGCTTCTCCCGCTCGTCATCGCGGTCCCCCGGCTCGTGACCGCCCTCGCTCGCTTCTTCATGGCGCCTCTTCTGCATGCCATGGCCCTCCTCTCCTTCCTCAGGGCCTTCTCTCGCTTCATGGAGGCCTCCGTCTTCTTCACCAGGGCCTTCATCCTCCACGCCATGGCGCTTCTCTCGAAGGCGAAGGCCTTCGTGTTCCACGCCATGGCGCTTCTCTTCTTCTTCATGGCGCTTCCCTCGAAGACGAAGGCCTTCACCTTCCACGCCATGGCCTCTCTCTCGAAGGTCGAGGCCTTCGTCCTCCACATCATGGCGCTTCTCTGCTTCGCGATGGCTCCATTCCAGGGCGCCACGACGAATGGAGCCAGGGGATCTGGCTCCATTCTCCCCGCGGCGGCCGTTCCGCGGTATACGGCGGCCATGGAGTACACCATCCACGAGGTCGTCGAGCGCACGGGGCTGGCGCCGAGGACCATCCGCGAGTGGACGAGCCGCGGCGCGGTCGCCAGGCCGAGCGGCAGGGGGCCGGGGACGCGCTACTCGGAGGATCTGGTGCTCCGGCTGATGGCCGTGCAGCGCTTCCGCGAGCAGGGGATGCCCATGCGCACCATCAAGTCCGAGCTGCGGCGCATGTCGCTGGCGCAGGTGGCGGCCTTCCTCGGCGAGCCCCTGCCGGAGGACGAGGAGGAGGACGCCGAGGAGGCGCCGCCGCCCGCCCCGCCCGCGCCCGCGCCGCCTCCCCTGCCCTCCGCGACCGCGCCCGGCGTCGAGCCCCGTGCGCTCGCCCCCGCCCGCGGCGCCGCGCTGCCGCCGGGGCAGCCGTTCGTCATCGCCTGGCTCCTGCCGCAGCTCGGCCTCATCGTGGGCCAGAACGCGCCGCCGCTGGTGCGGCGCATCGCGGGAGAGATCTACGAGCGGTACGCGGCGCAGGAGACGGACGGCGGGTAGGGCCGGGTCCGCGGGGCCGCGACCGGGGCCGCGACCGGGGCCGCGACCGGGGCCGCGACCGGGTCCGCGACCGCGACCGCGACCGCGTGCGCTCCCGCGCCCCCTGCCTATCTTCCCGCGTGCCCCCCATGCCCCTCTACGATCTCAAAGGTGTCCGCCCCACCCTCGGCCGCGACGTCTTCGTCGCCGACAGCGCCACCGTCATCGGCGACGTGCACCTCGGCGACGAGTCGAGCGTGTGGTTCGGCGCCGTCCTGCGCGGCGACTACTTCCCCATCCGCATCGGCGCGCGCACCAACGTGCAGGACAACAGCGTGGTCCACATCACCGCCGGGCAGGCGGCGACCACGGTCGGCGACGACGTCACCGTCGGGCACGCCGCCATCATCCACGGCTGCACCGTCGGGCACCGCTGCCTGATCGGGATGGGGAGCATCGTCCTCGACGGCGCCGTCGTCGGCGACGAGTCGTTCGTCGCCGCCGGCTCGCTCATCACGCCCGGCACGGTCATCCCGCCGCGCAGCTTCGTGATGGGGCGCCCCGGCAAGGTCGTCCGCGCGGTTCGCGAGGAGGACCTGGCGTGGATCCGCGAGGCGGCCGTCCTCTACGCCGGCTACGCGCGCGACTTCCGCTCGGCGTGCACGAGGCTCGCTCCCTGACTGCCGCGCAGCGGGACCCTAGGCGCTGGCCGGCAGGTCGAGCACGAAGATGCAGCCCTTGCCCGGAAGGTTCTGCACGCGAATGCTGCCCCCGTGCGCGTCCGCGGCCTGCTTGGCGATGGCCAGGCCCAGGCCGAAGCCGCTCTGACGCTCGTCCATCCGCACGAAGGGGGCGAAGGCCTCCTCCACCTTGCCCGGCGGCAGGCCGCCGCAGCAGTCCTCGACCTCGATGGTCACGCGCCCGGCATCGACCACGCCGCGGACCTCGACCACGCCGCCTGCGTTCGAGTACTTCACCGCGTTGCGCAGCAGGTTGCCGAGCGCCGAGCACACCAGGCGCCGGTCGACGGCGATGGGGCCGTCGCCGTCCACCGTCAGGCGGAGCTCGATGGTCTTCTCCGCGGCCTCGGACAGGGCCCCCACCTCCGACTCCTCGAAGAGCGCCTTCAGCGTCGTCGGCTGCCTGCGGAGCTCGATCCCCGACGCGATCCGCGCCACCCTCAGCGTCTGCTCCACGAGGTCGCTGGTCGACTTGAGCCCGCGCTCGAGGGCGACGACCGGATGCCCCTGGGTCGGGATCAGCCCCTGCTTCTTCAGCAGCGCGAACGCCAGGATCGCCGACGAGAGCGGGTTTCGCAGCTCGTGGGCGATGAAGGCGAAGTGCTCGTTGGCCTGCCGCATGAGCTCCGCGTCGCGCTGGCGCGTGTACTCGGTGACCGCCTTGGCGATCCCCGCGATGATCCCGTCGGACAGGACGTGCAGCTCGCGGAAGGTCATCTGCACGCCCGCGTCGCGCGCCGTCGCCACGATCGCGTCCCGCATCGCGCCGTACTCGCGCACCACCGCGTCGAGGCTGAAGCCCAGCCGCAGCCGCTGCTGGCCGTGCTCGGCGGCCGTCGCGCTCTCCTCGGGGGACGGCCCGGCGGGCAGGCCCGCGTCGTCGCGCAGGGCGGAGACGATCTCCGCCAGGAAGGCAGGAAGATGATCGACGAGCTCGAACGGGAGCATCGACTCGGGGGCGATCGTCCCCTGCACGCTGGCCTTCCACCGCGCCATCACCTCTTCGCGCCTCGCACGCAGCTCCTCGTGGAGGGTCATGCCGACGTCATCCCATGGCGGCGCGCCTCCAGCCACCCTCCTCGCACATGAGCCGGCCAGCGCTTCGCCCGCCCGAGCGTCACGGTCCGTCGACGACGCGAAGCTCGCTCCGTGACCCGACGCAAGGGGTGGGACAGGGTGGCGAAATTGCGACGCCGCGGCCTGCGCCCCGCAGCCGGCTCTGGCGGCCTCGACGACGAGAAACCAACGAAAGCGAAGGAGAAGGCGCCTGCGTTTGCGTCAGGCACATCCCCTGCTTGCCGGAGCCGCTGTCGGTCCATGATGAAGCCAGGCGCGGCTGTGCTGCTGGTCGAGGACAACGCCTTCAGCCAGCTCGCGATGCGGGTGCTGCTCGATCGACTCGGGTGCTCCTGCGAGATCGCCGGCGGCGGACGCGAAGCGATCGCGCTCTTCCGGAGCGCTCCTCACGCGCTGGTGCTCATGGACCTCATGATGGCGGGGATGGACGGCTTCCACGCCGCCCGCGCGCTGCGGGCGGTGGAGTTCGGGACCGGTCGCCGGACACCGATCGTCGCGGTCACCGCGCTCGACGAGGACCTCGTGCGCGGCGACTGCCTGTCGGCCGGGATGGACGACGTGCTGCCCAAGCCCGTCGACTTCGAGAGCCTGGCCGCCAAGCTCGCCCTGTGGATGCACCTGCGCGCGCCCGGCGCGGTCACGGCGCCGGCCCCCGTGGCCACGCCGGGTCCCGCGGACGAGGTGGCGCACGAGCTGCCGAGCCAGGACGTGCTCCGCGCCACCTACGGTCCGGAGAACATCCACCGCATCGTGACGACGTTCCTCAGCGTCACGGGCACCTTGCTGGCCGAGCTCGAGACGGCGATCTCGGCGCAGGACGGCGCGCTCGTGCGCACGACGCTCCACGAGCTGAAGGGAGCGACCCTGCAGGTGCGCGCCAGGGAGATGGCACGACTCTGCTTCGAGCTGGAGGACGCGAAGCCGCAGGAACGATCGCACGGAGATGGTGTCGATCTACGCGGCGCTGGCTCACGCATTCCTCCGGGTGAAAGGGCTCGCCGGAGGCGACATCGCGGCAGAATGACGGGCCGCCTCACGGCCCCTCGACGACGCGCAGCTCGACGCGCGCGACGCCGGTCTTCACCAGGCCGATGGCGTCGGCGGCGGCGCGCGACAGATCGATGATGCGGTCGGCGTGGCCGAAGGGGCCGCGGTCGGTGATGCGCACGCGCACCCGGTCGCCGGTCTCGACGCGCGTCACCTCGACCCACGTGCCGAAGGGCAGCGTGCGGTGCGCGGCGGTCATCTTGCCCGGATCGAAGCGCTCGCCGCTCGCCGTGGGGCGGCCGGCGAAGGCGGCGCCGTACCAGGTGGCGTAGCCGACCTGCACCTCGGCCCGGGCGGGGGCGGGCTCGTACGTCCCCTCCATCGCCGCCGCCGGCGCGCGGGCGCCGCCGCCGCCCATCTCGGTCGCGTGCGTGCAGGCGACGGCGAAGCAGGAGCAGGCGCAGGCGCAGGCGAGGAGCGCAGCCAGGGACCCGAGGGCGAGCCGCGCCATCGGCTCGATCCTAGCGCGTGCCGGCCGCGATGCCGTAGCATGCGGATCCATGGGCGTGGTGCATCGGGGGAGGGCGGCGGCGGCGGCGACGCTGGCGGCGACGATCGTGTCCGGCGCGTGGGCCTGCTCGTCGGTGGCGGACCACCCCGGGGAGCTCGGCAACACCGAGCACGACGCGAGCACGGGCGACACGGGGAGCGTGGTGCAGCACGAGGCCGGCCCCCCGCAGGACGCGTCCAAGCCCTCGACCTGCACCAGCGTCGACGGCGGCTGCAACGCGCTCCAGAACTGCGATCCGAAGGTCGACGTGGTCAAGGTGGGCATCGCGGCCCCGGCGGCCGTGGGCGGCGCCGTCCCGCCGGGGACCTACGCCATGACGAGCTACCGCCTGCTGACGGGCAACGGCGGGGCGGCGGGGCCGACCAGCGCATGGTTCCGCGAGACGATGGCCATCGGCGTGTCCGCCGCGGACGGCGGCGCCCTCGAGGCGGGAGCCGAGGCGGGCGACGCGGGCGGCGAGGGCGCCACCGACGCCGACGTCGACGGGGCGAGCGAGTCGGGCGCGAGCGACGGCGGCGCGGAGGCCGAGGCCGGGACGCCCGCGCAGGTCTACGACTGGCAGGACATCTCGCAGAGCGACACCGCCGCGGAGCACACGCTGAGCGGCGTCATCTCCTTCGACCCGCCGAGCTCGATGACGGTGACCTTCACCTGCCCCTCGGCGCCCCCGTTCTTCGCCAACTACACGTCGAACGCGGGAGCGCTCGTCGTCTACGTGGACAACGGCGCCCTCGGCGTCGGCGAGATCACGTACACCAAGCAGTAGGCCGCCGCTCAGTGCGCCGCGGCCCAGTCGTGGCCGGTGCCCACGTCGACCACCAGCGGCACGGCGAGCTTCATGGCGCCCTCCATCACCTCGCGGATGCGCGCGCCGGCGTTCTTCGCCTCCGACTCCGGCACCTCGAACACGAGCTCGTCGTGCACGGTGAGCACCATGCGCGCGCCCGCGTCGGCCAGCACGCCCCCGTCGCCGCGCCCGAGCTCGACCATCGCCAGCTTGAGGATGTCCGCGGCGGTGCCCTGGATGGGCGTGTTGCGCGCCACGCGCTCGGCCTCGAAGCGCAGCGCGCGGTTGGCCGAGTGCAGGTTGGGCAGGAAGCGCCGCCGCCCGAGGAGGGTGCGCACCGCCTCGCCCTGCCGCGCGGACTCGACGGTCTGCTCCATGAAGCGCGCCACGCCGGCGTAGCGCTCGAAGTAGGCGGCGATGAAGCGCGCCGCCTGCTCGCGCGGGATGCCGAGCTGCTTGGCCAGCGCGCTGTCGCCCATCCCGTAGATGACGCCGAAGTTGATGGTCTTGGCGGCGCGCCGCTCGTCGGCGGTGACGTCGCCCTGGGCCTTGCCCATGACCAGCGCGGCGGTGCGGGCGTGCACGTCGGCGCCGGTGGAGAAGGCGTCGATGAGCTCGGGATCCTGCGCCAGGTGCGCCAGGACGCGCAGCTCGATCTGCGAGTAGTCGGCGCTGAGGATGACGTTGCCCGGCGGCGCCACGAAGGCGGCGCGGATGGCGCGACCGAGCTCGCTGCGGATGGGGATGTTCTGCAGGTTGGGATCGCTCGAGGCCAGGCGCCCGGTGGCGGCGACGGCCTGATCGAAGCGGGTGTGGATGCGGCCGGTGGCGGGGTTCACGCAGCGCGGGAGCGCGTCGATGTAGGTGCCCTTGAGCTTGTCGAGCTCGCGGTAGTCGAGGATCACCTTGGGCAGCGGGTGCTTGTCGGCCAGCGCCTCGAGGACGTCGGCGTCGGTGGAGCGGCCGCCCTTGGGCGTGCGCTTGACCACGGGCAGCTTCAGCTCGTCGAAGAGGATCTTCTCCAGCTGGTCGCGCGAGCGCAGCGTGAAGTCGCGGCCGGCGACGCGCTTGCACTCGGTCTCGAGCGCCCGCAGCTGCTGCTCCACCTCGCGCCCGAGCTTCTCCAGCACGGGCACGTCGACCAGGACGCCGCGCATCTCCATCGCCGCCAGCACGCGCGCCAGGGGCATCTCGACGTCGGCCATCAGCCGGTCGAGCCCCTCGGCGGCGAGGCGCGGCTCGAAGCGCGCGTACAGCGCCAGGGCGAGCTCGGCGTCGGCGGCGGCGAAGGGCGCGGCGTGCTCGAGGTCGAGCTCCTCGAAGAGCGGCTGCGGGCCCCGCGTCTTGGGGAGCGACTCCTCGTAGCGGGCCACGGTGACGCCGAGCTCGCGCCGCGCCAGCTCCTTCATGCCGTTGGGCGACTCGGGATCGAGCAGGTACGCGGCGACGTGGGTGTCGAAGGCGGCGCCGTCGAGGGTCGCCCCGGCGCGCGACAGCAGGATGGCCATCTGCTTCACGTCCTGGCCCACCTTGGTGACGCGCGCGTCGGCCAGCAGCGGAGCGAGCACCTCGCGCGCCCGCTCCCAGGGCAGCTGCGGCGGGCAGCCGAGGTAGCGGTGGCGCAGCGGCAGGTAGTGCCCCTGGCCCGCCTCGGTGGCGAGCGAGAGGCCCACGATCTCGGCGCGCATCGCGTCGGTGCCGGTCGCCTCCACGGCGATCCCGAGGCGGCCCTTGGCGCGGGCCTCGGCCACCAGCCGCTCGAGCGACGGCAGGTCGAGCACGCAGCCGTAGGCGCGCTCCTTCGGCTGCGCGGCGACGACGGCGTTGCCCTCCCTGGCCTCGTGCCCGGCCTTGGCCAGGACGGCGAGCTGGTCGAGCTGCCGGTTGAACTCGAGCTCCGTGTAGAGGCGGCGCAGCTCCTCGACGTTGGCCCCGCCCCACAGGAGCTTGTCGCGGCTCCACTCGAGCGGCGCCGTGGCGTCGAGGGTGACGAGCTTCTGCGAGACGCGCGCGTCGGCCTCGTGCTCGCGCAGGCTCTCGCGCAGCTTGGGCTTGGCCACCTGGTCGAGGCCCGCGTAGATGCCCTCCAGCGATCCGAACTGCCCGAGCAGGTCCGCCGCCGTCTTGGGCCCCACGCCGGGCACGCCGGGGACGTTGTCGCTGGTGTCGCCGGTCAGCGCCAGGAAGTCGCGCACGCGGCTGGGGACGACGCCGAGCTTCTCGCGCACCTCGGCCGGGCCGTAGACGCGGTCGCGCATCGAGTCCCACATGACGACGCGCTCGTCGTCGTCGCGCACCAGCTGCATCAGGTCCTTGTCGGCGCTGACCAGCACGACGCGCAGCCCCTCGCCGACCGCGCGGGCGGCGACGGCGGCCATGAGGTCGTCGGCCTCCAGGCCGTCCTTGCGGAAGACGGCGGCGTCCCAGGCGCGCACGATCTGCTCGACCCGCGCCATCTGCTGCGACAGGTCCGGGGGCGGGGCCGGGCGCGTGGCCTTGTAGCGGGCGTCGACGTCGTGCCGGAAGGTCTTGCCCCTGGAATCCATGGCGATGGCCAGCATGTGGGGGCGGCGCTCGCCGACCACCTTCTGGAGCATGTTCACCGTGCCGAGGACGGCGTGGGTGGGCTCCCCCTTGGAGCTCGAGAGGGGGGGCAGGGCGTGGTAGGCGCGAAAGACGTAGCCCGACAGGTCCACGAGGTAGAGGACGTCCGGGGCCCCCGGCTCGGGCAGGGATGCGGTAGATGCGGCGGACGGGGGGGCGGGGGCTGCCTGGGTGCGGGCCATATTTGGAAGATGGCTTGTTAGCGGTGGGCGGGAGACTCGTCTAATGTAGACATGGGCAGGCCCCCGATGTCCTCGAGCACCGACTCGCAGCCGCCGCCGGTGAGCGGCCTCGTCGCCGGCAAGTACGAGGTCATCCGCCTCATCGGTCGGGGCGGCATGGGGTCGGTGTGGGAGGGGCGGCACGCCAGCCTGGGGACCGGCGTCGCCATCAAGTTCATCGATCAGGAGTACGCCGACAGCAAGGAGGCGCGCTCGCGTTTCGACACCGAGGCCCGCGCCGCGGCGACGCTCCAGAGCAAGCACGCCATCCAGATCTACGACCACGGCGTCACCGACGACGGGCGGCCCTACATGGTCATGGAGCTGCTCCACGGCGAGCCGCTCGACAAGCGGATCGACCGGCTGGGGCGCCTGTCGCTGCAGGAGACGGCGCGCATCCTGACCCAGTGCTGCCGCGCCCTGCAGCGCGCGCACGACGGGGGGATCATCCACCGCGACCTCAAGCCGGAGAACATCTTCCTCGTGCGCTCGCACGACGACGACGACGAGATCGCCAAGGTGCTCGACTTCGGGATCGCCAAGATCAAGACGCCGCCCGACGGGCAGGGGCTGACCAGCAGCACCAAGACCGGCGCGGTGCTGGGGACGCCCTATTACATGTCGCCCGAGCAGGCGCGCGGCCTGCGCAGCATCGACGTGCGCAGCGATCTGTGGTCGCTGGGGGTCATCGCCTACAAGTGCGTGACGGGCGTGCTGCCCTTCGAGGGCGAGAGCGTGGGCGATCTGCTGGTGAAGATCTGCACGGCGCCGCTGCCCACGCCGTCGCTGACCATGCCCGGGCTGCCGCAGTCGTTCGACGCGTGGTTCGCGCGGACCATGGAGCGCGAGCCGGCCCGCCGCTACCGCAACGCCACGGAGCTGGCCGACGCGCTGGCCTTCTCGGCCGGGATCAGCGTGCGGCGGGGGCCCACCTCGAGCAACCCGGACGGCGCGCGGTCGATGGGCGGCGGCCCGCCCATCACGCCGTACACGCCGGGGCCGCCGGCACAGACGCCGCTGCCCGCGGCGGGGCTCACCTCGGCGCCCTTCGTCACGTCGGCGTCGCCCCCGCGGTCGTCGCGCGGCGTGATGTTCGCGGTGGTGGCGGCGGCGCTCGTCGGCGGCAGCGTGGGCGTCTTCGCCGTGGTGAAGCTCCTGGCGCCGTCGCGGAGCGCGGCCGGCCACGCGGTGGCGCCGGCGCTCACCGCCCCGACGGCGGTGTCGGTGAACAGCGCGGGCGTGGTGGTGACCGGGCCCGGCGTGACGGTGACGGTGCCGACCGCGTCCACCGCGGCCGACCCGACCCCTCCCGCGCCGAGCGTCGCCGTCACGTCGCTGCCGACGGTCCCGCCGCGCGGCAGGCCGGGGTGGTCGAGGCCCGGGCCGACGCCCGCGCCGCCGGCGCCCGCGCCGACCAAGACTCCGGTGAAGCCGCCGCCTCCGTCGTCGGATCCGGGGTACTGACAGAGCTCCCGAGACATGCGCACGCTTGCCTTTCTTCTCCTGGTCGGCACCTTCACGCTCGCCGGGTCGCCGCTCGCGCTGGCCCAGGTGACCGACGCGGAGCGGTCCGCGGCCCGCCAGCTCTTCAAGGAGGGCGACGAGCTCCAGCGCGCGGGCAAGTTCACCGAGGCGCTCGACAAGTTCGGCAAGGCCCAGCAGATCTTCAGCGCGCCGACCAACCTGCTGCGCATCGCCGAGTGCCAGGCGGCGCTGGGGCACCTGGTCGAGTCGACGGAGTCGTACCGCGCCGTGGTGCGCACGCCGCTTCCGGCCGGCTCTCCGCCCGCGTTCCAGGCCGCGGTCGATCAGGCCCGGGGCGAGCTCACGCAGGTCGAGCCGCGCGTCCCCCGGCTGGTGGTGCAGGTGGATCCGGGCACGGTGCCCAACCCGCAGATGCAGATCGACGGCCAGGCCGTCCCCTCGGCGCTCATCGGCGAGCCCTTCCCGCTCGATCCGGGGCAGCACAAGGTGCTGGTGTACGCCCCGGGCTACGCCAGCACCGAGCAGTCGTTCGTGCTCAAGGAGCACGAGACCAAGACGCTGCCGGTGTCGCTCAAGGCGATGTCGGGCGTGACCTACGCGGCGGGGACGCCGGGCACGGGCGGCACGACGCCCCCTCCGCCGCCGGGCGACGGCAGCGCCGCGACGACCAGCATCCCCCCTCCCCCGCCCCCCATCGAGGGGGCGCCGGCGCCGGTGGTGAAGCGCTCGCGCGCGGGGCTGCTGTTCGGCCTGCACCTCGGCTTCGAGATCCCCACCGGCTCCATCCCGCTGCCGACGTCGATCAACGCGTCGGACATCTCGGGGGGCGGGCTGGCGTACGCGTTCGACGGCGGCCTGCGCTTCGCGCGGCAGTGGTACGTGGGCCTGACGCTGGAGCACGCCGGCCTCGGCGCCGGGAAGGATCCGGCGCAGATCGCCAACTACGGGAGCAACATCTCGTCGGACACGACGGCGCTGGGGCTGCTGCTGGCCCTCATCACCAACCCGGACAAGGTGAGCTTCTACGGCGCGGTGGGCCTGCAGAACCGCTGGTACAACGTGAACTACACGGACACGGCCGGCCAGCCCAAGTCGGGCAGCTACAGCTCGGGCGAGGTGCTGCTCGGCGTGGGGCTGTGGATCCCGGGAGGGCGGTCGGTGCGCATCCTGCCGGAGGCCACGGTGGGCCTCGGCACGTTCTCGGTGCCCGGGCAGCCGATCACCACCGGCTCGTCGACGACGACCACCCAGGGCAGCCCGGGCCACGCCTTCTTCATGCTCGGCGTCGGGGGCTACTACAACATCGACCTCTGAGTGCCCTGACCGTTTGACGCGCCGGGACAATCCCGTGCAACGAAATACAAGTCGCTGACAATTGTCGAGGCGGCCTTTGCTCAAGTGCAGGGCATGCACTTCGTCCTGTGCACGGCGTACTTCGCCGTGCTCCTCGTGCTGGCGATGTACGGCCTGCATCGCTCGCACCTCGTGCTGACCGTCCTCCGCAACCGCCGCAAGCTGCAAGCCCTCAAGGAGGGCATCCCCGCGCTCCCCACCGAGGGCCTCGCCGGGCGCGACGAGCTGCCCCACGTGACCATCCAGCTGCCGCTCTACAACGAGGCCACCGTGGCCGCGCGGCTGCTCGATCACGTCGCCGCCATCGAGTGGCCGCGCAGCCGCCTGGAGATCCAGGTGCTCGACGACTCGACCGACGAGACGCGCGCGCTGGTCCGCGCCAAGGTCGAGAGCCTGCGCGAGGGCGGGCTCGACGTGGTGTACATCCACCGCGTCGACCGCACCGGCTACAAGGCGGGCGCGC
>DATBQU010000310.1:0-10227 GCA_036560665.1 Polyangiaceae bacterium
AAGCCGCGAAGCAGGGCATCGAGACCGAGGTCGTCGATCTGCGCACGCTCTGGCCCGTCGACATCGACACCGTCATCGAGAGCGTCAAGAAGACGGGGCGCGTGGTGGTGGTGCACGAGGCGCCGAAGACCTGCGGCTTCGGGGCGGAGCTGATCACCCTCATCAACGAGAAGGCGTTCCTCCACCTCGAGGCGCCCCCGGTCCGCGTGACGGGCTGGGACACGCCGTTTCCGTACACCCTCGAGATGGAATACCTGCCGCTGGCGCACCGGATTCTTCCGGATATCGTCCAGACGGCGAGCTACTGATCCGAAAGAACTGCGAGAGAGACCACGATGGCGCGCTGGGAATTCAAGCTTCCGGACATCGGCGAAGGGGTCACCGAGGGCGAGATCGTCGGCTGGCTGGTGAAGCCGGGCGACGTGGTCAAGGAAGACCAGCCCATGATCGAGGTGATGACCGACAAGGCCACGGTGACCATCACCGCGCCGAAGTCGGGCACCGTGGTCGAGACGCGCGGCAAGGTCGGCGAGATCGTCCCCGTGCACGCCGTGCTGGTGGTCTTCGAGCTCGGCGGCGAGTCCCGCACGCTCGAGCGAAGCGAGAGAGCGGACTCGAACAAGGATGCGGCGCAGCCCAACGGGACCAACGGCCACGCCCGCAAGGACGACGGGCCGGCGGCGACGGCGGTGGGCGACATCAAGGAGACGCTGCCGGGCATGGCCTCGGCGGCGCCCGCCGGGGGCGCGCCGTCGGGCGCGCTTCAGGGCTACTTCAACGAGAAGCCGCTGGCGACGCCGGCGACGCGCAAGCTGGCCCGCGACATGAACGTGGACCTTCGCCACGTCCCGCCGAGCGGGCCGCAGGGCCGCGTCACGCGCAAGGACGTCGAGTCGTTCACCGTCGTCCCCGCGGCCGCCCCCGGTCCCGGCGTCGCCCGCGCGCCCGCGCCCGCGCCGCAGGCGCCCGTCGCCATCGCCCGCGGGCCGCTCGAGGAGCGCGTCCCCTTCGCCGGGATGCGCCGCAAGATCGCCCACAAGATGGCGCAGTCGGTCCACACCGCCGCGCACTTCACCTTCGTCGAGGAGTGCGACGTGTCGGCGCTCAAGGCGATGCGCGGGCGCCTCAAGGCGGCGGCGGAGGCGCAGGGGGTGAAGCTCAGCTTCCTGCCCTTCATCGTGAAGGCGGTGGTGGCGTCGCTGAAGAAGCACCCCATGCTCAACACGGCGCTCGACGAGGCCGCGGGCGAGCTGGTCTTCCGCAAGTACTTCCACATCGGGATCGCCACCTCGACCGACGCGGGCCTCATGGTCCCGGTGGTGAAGGACGCCGACCGCAAGAGCGTCCTCGAGATCGCGCGCGACATCGACCGCCTGGCGGCGGACGCGCGCGCCGGCAAGGCCAGGCTGGAGGACCT
This sequence comes from Polyangiaceae bacterium, assembly GCA_036560665.1. Taxonomy (GTDB): domain Bacteria; phylum Myxococcota_A; class Polyangia; order Polyangiales; family Polyangiaceae; genus Palsa-1150. Next base: position 1,418 of record DATBQU010000310.1, read on the forward strand.
CCAGGGCTCGACCTTCACCATCACCTCGCTCGGCGCGCAGGGCGGCCTCTTCGCCACGCCCATCATCAACTTCCCCGAGGTGGCCATCCTGGGCGTGCACCAGATGAAGCAGAAGCCGGTGGTGAAGGACGGTCAGCTCGCCATAGGCGACGTGATGCTGCTGTCGCTGTCGTTCGACCACCGCATCGTCGACGGCCACGTCGGCGCCGCGTTCGCGTACGAGGTCATCGGGTACCTGGAGCAGCCGGACAAGCTGCTGCTCGAGCTGGCCTAGCGCGCCCCGGCCTAGGGGCAGTTGTCGGGGGCCGCTTCGGGGGCTCCGCCGTCGCCGGCGTCACCACCGCCGCCGCACGGCGAGAGCTTGGTGGAGGGCGGCGTGACCGCGCCCAGCAGCGCCGGGTCGGCGGTGAAGCCGAACCCGATGGAGAGCGCGTCGCAGGTGGCCCCCTTGTTGTCGAGCGTGGGATCGCCCGTCACGTCGGCCGCCTGGCAGATGAGCTGCTTCACCTGGCCGTAGAGGAGCGTTCCTCGGCAGATGGGCGTTCCCTGGATGTTGAGGGACTGCAGCGCCTCCAGCAGCTGCGACGTGGCCCAGCGCCCGGCGATCTGGCCGCTGGTGAACGCGAAGGCGCCGCCCCCGGCGGCGGCCACGTTGGCCGTGATGTGCGCCCCCGTCAGCGACACGGTGAGGCTGCCCGTCCCCGAGGCTCCGAGCGACAGCGGGAAGTCGACCGCCATGACCAGGACGCCGCCCGACACGTACGCGTTGGGGTCGAAGTGGCTGGGCAGGATGGGCGAGCCGGCGCCGCCGTCGCCGCTGAGGACGAAGTCGCTGTCCACGGTCCACGGGTCCTGGCCGTTCCACTGCGCCAGGGCCGGGCCTCCGTCGGCGCCGTAGATCCCGCCCGAGCCGTAGATGGCGGCGGTGACCTTCTTGTCGTTGGCCGTGCCGTTGTAGTGGAGGATCTGGACGAGGATGGAGTAGACGCCCTGCTGCAGGCGCTGGCTGATGGTGTTCGCGTTGAACTGCTGGGAGTCGAGCCCCGCCAGGCTTGCCAGGAGCAGGCCGCCGGAGTTGTCGCGCCCCTCCGCGGTGTCGCAGTGCTGCGCGCCGGTGACGATCGGCTTGCACGACTCCGGCCCGCCGTCGCAGCAGGTGTAGACGTGGTCCAGGTCGTAGCCGAGGAGCGCCGGTCCCGCGTCCGGGTCGAGCCCCACGTTGATGGTGTGGAGCGCGGCGACGAAGCTCTGGTCGCCGGCGTCCGACGGGTCCTCGACCGTGGGCGGCGGGGGTGGGGTCAGCTCGGGGCACGGGTTGGGGGCCGCCTCCGCCTCTTCGCCGGCCTCCGCCACGCCGCCGTCGTCCCCGTCGTCCCCCGCGTCCGCGGCCACGAGCAAGGACGGATCGTAGATGGCGCAGCCGTACCAGCTGGCGACGCCGATGACGCCCGTGCAGGCCGCCAGCATGCCGAGCGCGGCGGCCACGCGCCTCCACGAGGTGCCTGTGTGGGTGCGCCGCTGGACCACGCCCTCAGTCTATCCGGTGTCGCGCGCGCGGACCACGACGCGGTTGACGGGCGCGTCCGGTGCCTGCACGCTCATCGGGATGCGTCGCATCGCTCGCGTGGGCGCGCTGCTCGCGGTGTGCGCGCTGGCCTGGTCGCCGGCGGCCGGCGCCGCGGACACGACGCCGGGGTCGGACCAGATCCAGTTCGCCGCGCACGAGCACGACCTGGGCTACCGCGCCTACGTGGCCAAGCAGTTCGACGAGGCGGCGACGCACTTCGAGAACGCCTTCTTCGCCGCGCCCAACCCGGCAGAGCTGCGCAGCGCCGTGCGGGCGCGTCACGACGCGGGTCAGCTCGCCCGCGCCGCCACGCTGGCCGCCATCGGGCAGCGCAAGTACCCGGACGACGCGGCGCTCGGCAAGCTCGCCGAGGAGACGGTCGCCGAGGCGCGCCCCAAGGTCTACGAGATCCACATCACGTCGCCGGACGAGTGCAACGTGGCCGTCGACGAGAAGGTCGTCGCGGCGGAGAGGGTGAAGGACTTTCGCTTCTTCGTGGACCCCGGCAAGCACACGCTGCTCGTCGGCTGGACCGAGGACAGGAGCTTGCGCGTGCCCATCGACGCCAGGGCCGGGGGGACGCAGGCGCTGACGCTCCAGGCGCCTCCTCCTCCTGCTCGCCCGGTGGAGAGCTCGACCGCGGGAGGCGGGCCCGAGGGGCCTCCGCCGGCGACGAAGCCGCTGGGGCCGGTGGTCTTCCTGGTCGGCGCCGGACTCACCGCCGTGGGGGTCGGCGTCACCATCTGGTCCGGCATCGACACCCAGAACCATCCGGGCACGGCCGCCGTCCGGGCGGACTGCGTCGGCCAGGGGACGAGCTGCCCGGAGTACCAGCAGGGCCTGGACGCGCAGCTGCGCACGAACATTCTGCTGGCGGCGACCGGTGGCGTCGCCCTCGTGACCGGGATCATCGGGGTTTTCTTCACGCAGTGGTCGCACGCCGACGTGCCGGCGACGACGGGGCAGCCTCGCTTGCGCCTGGAGCCGGCGGTCGGGCTGGGCCAGGCCGCGCTGAAAGGGACGTTTTGACGCCTGCGGGTGTCATAATGGGAGCATGACCGCCAGGGAGGGGCTCCTCTGAGCAAGCTCGTCGCCATCGAGGGCGAGGGGCGACGGCTCGATCGCTTCGAGCTGGTCGCCGAGCTCGCCACCGGCGGGATGGCCACCGTGTATCTCGCGCGCCTCTCCGGCGTGGGCGGGTTCCAGCGCTTCGTCGCCATCAAGCGGCTGCATCCGCACCTCGCGCGCGAGCCCGAGTTCATCGAGATGTTCCTGGAGGAGGCCCGCCTCGCGGCGAGGATCCATCACCCCAACGTGGTGCCCATCCTCGAGATCGGCACGAGCCAGGAGGGCTACTACATCGTCATGGAGTACGTGGAGGGCGACACGCTGGGTCGCCTGCTCGCGCGCTCGGCGCAGACGGGGCAGCGGCTGCCGACGAAGGTGGGGCTCCGCGTCGTCATCGACATGCTGGCCGGTCTCGACGCGGCCCACGAGCTCAAGGACGACGACGACAACCCGCTCGGCATCGTGCACCGCGACATCTCGCCGCAGAACGTGCTGGTGGGCGTCGACGGCAGCGCGCGCCTGAGCGACTTCGGCGTGGCGCGGGCGACGAGCAAGCTGTCGACCACCCGCACCGGACAGCTCAAGGGCAAGCTGGCGTACATGGCGCCGGAGCAGGCCAGGGGCAACAGGGACATCGACCGGCGAGCGGACATCTTCGCGTCGGGGATCGTGCTGTGGGAGGTGCTCGCCTGCCGCCGCCTCTTCAAGGGCGAGGGCGAAGCCGACACCCTGAACCGGGTCATGAACGAGCCCATCCCGCCGGTGCGCAGCGCCGCGCCCATGGTGCCGGCGGCGCTCGAGGCGGTGGTGGCCAAGGCGCTCGAGCGCGACCGCGCCAAGCGGTACGCGACGTCGGCGGAGTTCGCAGACGCCCTCGAGCGCGCGTCGCGCGTGGTCGGCGCGCTGGGGACGCACAAGGACGTCGCGGCGCACCTCGAGGCGGTGCTCGGCACCGAGATCAGCGCGCAGCGCGACACGGTGCGCGCGTGGCTCTCGCGCAGCGAGCCGAGCAAGCACGGCATCGAGCCGCTGCCGCGTCCCGAGTCGACGTCGGTGACGCGCGTGGAGCGCAAGGCCGGGGAGGGCACGCCCTCCGGCGTCTCGAGCGTCTCCGGGGTATCGGCGGTGTCGAGCGTCGCGTCCGCCGTGATCTCGACCAACCACATCGAGCCCGTGGCGACGCCGCCGTCGTCGCTGCCGGTGCTCGTCGGGGCCCCGCCCCGTCGGTCGCGGGTCTGGCCCTGGGCGCTGGTGGTCGCGGCGGCGGCTGCGGGCGGCGTGCTCTTCATGCGCTACACGCACCCGTCGGCCGTCGCCGCCGCGCCGACTCCACCCGTATCCGCGCCTGCGACCGCGCTGGCGCCCGCAACCGCAACCGCAACCGCGACCCCGCCCCCGCCCGCGACCGCGACCACAGCGGCACCGACCGACGCCTCCTCGGCTCCGCCCCCTTCCGCGGCCCCGCCGGCGCGCCCCACGTGGCGCCCTTCTCGGGGTGCTCCTCCGCCGCCGCGGGACACGCCCACCACCGCCGCTGCCCCCCCGCCGCCGCCCCCCCCGCCGACGGCGACGGCCACGAGCGTGCCGGACGACATCTCGAAGAACCCCTATCGTTAGCCCGATGCCGCAGACACGTTTCCGCCCCCGCATCGCGGCGTGCGTCGGCTTGTCCCTGGTCGTGGCGTGCGCGGCCACGCGCGGCACCGGCGGCGGCGCGCTCGAGCCGCGGTTCGTCGCCGTTCACAACGCGCTGGCGGCGATGGGGCTCGCGCAGGTGGGGCCCATCCGGGAGGGCGTGCTGGCGGAGGGGCGGGAGGCGCGCGTGCCGCTCGACCTTCCGGCGGGGTGCACCACGCTGGTCGCCGTGGGCGGCGAGGGGGTGCGCGACATCGACGCGACGCTGGTCGACGCCCGCGGTCAGTCCGTCGCGCACGACACGACGAACGAGCCGCAGGCGGTGATGCGGGCGTGCGTGGAGAACGCGGACGCGTACCTGCTGGTCATCAAGGTGACGGCGGGCGCCGGCCCGTGGGTGATGGCGACCTGGGAGGGCGGGGTGGGCGCCGTGGCCGCCGCCGGTACGCCTTCGGCGCCGGCCGTCCAGCAGGCGGCAGGGACGTGCGAGGCGCCCATCCCCCTCCAGCCGGGGACGGTCACCGGCACGACGACGCACGGCGAGAACGCGAGCACGGGCTCGTGCGAGCGAAGCGACGCGCGCGAGATCGTCTACGAGCTCGACGTGGCGCAGAGACAGCGTGTGACCATCGAGGTGGAGGCCCACTTCGACTCGGTGATCTACGTCCGGAAGGACGACTGCACCGACGAGAACGCCGAGGTCGACTGCAACGACGACGCGCCCGGGGGCGGCCGCAACAAGTCGCGCATCGAGCACGTGCTCGAGCCCGGCAAGTACTTCGTGTTCGTCGACGGCTACAACCAGGAGGCAGGGAGCTACAAGCTGACGCTGACGACGTCGGACGTCGTGGCGCTCTCGGACGCATGCCGGCGCGCGCCTCTCCTGGCCGCAGGCGCAGCGGCGACGTCGACCACCGAGGGTAGCGCGGACGACGCGGAGGCGAGCTGCGGCGGCGGGGCCGAGGGCGCCGACGCGCCCTGGCGCGTCGAGCTGGCGGCGCGCTCGCGCCTACGTGTCGTGGAGCACTCGGACGACGTGTCGCCCGTCGTGCACCTGCGGCGGGCGTGCACCGACGAGCAGAGCGAGGTCGGTTGCGGCGAGTCGGGAGCGTCGACGGGTGACGCGGCGGTGACGGGGATCTTCGAGCCAGGGGCCTACACGGTGTTCGCCGACGCACGCGAGCGCGAGTCGGCAGGTCGCTACCAGCTGCGGCTCGACACGGCCCCCCCGGGGGGCGGCGGCACGACCGGCGACGGCTGCGGCGACGCGTTGCCGCTCGTGGGAGCGAGCGGCGCGGTCTCCGGCGACACGTTCGCGGCGCGTGACGATCTCTCCGCGAGCTGCGGCGGCGCCGGCGCGCCGGACGTGGCGTATCGCGTGGACGTCGCCAGGCGCTCGCGCCTGGTGGCGACGTTGCAGGGCGAGGAGGGCTCCCACCTGCTGGCCGCGTGGCGACGGTGCGGCGACCGCGCGTCCGAGCTCGCCTGCGGCCGCGCGCTCGACGACGTGCTCGCGCCCGGCACCTATTTTCTGGGAGTGGACGGCGCGGCGCCCGACGCCTTCGGTCGCTTCACGCTCTCGTGGGCGCTGCAGGATCTCACCGCGCAGGGAGGGGCCTGCGCGGCGGCACCCGCGCTCGTGGAACACCGCGCGACAGGGGCCACCACGGTGGGGGCGGGGGACAAGTTCACCGTGTCGTGCGCCGGGGGCGATTCGGGCGCCAGCGGCCCGGATCGCGTCTTCCGCTTCTCCCTCCGTACGCGGGCGACGGTCCGCGTCACCGCCACGGCGTCCACGTTCGACGCCGCGGTCGCACTGCGGAAGGCCTGCGGCGATACCTCCGGAGGGCTCGCCGCGGCGGAGCTGGCCTGCGAGGCCGAGTCCGACGCAGGGCACCGGACGAGCGTGGAGCGCGCCCTCGAGCCAGGGACGTACTGGGTCGTGGTCGACGGGCAGACCCCCAACGACCAGGGCCCCTTCACCGTCGACTACCAGATCGTGCGCTGACCTTCGCCTTCAGCGCCAGGCGACGACGCCCTCTCGCTCGAGCTCGCGGAAAGCCACCACCGCGTTCTCGAAGCGGGTGCCGGTGCGCTTGCAGATCGACTCGACGGGGTCCCGACCGTTGACGTCCCGGAGCAGGCTGCGGGCGAGGGGGGTGAGGTCGAACCACTCGAGATCCTCGTGGGACATGGCCAGCACGGGGATCGAGGCGGCGGTGATGGCGGTGAGAGGCATCGTGCCGCTGTCGCTGCCGGGCGCGTACTGCGGGATCCCGGGCGGGGGAGGGCTGGTGGGGCGGCCCGAGGGCGGAGCCACGGTCTCGACGCGCACCTTCGAGTCGCTCTGGCGCGCGAACTCCTCGGGATCGAAGGGCGGTCGCACCGTCGGCGACTGCTCTCGACTGGCTTCTCCCGTCTTGGCTCGGTTACCCAAGGGCTTGCTCCGGTCCTCGCTCACGGCAGCTCACGCGAACGCATCCCCAATCTGCCAATACTAGCTCACTGGCGCCCACGGGCGGCAAGTGAGTTGGTAGGCTTGCCCGGCGTGCGTGGGTCTCCTCCCAGCTCCAGCTCCAGCTCCAGCTCCAGCCCCGAGCACCTCGCCCGCCCGCTCGGACAGGCGCTCGTTTCCTGGTACGCCGGCGCCCGCCGCGACCTTCCGTGGCGCCGGACGGGCGACCCTTACGCCATATGGGTCAGCGAGACGATGCTGCAGCAGACCCGCGTCGAGACGGTGATCCCCTACTACGAGCGCTTCGTCAGGGAGCTTCCCGACGTTCAGACCCTCGCCGAGGCGCCGGAGGGACGCGTCCTCGCGCTCTGGAGTGGGCTCGGGTACTACCGGCGCGCACGCATGCTCCACGCAGCGGCCCGGCGGGCCGTGACCGAGTTCGGAGCCAAGGTGCCGTCGGAGGTGCAGGAGCTCCGGCGGCTCGAGGGGGTTGGCCGCTACACGGCGGGCGCGGTGGCGAGCATCGCCTTCGGGCGGCGGGCCGCGCTGGTGGACGGCAACGTCGCGCGCGTCCTTGCGCGACTCTTCGCCATCGAGGAGGACGTGGGGAGCGCCGCCGGAAGCGCGAGGGTCTGGCAGGTTGCGGGGCAGCTCGTCGAGCACGTGGAGGGCGAGCCAGGAGACTGGAACCAGGCCTTGATGGAGCTCGGGGCGACGGTCTGCACCCCGCGCGAGCCGCGCTGCGTGTCGTGTCCGGTCCGCTCGCTGTGTGCGGCGGACGAGCGCGGCCTCGTCTCCGAGCTTCCTCGCGTCGCCCCCAAGGGCCCGCCGCGCGAGGTTCGTCGGGTGGCCCTCGTCCTCGCGTCGGCGTCGCACGTCCTCCTCGCCAGGCGCAGGCGCGAGTCGCTCTTCGGAGGCCTCTGGGAGCCACCGTGCGCCGACGGCGGGCGCGCCTCGCTGCGCGCGCTCGCGGCGCGCGTGGGCGTGGGCGTCGCCCCGCTGCGTGACGCCGGGGAGGTGATGCACGTCCTGTCGCACCGCCGGATGCTCATCGACGTCGTGCGCGGCCCGCTCGGCCGACGTCGCCGCTGGGCGCTGCCGGGCCCCGACTACGATGCCGTCGAACCGGTCCGGATCGACGAGCTGCCGACCCGGGCGCACTCCACCCTCGCGCGCAAGGTGCTCTCGGCGGCCGGGGCGATCGACGCGGCGACGGTGGCCAAGCCGGCCAGGCAAGGTCTACGCTCGCACTCGAAGTGAGCGCGTCGACCCCTCCCGTTGCCCTGAGCGCAGCGCCGCCGGCGCTGAAGGGCGGCACCGACGCGAACGCCGTCCACGTGCTCGTGATCGACGACGAACCGGCGTTGCGCCGCAGCCTCGCTCGCGTCCTCGAGACGCGCGGGATGAGGGTCGGCGTGGCGGAGGACGGCGTGCGCGGGCTGGAGTACGTCCAGCGCACGCCGCCCGACGTGGCGCTGGTCGACATGATGATGCCCGGCATCGGCGGGTTGGAGGTCCTCGCCCGCATCAAGGCCATGGGCGCCCCCTGCGAGGTCGTGCTGATGACGGCGTTTGCCGACGTCGACTCCGCCGTCGCGGCGATGAAGGCGGGTGCCTACCACTTTCTCACCAAGCCTTTCCACTCCAACGACGCGGTCGCCCACATCGTCCTCAAGGGGGCGGAGCACCGACGGCTCGCCGACCGCGCGCGCGAGCTCGAGCAAGTCCTCCTCTCCAAGGAGCGCTTCGGCGAGATCATCGGCGACTCACCGAGGATCCTCGAGGTCTTCCGGCTCATCGCGGGGGTTGCCCCGGCGTCGTCGACCATCCTCATCCTGGGCGAGAGCGGCACGGGCAAGGAGCTCGTCGCTCGAGCCATCCACCAGTACAGCCAGCGCGCCAAGAAGGCGTTCGTCGCCGTCAACTGCGGAGCCATCCCGAAAGAGCTCGTGGAGTCCGAGCTCTTCGGCCACGTGCGGGGTGCCTTCACCGGAGCCCAGACCGCCCGCGCTGGCCTGTTCGAGACCGCGGACGGTGGGAGCATCCTCCTCGACGAGGTGGGTGACCTGCCACTGGCCGCGCAGG
>DATBQU010000311.1:0-17849 GCA_036560665.1 Polyangiaceae bacterium
GGCCTCATCGCCGCCATGGCCGCCATGAGCGCCATCGACTCCGCCGTCGGCCCGCAGGTCGCCGAGAGCCAGTAGCCGAGCGAGCCTTGGTCGCCCACCATCGAGCCGAGCGGTAGCCACGACTCGTAGTAGGGGTCGAGCTCCGTCGCGTTCGCGACACCCGGCGTGGAGACCACGATGGCGTCGTGACGGGCGGCAGGATCCGGCACGAGCTGCCCGGTGACCTTGCGGGCCTCGGCCGCGTAGACGCTCGCGGGGACGTCGACGAAGGCGAGGTTCGGGTTGGTCTGGTTGTAGAGCGGCATCCGGGTGAACTCGCACCCCTGCACGTCGCAAGCGAAGCCGGCCGGCGAAGGGGGCAAGCGGTGCGCGGCGGTGACGAGCGGCGCCGTGGGCGCGGGGCTGCCTCCCGGAGGGTTCACGATGGTGCGCGTGGCCTGCGCGAGGGACACGTTGCGATCGTGGGGGACCTGCGCGGTGATGGTCGGCGAATCTCCCCAGGCGGCGGCGGTGACGGCGACGCCGATGCAGGTCACGCCGAGCAACAGGGCACGCTTCATGGGATGGCCTCCCGACCGTCCAGGATAGACGAGCGCCGGGGGAAGCGCACTCAGCCGTGCGCGCGTCCCAGCGCCGCCTTGGAAGATGAGGCGTCTTCGCCGGCTCGGAGCCGCAGCGGTAGACGGCCTCCGTCAGGCGGAGGTACGCGTCCGCCGAGCCGGGGTCACGCGCCTCGGCCGCACGAGCGAGGAGCTGGTTGGTGAGACGAATAGCGGGCGAGCCGGCGGGCATGGGGAAGCTGGAGAGCTGGCGATGCCGGCTCGCGGGGCACAGATGGGCGCGGGGGACGTCCTCATCGGGCTTGCCGAAGCCCAGTGGGAGCGGGCGGGGGTGCTGATCGAGGCTCGTGAAGCGGAGAGAGAGGCGGCGGATCCGCTCATCGAGGCGGCGGATCTGCTTCGCGAGGCTCGCGATCCACAGAGCGAGGCGGCGGATCGGCTTCGCGAGGCTCGTGATCCACAGTGCGAGGCGGCGGATCTGCTTCGCGAGGCTCGCGATCCACAGAGCGAGGCGGCGGATCCGCTTCGCGAGGCTCGCGATCCACAGAGCGAGGCGGCGGATCCGCTTCGCGAGGCTCGCGATCCGCAGAACGAGCCGGCGGATGTGCTGCACGAGGCTCGTTCACAACGCTACGAAGCCAGGCGCGCCGTGTGAGCACCAAGAACAGCGGACCGCGCGTGAAGGACCGCCGATTGAAGACCCGCCTTAGACTGTCCCGGGACACCCGCCTTGCCGTCCAGGACGGAGGCGGCGCCGCGGAAACGCGCGTCTTTCCTCGACGCGCGCCGTGGCACGGGGGGCGCAATCCGGCGCGCGCATGAAGCGCCTCTTCGCCTCGCACCTCCTCATTGCCCTCGTCGCTTGCTCGGGACAGGTGAGCCCCACGCTGCCGACCGACGCGCCCTCGGTCGATCGCGCCCCCGCCGTCGAGGGCGTGCCCGATCGCGGGGCCGACCCCGCCGTGATCGGGGTCGAGGCGCCCGGTCAGTCGCTCTGCGCGGGCGCCCTCGTCTCGCGCGACGTCGTCCTCACCGGGCGCTTCTGCGTCCCGGCCGACGTGTCGACCCTTCGCGTCTTCGTGGGCGACGAGGCGTCCACCGCCCCCGTGCGGGCGCGCGGTTGGCGCGTCCTCGCCATCCCGGCCGACGCGCCCAACGTCGCCTTCGTCTTGCTCGACACGCCCATCGACGACGTCGAGCCGCTGGCCGTCCGGCCCACCGGCGTCGCCACGGGCGACCACGTTCGCACGGTGGGATTCGCGCGCGGCGCCAAGCTCGTCCGGGACCACGTGGCCGTCGTCGGCACCGGCCGTCGCGTCTTCGAGGACGACGAGGCCGCGTGCGCAGTCGGCGCGGGGGCGCCCGCCATCGACGAGACGACCGGCGAGGTGGTCGGCGTCCTCGCCAGCGGAGGGCCGGGCTGCGCCACCGAGGCCGGCCACGACGTGTACACGCGCGCCGACTTGCTCCTGCCCTTCGCGGCCGAGGCCGTCGCGCTCGGACCGCCCCGCGTCGTCGGCCACGCCGCGCGGGAGAGGAAGGGCCCCGTCGACATGGGGGCGAGCTGTGTCACCGGAAGCGACTGCGCCGCCGGCGCGTGCGTCACCTACGCCGGCGCCCGGTACTGCTCGCGCACGTGCGACGCTCACGACCGCTGCCCGTCGACGCTGCGCTGCATGGGCTCCCACCAGGGGGTCATGGTGTGCGTCGAACGCTGAGGGGGTCTGCCGCGCACCTTGCACCCGTGCGCTCCTGCGTGCATGTTGCGTCCGATCCGATGGACTTCGATTTCTCCGAGCACCACAAGCTCCTGCGACAGAGCGTCCGCGACTTCGCGAAGGCCGAGATCGCCCCCCACGCGCAGCGCTGGGACAAGGAAGAGCGCTTCCCGATGGAGCTCGTCCCCAAGCTCGCCGCGATGGGTCTGCTCGGGATCCGTATCCCGGAGGAGTACGGCGGCTCGGGCATGGACACCACGAGCTACGCCATCTGCGTCGAGGAGATCGCCCGGGTCGACGGGTCGATCGCGCTGACGGTCGCGTCGCACAACGGCCTGGGCACCGGGCACGTGCTGGCGTTCGGCTCCGAGGATCTGAAGCGCCGCTACCTTCCCAGGGCCGCCAGCGGCGAGTGGCTCGCGGCCTGGGCGCTGACCGAGCCTGGCAGCGGGAGCGACTCGGCCGCCCTGCAGACCCGGGCGCGCCGCGACGGCGGCGACTGGGTGCTCGATGGGACGAAGACCTTCATCACGCAGGGCTCCGTCGGCGGCTTCTGCGTGGTGCTCGCGCGGAGCAACGCCGTCGCGGCCAAGCAGCGCGGCATCACCGCCTTCGTGGTCGACCACGGTACGCCGGGGTTCACGGCGTCCAGGCACCTGTTGAAGCTCGGCTGCCGCGCCAGCGACACGGCCGAGCTCACGCTCGACGGCGTGCGTGTCTCGGACGCGCAACGGGTCGGCGAGGTCGACCAGGGCTTCGCCGACACGATGCGCATCCTCGATCGGGGCAGGATCTCCATCGCCGCGATGGCGCTGGGGCTGGGCTACGGCGCGCTCGACATGGCCACGCGCTACGCCAAGGAGCGCAAGGCGTTCGGCAAGCCGATCGCCGAGTTCCAGGCCATCCAGTGGATGCTCGCCGACGCGAAGACCGAGCTCGACGCGGCGGCGCTGCTCACGTACCGGGCCGCCTGGCTGGCCGACGGGGGCAAGGTCCACTCCGAGGAGGCGGCGATGGCCAAGCTCTTCGCGAGCGAGGCGGCGACGCGAGCCTGCAACAGCAGCCTCCAGGTGCACGGCGGGTACGGCTACGTGCGCGAGTTCGACGTCGAGCGGCACCTGCGCGATGCCAAGCTGTGCGAGATCGGCGAAGGCACCAGCGAGGTGCAGCGCATGGTCATCTCCAAGCACGTGCTGGCGCACTGAGAGCGCCATCCGAGGCGGGACAATCTGTCCCGCTGGAGGCGTCTCCAGAACTTGTCACGACGCCCAGCCCTGCGCGAAGGTGCAGGTCCGTGCGCATCCGTACGTATCGAGAAATATTGACACTCACCGGGCCTCTCCCTACGGTCGGGCTTGGGCGTGGGAAATCGTGGCAAGAAGTGCCAAGCCATGTGATCCCCGCCGAGAGGCGAGAGCGCGTCGATGTTTCGCGGCCGGTACGAGCACACGATCGACGCCAAGGGACGCACGAGCGTCCCGGCGCGCTACCGCGACGCGCTCGGCGCGGCGGGCGAGCGGCGAATCGTGCTGACCAGCGCGCTCGACCCGTGCCTGGTCGCCTACACGACGACGGAGTGGACGGCCTTCGAGGAGCGGCTGGGACGCCTGCCTCAGTTCGATCGCGCGGTCCAGAAGCTGAAGCGCATCTACGTGTCGGGCGCCGTCGAGTGCGACATCGACGAGGTCGGTCGCATCCTGGTCCCCCCCACGCTGCGGGATCATGCGCGCCTCACGAAGGAAGTGCTCTGGGCCGGCGCCGGCCGCTACGCCGAGCTCTGGGACAAGGAGGAGTGGCAGCGCCACTTCGACACGACCGACGACGAAAAGCGCGACATCGCCGCGCGCCTGGCGGAGCTCGGGCTATGAGCACCCTGCAGCTCGCGCTCCCCGGCGTGCTGGCGGCCGATTCTTCGGTCGAGTGGGTCTGGCGCGACGATTTCGACGAGGTGACCGACGTGAAGCGCTTCGAGCACGCCACCGTGATGCGCGACGAGGTCGTGCGCGCCCTCGCCCCGCGCGCCGGAGGCACGTACGTCGACGCCACGCTGGGCGCCGGCGGTCACACCGTGGCCCTCCTCGAGGCCGAGCCGAAGGCGCGGATCGTCGGCATCGACCGCGATCCGGCCGCCATCGCCGCCGCCGAGGAGCGCCTGGCGCCCGTGGCCGATCGGGTCTTGCTCGTCCGGGGCGCGTTCTCCGGCGTTCGCGAGCAGCTCGACGGGCTGGGGATCGCCCGCGTCGACGGGCTGGTCGCCGACCTCGGGGTGAGCTCGCCGCAGCTCGACGAGGCCGAGCGAGGGATGAGCTTCCGCCGCGAAGGGCCCATCGACATGCGGATGGATCCCGAGAGCGGGGAGACGGCGCTCGAGCTGGTCGACCGCCTCTCGGACGACGAGCTGGCGGACGTCATCTATCAGTACGGCGACGAGCGCCGCTCGCGCCGCATCGCCCGCAGCGTCAAGAAGGCCCTGGCGGCGGGGGAGCTCGCCACCACGCTCGACCTGCGGCGCGCCATCGTGCGCGCCGTGGGCCCCGCGCGCGTCGGGGGCGTCGATCCGGCGACGCGCACGTTCCAGGCGCTTCGCATCGCGGTCAACCGCGAGCTGGAAGAGCTGGAGGCGCTCCTGGCCGCGCTGCACGACGTCGTGGCCGAGGGAGGCGTGGCCGCGATCATCTCGTTTCATTCGCTGGAGGATCGCCTCGTCAAGCGCGCGTTCCTGGCCGGCGGCTGGACGCTGCTCACCAAGAAGCCGCAAGTGGCGACCGAGGAGGAGTGCGCGCAGAACCCCCGCGCCCGCAGCGCCAAGCTGCGCGCCGCTCGCCGCGCGACCGATCCGGAAGGCGAGGAGCCGTGAGCCGCCGGCACCGGCCGTTCCTCGCCATCTGGACGCTCGCCATCGCCGCGACGGTGAGCGCGTTCGTCGTGCACCTGGCGTTGCGCGGGCGCACCGTGCAGCTCGGCTACGAGCTGGGGCGGTCGAGGCAGGAGCAGTCGCGCCTGCGCGAGGTCAAGCGCGTGCTCGAGCTCGAGTCGGCCAGCTACAAGACCCCGGAGCGCGTCGACATCGTGGCGCGCACCCTGCTCGGGATGGAGCCCCCGCCGCCCGAGCGCATCGTGCCCATCTCCCAGTCGGCCCCGACCGCCGATCAGGACGACCTCGCCGCCGCCGGCGCCGAGGGGCCGCCGTGAGGAACCTCGACCCCAGGCGCGCCCGGTGGATCCGCACGCGCATGGGGGTGCTGTGCGGCGTGATGGGGCTGGCTCTGGGCGGCATCGCCTCCACCGCGTGGCGCGTCCAGGTGGAGGACGGCCCGGAGTGGCGCGAGATGGCCGAGAAGCAGCGGCAGCGCCGCCTGCACGTCGACCCCAAGCGCGGCACGATCTACGACCGCAACGGCACGCCGCTCGCGGTCAGCATCGAGGTGCCGAGCCTGAGCGTCGACGTGGCCGAGATGCTGCGCGCGGTCGACGGCAAGCCGGCGCAGGAGGCGGCGCTGCGCGACGCAGCGGTCCGGCTGGGGCTGGCGCTGTCGATGGATGCCGCCGAGGTGTACGCCAAGCTCGAGCCGCGGCACCGCTTCGTGTGGATCAAGCGGCGCATCACGAGCGACGAGGCGGCGGCAATCCGCGACCTGGGCGACCCGAAGAAGCAGGCGCACCCCGTCCACGGCCTGACCATCGAGGGCGAGGGGCACCGCTACTATCCGGGCCGCGAGCTGGCCGGAACGGTGCTCGGCTTCGTCGCTCCGGATGGCCAGGGCAAGGACGGCCTGGAGCTCGCCCTCGACGAGGACCTGCGCGGCAAGGTGGAGGACGTGCGGGGGCTGCGCGACCGCAGCGGTCGGCTCATCTTCGAGGGCGCCAACGACGAGCACGCGCTCCAGGGCGACGACGTGGTGCTGTCGCTCGACGAGGGTATCCAGCACGTCGCGGAGCGCGAGCTCGACGCGGCGATGCGCACCTACGAGACCAAGGGCGCGTCGCTGGTGGTGGTCGACCCGGCCACGGGCGAGATCCTCGCGCTGACCAGCGCCCCCGGGTACAACCCCAACGACTACACCGAGAGCGAGGCCGATTCACGGCGCGATCGCGCCGTGACCGACCGCTTCGAGCCCGGGTCGGTCATGAAGCCGTTCCTGATCTCGGCCGCCCTGGCCGCGGGGACGCTCAAGCCCACCGATCAGATCAACTGCGAGCACGGCATCTACCAGATCGCCGGGATCACCGTCCACGACACGCACCTGAACGATCTGCTGACGCCGACGCAGATCCTCGCCCGCAGCTCGAACATCGGCGCGCTCAAGATCGGGCTACAGCTCGGGGAGCCGTCGCTCTATGCGACCTACCGCCGCTTCGGCTTCGGCGAGCCCACCGGGGTGCCGCTGCCGGGGGAGGCCGCCGGCGTGCTCCGTCCCAAGGGCCGCCCCTGGTACGACCCGGAGACGGCGACGGCGAGCTACGGTCAGGGCATCTCGGTGACGACGCTCCAGCTGGCGATGGCGATGAGCGCGATCGCCAACGGCGGCAAGCTCCTCGAGCCGATCCTGGTGAAGAAGGTGACCGACGGCCACGGCGAGATCATGCGCGAATCGAGCGTGCACGTGCGCCGCGAGGTCGTGCCGCCCGGCGTCGCGCGGACGGTGGCCGAGATGCTGACCGCGGTGACCGAGGCGGGCGTGGGCGTCACGGGAGTGGAGGCGGCGGTCCCCGGGTTCCGCGTCGCGGGGAAGACCTCGACCGCGCAGAAGGTCGATCCGGCGACCGGGAAGTACTCGAGCGAGAAGTACACCGCCGTGTTCGTGGGCTTCGTCCCCGTCGACCATCCCCGTATCGTCGTCGCCGTCGTCCTCGACGAGCCGACCATCGGCCGCTATGGAGGCGACCTGGCCGGACCCGTGTTCCGCCGCGTCGCCGAGGCGAGCCTGCGCTACCTCGGCGTCACCCCCTCCGCGAGCTCGGCCAAGATCATGGCCGTCAAGCGGGAGGGCGACCCGGCCGACGCCACCTTCGCGATGATGAAGCCCCCCGCCGCACCGAGCCCGACGCCCACCGCCGCGCCGCTGTCGCTGCCGGCCGGGAGCGTGCGCGTGCCCGACGCCACCGGGATGGCCGCGCACGATGCGGTCGTGATGCTGAGCAAGGCGGGGCTCGTCCCGCAGATCGAGGGGTGGGGGCGTGCCGTGCGGCAGACCCCGGCCCCGGGCGCGCCGGCTCCCAAGGGGAGCCCGGTGCGTGTGGTGCTCGAGCCGGCGTCATGACCGACGCCGTGGAGGTGCAGGGCGAGGGGCTCCGGCTCGACGAGCTGGCCCGCGAGCTGCCCATGCCGGCCGAGGTCGCCGGGGAGGCGAGCGTGCGGGTGAGTGGCGTGCGCCACGACTCGCGGGCCGTGCGCGCCGGAGACCTGTTCGTGGCGCGCAAGGGCGGGAAGGCAGACGGCGCGCGCTTCGTGCAGGACGCGGTGGCGCGCGGGGCGGCGGCCGTGATGGCCGGGCGGGGCGCCGTCGACCTCGCCGCGGCCGGGGTCCCCGTGGTGCTGGTCGACGATCCCGGCGCGGCCCTCGCCTTCGCGGCTTCGGCCGTGTACGGGCACCCCTCCTTCGCCCTCGAGGTGGTGGGGATCACCGGCACCAACGGCAAGACGACCACGGCGCACCTGGTGCGCGCCGCGGTCGACGGCGCGCTCGGACGTCCGAGCTGCGGGATCCTGGGCACGGTCGGGCATTCGTTCGGCGACTGGCGCGTCGAGGCCGAGCACACGACGCCCGAGGCAGACGAGATCGCGCGGACGATGGCGGCCATGCGCGCGCGCGGGGCGACGCACGTGGCGATGGAGGTGTCCTCGCACGCGCTCGAGCTCGGGCGCGTGCTGGCCGTTCGTTTCCGCGTGGCGGCGCTGACCAACCTGACGCAGGACCACCTGGATTTCCACGGATCGATGCAGGCTTACGCGGACGCCAAGGCGCGGCTCTTCACCGAGCGCGGGCCGGGAGCGGCCGTGCTCAACGTCGACGATGCCTTCGGGCGCGACCTCGCGGCGCGCGTCCGGTCTCCCCTGGTGCGCGTCAGCGCGCGGGTGGGGGCGGACGCGGACGTCGCGCCGCTGGAGGCGCGGGTGGACGCGCGCGGCATCGCGGCGACGGTACGGACGCCGCGCGGCGAGGTGAAGCTCGCGACCCGCCTCGTCGGCGCGCACAACCTGGAGAACCTGCTGCTCGCCCTGGGGATCGCGCACGCCCTCGATCTCGACCTCGCGCGCGCGGCCGACGCGCTGTCGCGCGAGCCCGGCGCGCCCGGGCGGCTCGAGCGATGCGACGGCGAGGGGGACGACGTCACCGTTCTGGTCGACTACGCGCACACGCCCGACGCGCTGACCCGCGCGCTCGACGCCGTGCGGGCCGTCGCCCAGGGGCGCGTGTGGTGCGTCTTCGGGTGCGGGGGCGACCGCGACCCGAGCAAGCGCGCCCCCATGGGCGATGCGGTGGCGCGGCGGGCGGACGCCGTCGTGGTGACCAACGACAACCCGCGTACGGAGGACCCTGCCGCCATCGCCGACGCCGTGGTTGCCGGTGTGCGCGCGGCGGGCCGCGAGCCGGTGGTGGAGCTCGACCGCAGGAAGGCGATCGACTTCGCGGTGCGTTCCGCTTCCGGGGGCGACGTCATCCTGGTCGCCGGGAAGGGTCACGAGGACTATCAAGTCGTGGGCACCGTGAAGCACCCCTTCGACGACCGCATCGAGACGCGGCGGGCGCTCGCCCGGCGCCGCTCCGCCCGGGGAGGGGCCTGAGGTGGCCACGCCCATCCCGGGCAACCGTGCGGCGCTCGACGCGCGGTCCGTGGCGGCTGCGACCGGCGGCGTCCTGCTCCGGGCCGGCGACGGGCGCGTCACGCGCGGGGTGACCACGGACAGCCGCGCCGTCACCCCGGGATGCGCGTTCGTGGCCCTCCGCGGCGAGCGGGTCGACGGCCACGCCTTCGTCGACGCCGCCATCGGGGCGGGCGCGGCGCTGGTGGTCGTCGAGCCGGGCCGGGCGCCGTCGGACGCGCGGGCCGCCGTCGTCGAGGTCGGCGACACGCTGGCCGCGTGGGGCGCCATCGCGCGGGAGCACCTTCGCGCCTGGCGGAGAGCCAGCCCGGACGCTCGCCTCGTCGCCATCACCGGCAGCGCCGGAAAGACCACCACCAAGGAGCTCTGCGCCGCCCTGCTGCGCACGGCGGGTGAGACGCTGGCCACCACGGGGAACCTCAACAACCGCATCGGCGTCCCGGCGGTGCTGCTGCAGCTCGAGCCGCGGCATCGCTTCGCGGTGATCGAGGTTGGCATGAGCGTCCCGGGCGAGATCGCCGACCTGGCGTCGCTGCTCGAGCCCGACGTGGGGGTCGTGGTCAACGTGGGCCTGGCCCACGCAGGCGGCGTCGGCGGGTCCGTCGACGACGTGGCGCGCGAGAAGGGGGCGCTCTTCGCAGCCGTCCGCGAGGGCGGCACCTGCGTCGCCAACGCCGACGACCGCGCGGTGATGGGGCAGCTCGACAGGGCGCCGGGGCGCCGGCGCGCGAGGTTCGGCCGCGAGCCGGGCGCCGAGGTGCGCCTGGTGTCGCGCGAGCCCGCGGGACTGGAGGGATCGCGCGTCGCCGTGCAGCGCGCGGGGCGTCCGACCACCTTCACCCTGCCCATCCCGGGGGACGCCGCGGCCGTGGACTTCGTCGCCGCGCTCGCGGCGGCCGAGGCAGCGGCGGGGGAGCTCGACGATGGGCGGGTAACGGCAGCCCTGCGTGCCGTGGAGCCGATGGCGGGCCGCATGCAGGTCCGCCGCGCTGGCGGCGTGACCGTGCTGGACGACGCGTACAACGCGAATCCCGCCAGCATGCGCGCCGCCATCGCGACGCTGGGAGAGACGCGAGAGGGCCGGCGCGTCGCCGTGCTGGGGGAGATGAAGGAGCTCGGGCCGTCCGCCGCCCACGAGCACGAGACGCTGGGCGAGGCGCTCGCGACGGCGGGCGTGGCCCTGCTCATCTCGTGCGGGGGGCTGGCCGACGCGACCGCGCGCGCCGCGAAGAGCAGGGGCGTCGACGTGGTCCTGGCCGGCAGCGCGCAGGAGGCCGCGCGCGTGGCCATCGACCGCCTCCGTCCGGGCGACGTCGTGCTGGTGAAGGGCTCGCGCAGCGTGGGCGCCGAGCGCGTGGTCGAGGCGCTGCTCGGCGGAGCGGGGAGAGAGGGGCGCTGAGATGCTCTACGAGCTCCTCTTCCCCCTCCGGCACGACTCGGACTGGCTCGGGTGGCTGAACGTCCTCCGCTACGTGCCGTTCCGCACCATCGCGGCGACGGTGACGGCCATGCTGCTCGCCTTCGTGCTGTCGCCGTGGTTCATCCGCGAGCTGCAGCGCAAGCAGATCGGCCAGGTCGTCCGCAGCGACGGCCCGGAGACGCACCGGCTCAAGAGCGGGACGCCCACCATGGGCGGCGCCCTCATCCTGCTCTGCGTGCTCCTGCCCACCATCCTGTGGTGCGACCCGCGCAACGTCTTCGTGTGGGCGACGACGGCCGTCACCGTCGGCTACGGCGTCATCGGGTACCTGGACGACTACCTCACGATCAAGCTGAAGAACTCGCGCGGCGTCCCCGGGCGCTACAAGCTGCTCGGGCAGTTCGCCATCGCCGGCGCCGTCCTGGCCTACGCCTTCCTGGCCCGCGAGCACCTGCCCGCGGACTGGTGGGACATCCGGTTCAACCTGGGCCTGCCCTTCGTGGCCTTCTCCAAGCACCCCATCGTCCTGCCGGTGTGGCTGTACCTGCCGTTCGCCGTGCTGGTGGTGGTCTGGACGTCGAACGCGGTCAACCTCACCGACGGCCTCGACGGCCTCGCCATCGGCCCGGTCATGATCAACGCCGGGACCTACCTGGTGTGGGCGTACCTCGCCGGAGCCACCTTCGGCATCGCCCACGTCGCCCAGCGGTTCGTGGTGGCGCGCTACCTCGACATCCCCTTCATCGCCAGCGCCGGCGAGCTGTCGATCTACTGCGGCGCCATGGTCGGGGCCGGCATCGGCTTCCTCTGGTACAACACCTACCCGGCGCAGGTCTTCATGGGCGACGTGGGCTCGCTCGCGCTCGGCGGCGGCCTCGGGATGTGCGCCGTCTTCACCAAGAACGAGGTCCTCTCGGCCATCCTGGGCGGGGTCTTCTTCCTCGAGGCGGTCAGCGTGGTGGTCCAGGTGACGAGCTTCAAGCTCACTGGACGCCGGATCTTCCTCATGGCCCCCATCCACCACCACTACGAGAAGAAGGGGTGGCCGGAGCCCAAGATCATCGTCCGCTTCTGGATCATCTCCATTCTCTTGGCACTCTTCAGCCTTTCGAGCTTGAAGTTGCGCTGAGGAAACGTGTCAGAGCTGTCCGGCAAGCGTGTGGTCGTGGTCGGGCTCGGCGCGAGCGGGGTCGCCGCGGCGCGTCTCTGCCTGCGGCGCGGCGCGCGCGTCGTGGCCAACGACGGAAAGCCCCGGGAGGCGCTGTCGCCGGAGGCGCTGGCGCTGGAGGGGCTGGGCGCGACCCTGGTGGCCGGCGGCCACGGCGGGGCGCGCATGGGCGACGCCGACGTCGTCGTCGTGTCCCCGGGGGTGCCGCCGCTGGCCGAGATCGCGGCGGCCGAGGCCAGAGGCGTCGCGGTGTGGGGCGAGGTCGAGCTCGCCGTGCGCTCGATGACGTACCCGGCGCCCGTGGTCGCCGTCGGCGGTACGAACGGCAAGAGCACGACCACCTCGCTGGTCGGCGCCCTGCTGGCGGCGCACGGGATGCAAGCCTTCGTGGGGGGAAACCTGGGAGAGCCGCTGGCGGACCACGCCGACGAACGCTTCGACGCGGTCGTGCTCGAGGTGTCGAGCTTCCAGATGGAGCGGGTGGACACCTTCCGCCCCCGCGTCAGCGCGCTCCTCAACGTGACCGACGACCACCTCGACCGCTACCCCAGCTTCGACGACTACGTCCGCGCCAAGGGGAACGCCTTCGTCCGGCAGACGGAGGAGGACTGGGCCGTGGTCCCCTTCGGCGACGCCACGTGCACGCGCGAGGCGAGGCGCGGCCGCGCGCGCGTCGTGACCTTCGGGCCGGGCGGCGAGCTCGACGTGACGGACGACGCCGTGGTCGATCGCCGCACGGGCGATCGGTTCTCGCGCGACGCCATGGCGCTGACCGGCGGCCACAACGCGCTCAACGTGGCGGCCGCCGTCGCCTGCGTCCACCCCTTCGGCGTGACCGGCGACACCGTCCGCCGGACGCTGGCCGACTTCCGCGGGCTTCCCCACCGCACGGCGCTCGTGGCCGAGGTGCACGGCGTGCGCTTCTACGACGACTCCAAGGGGACCAACGTCGGCGCGGCCGTCACCGCGCTGGAGGGCCTGCGCGAGCCGAAGGCGGTCCTCATCGCCGGGGGCCGCGACAAGGGAGGCAGCTACGGGCCGCTGGTCGACGCGCTCGCACGCAAGGGCCGCGCGGCGGTGCTCCTCGGGGAGGCCGCCGACGCCATCGCCGCGGCCATCGGGGGGCGCGTCGCCGTCCGGCGCGTCGCCACCATGGAGGAGGCCGTTCGCGTCGGCGCGGCACTCGCCCGTCCGGGAGACGCCGTGCTCCTGTCGCCGGCGTGCTCGAGCTTCGACATGTTCCGCGACTACAAGCACCGCGGCGACGAGTTCGTCCGCGCCGTGCGCGCGCTCGAGAAGGAGGCGGCGGCGTGATCCTCAAGAACGTCCGCCGCACGGTCGGCCTCCAGCTCGCGGCCCCGCTCGACGCCCGGCCGAACGCCGCGAGCGCCTCGGGCCCCGTCGATCCCGTCCTCGCCGCCGTCGTCGTCGCGCTCATCGGCTTCGGCGTGGTGATGGTCTACAGCGCGAGCGCCGTGCAGGCGACGGTGCAGTACCACGATCCTCAGTTCTTCCTGAAGCGGCAGGTCGCGTACGCCGTCACCGGACTGGTCGGCATGTGGGCGGCCAGTCGCATCGACTACCACCGCCTGTACAAGCTGACGTACCCGGTGCTCGTCGTGGTCGGCGTGCTGCTGCTCCTGTGCGTGGTCGGCTTCGGACACTCCGGCGGCGGCGCCGCGCGCTGGCTCTCCATCGGACCGGTCCACGTCCAGCCCGCGGAGATGGCGAAGGTCGCCCTCGTCATCTGGCTGGCCTACTCGCTGGCCAAGAAGGCGGAACGCATCAAGACCTTCACCGTCGGCTTCCTGCCGCACCTCATCGTCGCCGGCGTGTACATGCTGCTGTGCCTCAAGCAGCCCGACTTCGGCAGCGCCGTGGTGCTCCTGCTCCTCACCTTCACCATGCTCTTCATCGCCGGCGCCAAGGTCGGCTACATCCTCGGCGCGTCGATCCTGGGCGGCGCCTTCGGGGCCGCCGCCATCCGCTTCCGCGAGTACCGCTACGAGCGGTACCTGGCCTGGCTGCACATGGATCAGCACCGGCAAGACCTCGCCTACCAGCCGTTCCAGAGCGTCATGTCCTTCGGCTCCGGCGGGCCCACCGGCCTCGGCATCGGGCGCGGCCTCCAGACGCTGTACCTGCCGGAGGCGCACACCGACTTCGTCGCCGCCATCGTCGGCGAGGAGCTCGGATTCCTCGGCGTCGCCGCGCTGTGCGCAGCGTACCTCTGCCTCGTCGCGCGCGGCGTGCGCGCGGCGCTGCGCGCCCCCGACGACTTCGGGTCGTTCCTCGCCTTCGGACTGTCGACGATGTTCGGCGTGCAGGCGCTGGTGAACCTGGCCGTGGCGCTGGCCATCCTCCCTACCAAGGGCCTGACGCTCCCGTTCGTGAGCTTCGGCGGCTCGTCGCTGCTGGTGAACGCGGTGGCGGCCGGGATCCTGCTCAACATCTCGCGGCAGGCCGGGGACAGCACCACCGACGCGACGCCCGAAGCGCCGAAGGTCGAGGCCGATCCCGGGGCCGACGCGCCGCTCGCGCCGGCGGAGCCGCCCCCGGAGGACGCGCCGTGAGCCGCCCCACCATCCTCGTCGCGGGCGGCGGGACCGGCGGGCACGTGTTCCCGGCCGTCGCCGTCGCGGAGGCGATGCAGCTGCTGGCCGACGTCGACGTCGTCTTCTGCGGGACCGCGCGCGGCGTCGAGGCGCGCGTGGTGCCGGCCCGGGGCTGGGCGCTCGAGCTGCTCGACGTCGAGCCCATGAAGGGCGGCGGGCCGGCGCGCGCCATCCGCGGGGCTCTCGTCGCCGCGCGCGCCACCGGTCGGGCGTTCGGGCTCGTGCGCCGTCTGCGGCCCGGCGCGGTGCTCAGCGTCGGCGGCTACGCCTCGGGTCCGGTGACGCTCGCCGCGGCGCTCCTCGGCGTCCCCGTCGCCGTGCTCGAGCCGAACAGCGTGGTCGGACTCGCCAACCGCCTGCTGGCGCCCTTCGCGCGGCGCGCGTACGTCGCGTGGGACGAGGCCGGCGCGAAGTTCCGCGCCCGCGCGCGACGGTCGTTCGGCGTCCCGCTCCGGGCGGGGTTCGTGCCCCGGCCCGGGGCGACGCGGGGGACCGCGCGCGTGCTGGTCATGGGCGGCAGCCAGGGGGCGGCGGCGCTCAACGAGCGGATGCCGGAGGTCGTCGCCCGGCTCGCGCACGTCCCGGGCCTCGACGTGCTCCACCAGGCCGGTCGGGATCGCGACGACCCCGTGCGCGCCGCCTACTCGCGCGCGAAGGTCGAACGTGTGAAGGTGGTGCCCTTCGTGGACGACGTCGCCCAGGCCATCGCCGACGCGGACGTGGTCGTGGCCCGCGCCGGCGCCTCGACCCTGGCGGAGCTCACGGCCATCGGTCGTGCCGCCGTCCTCGTGCCCTTCCCCCACGCCGCGGACGACCACCAGGCCCGCAACGCGGAGGCGCTCGCGCGCGCGGGAGGTGCGGTGTGCGTGCGGCAGGAGGCGGCGGACGCCGCGCGCCTGGCGACGGAGCTCGAGCGGCTCCTGGTCGACGAGCCCGCGCGGACCGCCATGGCCGAGGCCTCGCGCGCGCGCGGCAAGCCCGGGGCGGCTCACGACGTCGCCGCGGACCTCCTCGAGCTGGCCGGCGTCGCCCTGCGACCGCGCACCCGGACCAACGGCTCCGCCCGCGCGCCCCGAAGCGCGCAGGAGGCGACCTGATGTTCCGCGGTCGCGTCCGCCACGTGCACTTCGTCGGCATCGGCGGCATCGGGATGAGCGGCCTGGCGGAGATCCTGCGCACACTCGAGTTCGACGTGAGCGGCTCCGACCTCAAGCCCAAC
The DNA here is from genome assembly GCA_036560665.1 of Polyangiaceae bacterium. Classification (GTDB taxonomy): domain Bacteria; phylum Myxococcota_A; class Polyangia; order Polyangiales; family Polyangiaceae; genus Palsa-1150. The sequence goes on from DATBQU010000311.1 coordinate 15,527, forward strand.
GAGAACACGCGGCGCCTGGAGGGCCTCGGCGTGCGCGTGTTCCCGGGGCACGCCGCGGAGAACGTCGCCGGCGCGGACGTCGTCGTCTACTCCAGCGCCATCGATCCCACCAACCCCGAGATCGCCCGCGCCCGCGCGCTGGAGATCCCCATCATCCCGCGCGCCGAGATGCTGGCCGAGCTGATGCGCGTCCGCTACGCGGTGACCATCGCCGGCTCGCACGGCAAGACCACCACCACGTCCATGGTGGCGACCGTGCTGCGCGCCGCGGGGCTCGATCCCACCGTCGTCGTCGGCGGCAAGGTCAACGCGCTCGGCACCAACGCGCGCCACGGCGAGGGCGACCTCTTCGTGGCCGAGGCCGACGAGAGCGACGGGTCGTTCCTGCGCCTCACGCCCACCATCGCCGTCGTCACCAACATCGACCCCGAGCACCTCGACCACTACGGCAACTTCGCGGCGGTCAAGGACGCCTTCGTCCAGCACGCCAACAAGGTCCCCTTCTACGGCCTGTGCGTCATGTGCATCGACCACCCCAGCGTGCAGGAGGTGCTGCCGCGCATCGAGCGCCGGCACGTGACCTACGGCATCGCCCGCCAGGCCGACTACCGCGCCAAGAACCCGCGCTTCGAGGGGCTGGCCACGCACTTCGACGCGTTCCGCCGCAACGAGCCCCTGGGGCAGTTCGTGGTGCACATGCCCGGCGCGCACAACGTGCTCAACGCCCTCGCCGTCATCGCCGTGGCCGACGAGCTCGAGGTGCCGCTCGACGTCACCCGCGACGCCATCGCCGGCTTCCACGGCGTGCAGCGCCGCTTCACCGTGCTGGGCCAGCCCGCCTACACCAAGAACGGCAAGCGCGGTGACGTGATGATCGTCGACGACTACGGGCACCACCCGGCCGAGGTCGAGGCCACCCTCGACGCCGCCCAGCGCGGCTTCGACCGTCGCGTCGTCGTCGCCTTCCAGCCGCACCGCTACACGCGCACCAAGCTGCTCTTCGACGAGTTCACCCGCGCCTTCAACAAGGCCGACGTGGTCATCGTCACCGACGTGTACGCGGCGGGCGAGAAGCCCATCGAGGGCGCCACCGGCGAGGCGCTCGCCGACGCCATGCGCGCCCACGGACACCACGGCGTCTCCTTCGTGCGCGACAAGAAGAACGTGGCCCGCGCGCTCCATGACGTGGTGGAGCCGGGCGACATCGTCATCGCCCTCGGGGCCGGCGACATCAACGCCAGCGCGCGCGAGCTCCTGGCCATGCTGGCGGAGCCGCGACCGTGACCCCCGGCAATCGCCGCATCCGCGTCTCCCGGCCGCCCGCGGAGGCCGGCGAGGGGGCGGGGCCCATCGCCGGTCCGCCTCCTCCGCCGGGGCGCGCCGCGCGGGTGCTCGGCGTCCTGCGCACGATGGTCGGCGTGGTGCTCGTCACCGGCGCCGCGGTTGGCGTGGCGTGGGCGGCGCGACGCCACGTGATGACCAGCGAGCGCTTCGCGGTCACCGAGATCGACGTGGTGGGCAACGATCGACGCCCCGGCGACGCCGTGGCCGCCGAGTGCGGCGTCTCGGTGGGCGCCAACGTCTTCGCCCTCGACCTCGACGCCGCCCGCGCGCGCGTCCTCGGCGATCCTTGGATCGCCGAGGCCACGCTCGCCCGCCGCCTGCCCGGGACCATCCTGGTGCAGGTGACGGAGCGCAAGGCCGCCGCGCTGGTCGCCCTCGGCGACACGTACCTCGCCACGCCGGACGGCGAGCCCTTCAAGCACCTCGAGCCGGGCGACCCCATCGATCTTCCGCTGGTGACGGGCCTGCGCCCCGAGGCCCTGTCGGACGACCACGACGGGACCACCCGCACCATCCGCCGCGCCATCGACCTCGCCGCCGAGTACGAGCACGGCCCCCTCGCCCGGCGCGCGCCGCTCGAGGAGGTGCACGTCGAGCCGGACGGCTCGTACACGGTGGTCGTGGGGCGGGGGGCCCTGGAGCTCGTCCTGGGCGGTCCCCCCTTCCGCCGCAAGCTCGATCAGGCCGCGCGCGTCGTCGCCGAGCTCGACAAGCGCGGCGCCAAGGCCGACGCCATCATGCTCGACAACGACGCGCGGCCCGAGCGGGTCGTCGTGCGCATGCGGTAGGACGCGGGGAGCGGCCTAGTCTCCGGCTTGCCATCGCGTTCCCTTCGCCGAAGGGGCGCCCCTTCTGGCTTGCGATCGCGTCTCCAACGCAGAAGGGAGCGCCCTTCTCGCTCGGGGGCGTGCCCCCAATGCAGAAGGGAGCCCGCTACTCGCTTGGGGGCGTGTCCCCAACGCAGAAGGGAGCCCGCTAC
>DATBQU010000312.1:0-2461 GCA_036560665.1 Polyangiaceae bacterium
CGGTTCGTGAACCTGGACTCGACGTGCGAGGTCCGCATCGGTCGCGACGGCTCGGTCGAAGTGCTGAGCGCGGTGCAGGACATCGGGGGCGGCATCCGCACGGCGCTCGCCCAGGTGGTGGCCCAGGAGCTGGGGATCCGCCCGCAGGACGTGACGGTGCGGATCGGCGACACGAGCTATCCGCCCGGTCCCGCCTCCGGCGGGAGCGTCACCACCGGCTCGATCACGCCGGCTGCCCGCAACGCCGCCTTCCTCGCCCGGCGCGAGGTCTACGCCCAGGCCGCGCGTGCTGCGTCGTCCACACCCGAGGCGCTCATGGGCTCGATGCCCTTGCGCACGGCCGCGGCCAAGCTGCGCACCGAGCAGATCACCGCGCAGGCGACCCGGAGCGACGACTACGGCGGCTTCGTCCAGGGCCGAGGCCGTCGCGGGATGGGCATCGGGGGCTACGGCGGCGTGCAGTTCTCCGAGGTGGCCGTCGACGTGGAGACCGGCCGGGTGCAGGTGGAGCGGGTCGTGGCGGTTCACGACTGCGGTCGCCCCATCAACCCCCTGGCCGTCGAGGGCCAGATCCACGGAGGGATCATCCAGGGGCTGTCCTACGCGCTCTACGAAAACCGGGTGCTCGACCGCAAGAGCGGCGCCATGCTCAACGCCAACCTCGAGACGTACAAGATCGCAGGGGCCCGAGAGATCCCGAAGATCGAGGTGCACATCATCGAGGAGTACCGCGGGCGCAGCTCGACCGACGCGGGAGGCATCGGCGAGCCCTCGACGGTGGCGACGGCGGGATCGATCGCCAACGCGGTCTACAACGCGACGGGCGTGCGCGTGAGAGAGCTGCCGATGACGCCGGACCGGGTGCTCGCGGCGCTCGCGCACCGCACCGAGGTGAAGCGATGAACCGGCTCGAGTGGAGCGATCCCACGACGCTTCCCGATGCGCTCGCGCAGCTGGGGCCCGCGTCGGTCCCCAAGGCCGGCGGCGTCGACCTGATGGACCTGCTCAAGGAGGGGCTGGTCGCGCCCTCGCGCCTCGTCAATCTGCGCAAGCTGCCAGGGCTCGACCGCGTGCAGGATGCCGCCGCCGGGGGCGTGCGCATCGGGCCGCTCGTGACGCTGGCGGCGCTGGCTGACCACGCGGTCGTCCGGGCGCGCTACCGGGCCCTCGCCGATGCCGCCGCGCATGCGGCGACCCCTCAGATCCGCAACATGGCCACCGTCGGCGGCAACTTGCTCCAGCGGCCGCGATGCTGGTACCTGCGCAGCGAGGCGTTCGAATGTCGCCGCAAGGGCGGAGCGCACTGCTTCGCGCAGCAAGGCGAGAACGCCTACCACGCGGTGTTCGCGCACACGGCATGCTGCGCCGTGCATCCGTCGTCGCTCGCGACGGCGCTGCTCGCGCTCGGTGCCAGCGTCGAGCTGACCAGTCGCCGTGGGGTGCGCGCAGTCGCGCTCGAGCAGTTCTTCACCCCCGCCGAGACTGTGACCGTGCGGGACACGGTCCGCGAGGACGACGAGCTGGTGACCGACGTTGTGCTACCCGCACTCGCGAGCGGGGCGACGTCGGCCTACGGCAAGCAGGCCGAGAAGGAGTCCTACGACTGGCCCCTGGCCGAGGTCGCCGTGGTCCTCGAGCGCGCCGGCAATCAGTGCACCCGTGCGTCGGTGGTCCTGGGTGCGGTGGCACCGGTTCCCTGGCGAGCCCGCGCGGCCGAGGCGACGCTCGTGGGACGCGCGGTGGACGCGACGAGCGCCGGGGACGCCGGGCGCGCCGCGCTGCAGGGCGCCGTGCCGCTGCGCGACAACGGCTACAAGCTGCCTCTCATCGAGGTGGCCGTGCGCCGCGCCGTGCTCGCGGCCGTGGAGGCGTCATGAGCGAAGAACGCGTGAGGCTGCCCATCGTGTGCCGGAAGCTGCGGACCAAGACGGGCTTCGGCACCCTCGAAGGCCTCGCGCGCGACTGGCGCGAGGGCGCCTCGTCGACAGCGGTGTTCTGGTGCCTGCGGACGATGGAGACCTGGGGGACCGACCAGCAGCCCGCGCACGCGAGCGCCTGCAGGCAGGGCAGGGAATGCTTCGCGAGCCCCGAGGGGCAGGACGTCGCCTGACGGGGCGTCGTCCCACCCCTGCGGTGCTGGGCCAGGCTCACCGAACCAGGAAGCTGATGGCCTGGCTCCACGCGCCCACCGCCTTCGAGACGGTGGCGCTCACGCGAAACGAGTAGGTCGTCAGGGGCGTGAGGCCCGCGATCTCCGTGCTCGCCAGGGGCGTCGACGGCGCGCTCGTCCACGTCTTGCCGCCGTCGGCGCTGAACTGCCAGTTGAAGGTGACCCTTCTGTAGTTGCTCTTGCCCACCAGTTGCCTGGCGTTCACCTTGACGATGACGGTGCCGGACTGCGGCGCCTGCTTGACCGCGAGCAGCGGCTTGATGGGGCCGGGCGTCTTGGCCACCGTCATGC
>DATBQU010000313.1:0-11136 GCA_036560665.1 Polyangiaceae bacterium
GCTGTCATGAGGTCACCTCCATGAGGCTAACGGCGCTCGGAGCATCAGCTCCAGGCGTAACGGGCCACCTTGGCACCGCATGACATGCGTCATCCAGGGCCGCGGCGGTGTTCGCGTCACCGCAAGGGTGACTCTGTGACGTGCGCGAGCTCCTCGGCCTCGCGCCGGCGCAGGCCCTTCGTCCTCGGGACCGACGGCGCCCGTCTGTCGCTCGGCAACGTGCGCTACCTGGCCGCCGCGCCAGCGGGGGGATTCAAGGTGCAATCGACGCCCGTGCAGGGCAGCTCCACGGGCGACTGCGTCGACTGCGCGGGCGACGATCAGCAGAGGAGCTGCGAGGACGGCTCGACGGGAGGGGGCAGCGAGGGCGAGTCGACCACCCCCGACAGCGCCCAGCAGGCCGACCCGACGCGGGAGATGGCGGTCGGCGACCAGAACGCGCCGGACCAAGTGCAGGGGTGCGACAGCCAGGAGGGGGACAACAGCGACGTGCAGCAGGAAGGCGAGCATTGATGCGCCAGGCCATGCGCGTCGCCGGCCCGGGGTGGACGCACCCTTGGATGTTCTCTGCCGGAGCGGCCGCGCTCCTGGGCGGAGTCGTGGCCGCGGGGTGTGGCGGAGCGACCAGCGCGGCCATCTCCGTTCCAGACGGAGGTAGCGACGCCGGACACGAAGGCGGCAGCAGCTCGAGTGGCGGGAGCAGCTCCGGAGGCGGTTCGGGTAGCAGCAGTGGCGGCAGCTCCGGAGGCGGCGACGCCGCGGGCGACGCCAACCAGGGTGACGACGGCAACGCTGGCGACGATGGAAACTCGGGGGACGACGGCAATGCGGGCGACGACGGAGGGAACAACACGGATTGAACGCTGACGCGTCAGGCCGAAGCTCGGCAGCTACGGGCTCTCCTCGTGGCACTCGGCGAAGGCCCTGTCGCTCGCGGCGCGGGCGCGCGCGATCGCCTCGTTGCGCGGGTCGTCCTTGACCGCCTTCACCGTGTCGCGCGCCGCCCCGTCGCCGGGGATGACGGCGTCGCGCGCAGCCTGAGTCGTGCGTACGCCGGTGGAGGCGGCGTAGTAGCAGGCCTGCCTCTTCCGGTCGGTCCACGCGTCGGCGCAGGAGGCCTGGGCGGGGGCGGCGAGCGCCTTGGCCCTGGTCATGGCCTCCTGCCACGCCTGGTAGGCGGCGACCTTCGCGACGGCGCACGCGGCGTTGGTCTCCTCCGCCGGACCGGCGTCGGCGCCGGCGGGCGGCGTATCGGCCGACGGCGGGGCCTCGCCGTCGCCCATGCCGAGGGCGACCTCGACGCGGGCCATCCGCTGATCGAGCTCGTGGAGTCGGTCGCCCCGCCCGCAGCCTCGCGCCATCGACCCGATGGACCCCACGAGGAGCGCGCCTACCAGCGCGCCGCCGAGCCCGATCGCCACCAGCCTGCGACCGGGCGTGGCGAGGAGGCGTTCGGTCCACCGGCTCACGTCGACGAGTCTACCTCCGAACGGCGCGCATCATGTGCAGCGTTCGGGTCCGGGGTCGAAGGCCGCGCCCAGGCCTTCCAGACGCGCCCACACCTCGCCCACGATCGCGTCGGCGCCCTCCGCGGACGAGCCCGCGTAGCGCGCGAGCAAGAGCTGCGTCCGTAACGCCTCGAGCAGATCGGCCAGCTCCTCCAGCGCCTGCGCGTCGGCGGCGCGCAGCTGCCCCAGGCGCGAGAGGCTCTCGTGCTGGAGGCGCGCCGTGGCCACCGCGCGCTCGGGGGCGCCCTGAGCTTCGAGATCGCGCAGACGGCGTGCGGAGGCGTCGGCGTCGAGGCCGGTGCGCCGCTCGAGGGCGCGCAGCTCGTCGAGGCGGACGGCGACGCGACCGACCTCGGCCGCGATGCGCGCGGCGACGGCGCGGGTGAAGACCTCGCTCATGGGCGTGCCGGCGACGGCGTCGACCGCCTCGGCCAGGGCACGCTCGATGCGGGCGAGGGCGCCGCCGTCGAGCGGGGCGGCGTCGCCGGAGCGGGGCGGGCGAGGTCGCGGCTGCGACGACGCGAGGGCGAAGGGTGCCCACAAGGGCCACAGGGGAACCGTGGCCGCCGCGGAGGCGAGCGAGCGCGCCGTCGTGGCGGGCGCGCGGCGAAGGACGGCGATGGCGCAGGCCACGCCGACGACACAGTAGAGGAGGAGCAGATCGCGCAGGCTCATGGGGCCGACTTCGGCGCAGGACGCCCGAGCTGCTGGACGGACAGCCACACCTGGTAGGCCATGCCGCCCTCGCGCTCGCGCGTGAGCACGGGGAGGTCGGACTGCTCGGGATCGCCGATGTACGGCCGCAGGACCCAGGCCGCCTGCCCGCCGACCATCAGGAACACGCCGATGAAGAGGGTCATGGTCGCCTTCTTCCCGGGGCCGTCGCCGAGGCCGCGCAGCAGAAGCGTGAGCGCGGTGAGCCCGGCGAGCGCATAGGCGAGCGCCGCGACGACCTTCACCAGGTGATAGCCGGCGCCGAGGTTGACGGTGAGCCAGAGCACGGGCGTGGCGGCGAGGAGCACGAGGGAGAAGCGGGCGCCCGCGACCAGCACGAGCGAGACCACCGTGCGCAGCGACCACGGCCTGCCGAAGACGGCAGCGATGGCGTAGAAGGCGGGCGCGCACACGGCGAGCGTCCCCACGGTGACGAGCGCCAGCTTGCCGCCGGCGAGCGGGATCTGCGCGCCGCCGTGCCACGAACCGACGGCAGCGCCGAAGAGGGTGGCGCCGAGGACGATGGCGAGGAGCGCATGGGCGGCCATCGGGGCCACGTCGTGCTCGTCGCGGCAATCGCGGGCGACCTCGGAGGGCGCACGCAGGATGCGGTTGAAGAGGGCGACGTCGACGCCGCTCACAGCGCACCCGTGAGGGCAGGCAGCGCGATCCACCAGATGCGCGCGGCGAGGGTGGCGGCGAAGACGAGGAAGGCGAGCATGGCCGCGCGCGTGGCCCACCGCGTGGCGGCGGGCGCGGAGACGAGCGTCGGCGCGAGCTCGCGGTGAAAGGAGCCCATGCCGATGCCGCCGGCGAGGAGGAGCGCGCCGAAGCCGACCAGGGTGACGGTGATGGCGTCCTCCACCGTGACGACGTAGAGGGCGACGGCGGGGGCGAGGCCGCCGAGGACGAGGCCGGCGCGGGCGATGGCGCGCGTGGTGGCGCGTGCCAGCGCGAAGGCGTCGATGGGCGCGCTCGCCAGGGCCAGGACGATGGCGAACGCCGGCACGGCGACGACGGCGACGACGAGCATGCCCGCCGAGACCCCCGCCGCGCTCGTGGCCAGCGAGGAGCCGCCCTGGCGGAGGCCGAGGGCGGTGCCGAACGCGGCGGCGAGGCCGAGCCCCACGCCGAGGCGCCGGGCCTCCTGAGTCCAGGTAGTCGAAGGTGCAGCGGAAAGCAGGCGCTCCGTCCATCCCCAGGCGCCCGGAGGGTCGGCTGTGGGTGGGGGAACGACGCGCGGCATCGGGGCTGTATCGACGTCCATCATCTTCTCCTCGTAGCGATAGGTAGCGACCGTTCCGGGCGTTCCCGGGGAGCGCGCGAGGAGTCTCGGCGCAGAAACAAAGGAGGAATGCGACGTGTTGGCTCCCCAGGTGAGGCCCTCTCCGCGGGTGCTGGTGGTCGAGGACGATGGCGCGATCGCGGACGCGGTGGCCTACGCGCTGCGCAGGGACGGCATGGGCGCGCAGGTCGCGCCCACGCTCGACGAGGCGCGGCGGACGCTACCCGCGGTCGACGCCGTGGTGCTCGATCTGGGCCTGCCGGATGGAAGCGGCTTCTCCCTGATTCGCGAGGCGCAGGCCCTGGCGGAGGTGCCGCGCGTGGTCGTGCTCACCAGCCGTGACGAGGAGGTCGACTGCGTCGCCGCCCTGGAGGCGGGCGCGGACGACTACGTGAGCAAGCCCTTTTCGCCGCGCGCGCTCGTGGCCAGGGTGCGGGCGACGCTGCGTCGCGGCGCGAGGCCGGGCGGCATGGCGGGGGCGGCGGCAGCGTCCGGGCAAGCTCCGCCGGCCGCCGGCGTCACCGTCGACGTCGAACGTCACCGGGCCGGGTATGCCGGCCGTATCCTCGAGCTCACGCGGATCGAGTTCGAGCTGCTGCGCGTCCTGTGCGAGACCCCCGGGCGGGTGCGCACGCGGACGCAGCTCGTCGAGCGGGTGTGGGGCAACGCGTACGCGCTCACGGAGCGAACCGTCGACTCCCACTTCAAGGGGCTGCGTCGAAAGCTCGAGGAGGCGGGCGCGCCGGCGACGACGATCGAGACGGTGCGCGGCGTGGGCTTCCGCCTGGGCGAGGGGGCGGCGTGACGTCGCTGCGGGCGCGGATCTTCGGCGCGCTGGCGGGGGCGACGCTGCTCGGCGCGCTCGCGACCGGTCTCTACGCCGTGGCCGAGGAGGACCAGACCATCGGCTTCGTGGCGCGCCTGCTGCGGGTCGCGCCCAAGGCCTTCGTCCTGGCTGTCGTGCTGCTGCCCATCGCGGCGGTGGCGGCGGCGCTGGTGGGGCGGCGCCTGGCGCGGTCGCTCGAGGAGCTGGCGCTCGCGGCGTCGCGCATCGCCGAGGGAAAGCCCACGGGCCGTCTGCCGCACGGCGACGGCGCCGAGGCGCGGCAGCTCGCGCGCGCCCTGGCGGTGATGCGCAGGGAGCTCGAGGGCAAGCCGTACGCGGCGGCGTTCCTGCGCGACGCCTGGCACGATCTGAAGACCCCGGTAGCCGCCATCCGCGCGACGCTGGAGGTCCTCGAGGACGGCGCGCTCGACGAGCCGGCGGCGGCGCGGGCGTTCGTGGCCAACCTGCGGCGCTCGGCCGAGCAGCTCGATCGCTCGCTGGCCGATCTGGTGACGCTGGCGCGCTTCGAGACGGCGGCGCTCCCGCGCGAGCAGCGCGCGTCCATCCAGGGGATGGTGGCGCAGGCCATCGCCGACGTGGAGCCGCTGGCGCGGGCGCGGGGTGTGTCGGTGGCGAGCGCGCCGGGCGCCGGCGCGCCCGCGGGAGGAGCGGGCGATCGTCTCCGCTGCGATCCGGCGGCACTGGCGCGCGCGCTCGGCAACCTGCTCGAGAACGCCGTGGAGGCGAGCCCGGGAGGTGTCGTGCAGGTCGCCGTGGACGCGCGGGCGCGCGACGCCATCGTCGTCGACGTGGCCAACGAGCCCTCGACCGTGCCGGGCGAGGTGCGGCGGCGTCTCTTCGAGCGCGCGACCACGGCGCGCAAGGGCAAGGGGTCCGGGCTGGGTCTGGCCATCGTGCGCGCCGCGGTCGAGGCGCACGGCGGCTGCGTGCGCTTCGTCGAGCTGGGGCCCCCGCGGGTGCGCGTGCGGATCGAGCTGCCGCGCTGAGGGCCACCGGCCCGAGCTGGTAGCCTGTCACCCGCGATGACCGAGCGGGAGATCACGGCGCCTGCGGCCATCGCGCTGCCGGACGGGTCGCTCGCGCGCGACGCCGTGGGCTGGACGCGGCGTCCGCTGCACCGGTGCAACCTCCCAGGAGCCAACGGTCGGCGCAAGCGCTGGGAGTACTGGTGCGTCGCCACGCGCGAGCGGCTCGTCTCGGTCACGCTGGCCGACCTCGACTACATCGGCCTCGCCGCGATCTCGTTCGTGGACGGCGCGCGCTTCGTGGACGCTTGGCACGTCCGTCCGCTCGGCCTGGGCGTGGCGATGGGGGACGAGCCGCGGACGCGGGACGTGGAAGTGCACGGGCGCGGCTTCGCGGTCGCCATCCGCGAGCGCCCGGAGGCCACGCACGTCGAGGGCACGTGGCGGCCGCGCTCCGGCGAGGGGCTGCGCGTGGAGCTCACCGTCGACCGTGCCGACGTCGATTCGCTCGGCGTGCTCGTCCCCTGGAGCGCACGCCGCTACCAGTACACCTGCAAGCAGCTGGCGCTGCCGGCCCGCGGCGTGGTGCGCGAAGGGGCGCGGGAGCACGTCCTCGACGCGGCGGGCGGCGCCTTCGCGACGCTCGACTACGGGCGCGGCATGTGGCCGCGGCGCACCACCTGGAACTGGGCGTGCGGCGCCGGGCAGCGCGACGGCGTGCGCTTCGGATTCAATCTCGGCGCGAGGTGGACCGACGCCTCGCCGGTGACGGAGAACGCCTTCGTGCACGACGGCCGCCTGCACAAGATCGGCGCGCGCGTTCGCTTCGATCTGGAGGCGGGGACGGTGCGCTCGATAGGCGGCGATCAGGTCGACCTGCGGTTGGCGCCCTCGGCGCAGCGCACCGTCGGCGCAGACGCCTGGCCGCTCGGCGCCCGATTGCGCTGGGCGTGCGGCGTCTTCCGGGGCACGCTCCGCGCCGACGACGGCACGTGCCTCGTCGTCGACGAGGCCTGCGGCTGGGCCGAGGACCTCCGCGCGCGCTGGTGACGCCGCTGCGTGCGCTAGCGAGATCTCTGGCGTTCGGTGACCGCCGTCGGCGGGGGCGCCCGCCGGCGATCGAACCAGCTCTCGGGGCCGAAGAGGACCAGGCCCGTCGAGCCCTCGGTGAGATCGTACCCCACCTCGATCCAGCCGAGGTCGGCGAGCACGGCGCCGTCGGGTCGCCCGGCGAGCCTGGTGTACTCCATCCGCAGCGACTGATTCCCCCCGCGAGCGACCAGCGAGCGCATGACGAGCGCGGAGGGCGCCACCTCCACCTCCGCGTCGGCCACGAGCGACGGCATGCGAAACGCGTTGGCTGCCCAGGCGGGCACGCCGGTGTTCTGGGCGACGAGCACCGTCGCGGGGGTGGCGTCCCGGGCCGTCAGATGGACCCGGGCGAGGAAGCGGGCGCCGTCGTCGAGGCTCAGCGTGGCAGCGCGCAGATCGAGGTGGCCCCACCAGGTGCGGTCCGGCGCTGCGCCGTCCCCGGTGCCGGCGCGGGAGACCGCCAGCGTCGTCCCCGAGAGATCCATCACTCCCGGCCGCCCCTCCGCCGGGCGTACACGCAGCGCGGCCAGCCCGTCGGCGAAGAACGGCGTCTCGCCGGCGCGCCCGCGGAAGCCCTGGGCCCACACCCGGCCGTCGCCCTTCAGGGCCCGGGTTGCCACGTCGAGCTCCGCGCTGAGCTTCGCGGTCAACGCGCCGCCCTGGACGGCGAGGCCGCCGGGCAAGGCGACCAGATCGCCCAGCCAGGCCAGGTCCATCCGCGCGGAAGGCAGATCGAGCGTGGCGCGTCCGAGCAGGCGACCGCCGGCGACCTGGAGCTCGGGCGCAGCCACCGTCAGCGCCGGGACGACCAGCACGGTGCCACCGTTGCCCGAGCGGACCGAGGCGTCGCGGACGACGACCGCGCTGCCGGACAGGTCGACCCTCCGCTCCGCCAGCACCACGCTGCGCAGCTCCACGCGCGTCTCTACCCTGCCCGCCGCCACGGTGGCGCGCCCGAGGTGGACCGTCGGCGCGTCGGCGATGAGCGTCGCGACGCCGCTGAGGGTGCGGGGCGGAAGGTCGAAGCGCGTGATCTGGACGTCGCCGGTCACATCCGCGGCCACCGCGTATCCCGCGGGCGCCGCCGTGAGGTGCCGCGCCACGAACCCCAGCGCACCGTGACCGCGCCCCTCCGCGAGCGATCCCTCGGCGTGGGCGTGAGCGGTCACCGGTCCGGAGCGCACCGCGAGCGGCGCCGCCGCCGGGACGAAGTGCGCCCATACCCCAAGGTCGTCGGTCTCCGCGCCACGCACGTCGAGGCCGAAGCCGGTGTCGTCGAACGCGTCCGTGAAGCGCAGGTGGTGGGTGGAGAGGGAAGCGTCGACCGCGGCGACGCGCGCCTGCGGGACGCCACGCCGCGCGACGCGAAGCTCGACGGCGCTGGTGTCGAAGGTGGCGAGGCTGCCCTGCTCGGTGGGGTGCACGGTGAACTCGCAGCGCACCCGGGCGTCGATGGCAAGCCCCACTCCTTCCACCTCGGCGTCCGGCAGGTCGATGGCGACCAGCGTCCCGGGGGCGAAGGCGCCGTGATCCATGATCAGGCGGGCGTCGAACGGGCCCTGGCCGCGCGTGACGCGCGCGTCGTCGGAGTGGACGAGGGCCTGGAGCGCGGCGGCCGCCATGACGATGCCTTGGAGGTGCTCGATGGTCGACACGTGGTTGAAGTACTCGAGCCCCTTGGTCTGCTGGATGTCGAACGGATGGATGGTGGCAGCCATCGATCCCTCGGTGCCCGCGGCGAGAGTCTCGCGCCCGTAGGTGAGGTCGACCGCGTGGACGTCGAGCGTGGCCGGGCCGACGTCGAGCCACCGCGTCGGGCGGAAGAACCATCGACCCCGCACGCTCATGTCTCCCCGGCCCCGTATTTGGTGGATCCAGAGCTCGCGCACGCGGTCGACGCGCACGTCGTCGAGCTGGATGCTCCAGAGGTCGTACGCGGCGTCCGTGAGCGGGGGCGGGTCGGGCCCGAAGTCGAGCGCGGGCGGCTCCATGAAGCCGGGGATGGCGGGCAGGGCGGCGAGCACGTCGGGGTTGTCGTGGACGGGATCGACGCGCAGGCGCGTCCACATGGTGAACCCGCTCCCCACGACGCGCGTGGCGTGGAAGCGCCGACGCAACAGGTCGAGGAGCGAGATGCGGGCGTCGGCCTGCTCGAGCGTCAGCAGCCACTGCACGTGCCGGTCGGCACCGCGGATGGTCAGCCGGTCGACGTGGACACGCCCGGGGATGAGGGTGTACGCGCTGTCATAGTCGAGCAGGAGCGACTCCGGGCTCGAGCTGATCGCGTCGCGAAGCAGATGGGTGCGGAGCAGAACGTTGGCGGTCACGAGGTAGAAGACCGCGAGACCGAGCGCGATCTGCAACGCCCGGAGGGCGAGTCGTCGCCAGAGAGCCCGGCGCGGCACCATCGCCCGGGGGGTCAGAAGTGCCCGAGCATCCCGGCGGACAGCCCGATCTGGAGCATCGCCGAGTCGACCTTGGTCGAGGTGGAGGTACCGCCCGTGCTGGTGGAGGTGACCGTCTGCGAGCCCGTGACGGGGATGTCGGCGGTGGGACCGACCTGGAATCCGAAGTGGCGCCAGGGCGAGACGACCAGCATGGCCTCCACCTCGACCGCGAACTGCGAGACGGATCCCGAGCCGTTGCCCACGTCGCTGGTGCTGACGTTGTGGTACTCGACGCCTGCGCGCGGCCACAGGTAGAGCTTCTCGCTCAGGGGAAAGACGTACCCGATGCGCGGAGCGACACCCCAGTACGTCGCCTTCGGAGTGTCGGTGTTCTTCGACGGACCGCTGGCCGGCGACTGCGTGTCGGTCGATTGCAGGTCGGTGTAGAGCCACGCCGCGCCGCCCAGCGTGAGGTTGCGGATGGGCAGCCAGTCGAAGCCGACGCGCGGCAGGTTGTAGAACGATCCGAAGACGCCGTAGGGGCCGTTGTTCAGCAGCGCGACCGAGAGGCGCGACTGCGTCTCCGAGCTGCCGTCGTTCTGGGTCGTCTTGATCGACTGATAGCTGAGGAGCGGCAGCAACCGGTCGGCGCTGACGACGAAGCCCGGAGCGCCGAAGCGGTGCTCGGGCTCCGGCTCCTGAGCCCGCGCTGGGCTCGCCAGCAGAGTCAACGTGAGCGCGCTGGCGCTGGTGAGGATCGTACGGCGTATCGAGGGGATCATGCGAGGCAGCCCAGCACGAGTCGTTCCACCCGGCGCGGAGGACGGTCCGCCGCTTGCAGCAAGGCGCTGGCGTGAGCGCCACCACCTCCGACCGGCCGCTCGCCAGCGTGCGAACCCCGGCGCCGGCAGGATGGCTCGCGCTCGACGGCGTCTTCTGGCGGCGGCTGGCCCGCGCCGGTGCCAGCCGCGCCCCCGGCTGGTTCGTTCGCTGGTCGCCCCCGCTGATCGGAGCGGCGATCGCGCTGGCGAGCCCGGGCGCGCGACGGCGGATCTCGCGGCAGCTGGCGCGCGCGCGCGGCCCCGTGTGCCGGTCACGCGACGTGCTCGAGGTGGTCCAGACGTTCGCGAACTTCGCGTCGTGCATCACCGAGGTGCTGGCCACGGGGTCCAGGAACGACGTGTCGCCGAGAGCGGTGATCCACCGCAGCGCCGGCGTCGACGACATTCTTGCCTCACTCGACGGCGTCATTTTCGCCACGGCGCACACCGCCGGTTGGGAAGGCCTCGGCGCACTGGTGGCTCGCGACCACCGGAAGAGGGTGATGATCGTCATGCAGCCGGAGCGCGACCCGAAGGCCCGCGAGCTCCAGGACGCGATGCGCCAGGCGAAGGAGGGAGTGCACGTCGTGCACGTGGGCGGAGATCCTTTGGCCTCGCTGCCTCTCATGCGGCACCTGCGCGACGGAGGCGTGGTGGCGCTCCAGATCGATCGCGTCCCGCGGGGAATGGCGGGGCGCCCCGTGCGCCTCTTCGGTCTGCCCGGTGAGATCCCGGAGGGGCCGCTGCGACTGGCGCAGCTCACGGGGGCGCCGATCGTGCCGGTCTTCTCGGCGCGCACCGGCCACCGGCGGTACGCGGTCCACGTTCGCGAGCCGGTCTGGGTCGCCAGACACGCCGACGCGTCGGCGCTCGACGCCGCGGCGCAGCGGCTGGCCGACGCGCTCGGTGGCTTCGTGAGCGCACATCCGACGCAGTGGTTTCCATTTCACGAGTGAGGAGGCGCCGGCATGCGCATCGAGGCCATTCTCACCAAGCAGGACGTCGCGGAGCTCCTGCAGCGGTTCGTACCGCTGGAGATCGAGCTGGGGCAGGTGGGTAGCGGCGAGCGCGTGCTGACCGTCGACGAGCTGGCCGGCGTCACTCTCGTGCCCGAGACCGGCGTGCGCGTCCAGTGCTCCGGCCACCTGCGCTGGCCGGTGCTCGGCGTCAGCGTGAGCACGCACGTGCGGGGGGTCGCCATCGTGATCAAGCCCAGCGTCCAGCTGCGCGACGGGCACGAGGCGCTCGTGTTCCGGCTCGCCATCGAGGAGGCGGACATCGCATGGCTTCCGGCGAGCATCGACCGAACCATCGCCGAGAAGGTCAACCGCGATCTGACCGACAACGACATCGAGCTCGCCTGGAACTTCCCGCGCACGCTGAGCCACGTCTTTGCGTTGCCGGAGGCGCTCCGGTCGGCGGCGGCGCTGGGCCTCGAGGTGGTGGCGGGACGCGTGAGGGTGACCGACTCCTCGCTGGGGCTGTCGGTCGCCTTCCGCGCGTGGGTGGACAGGCGC
>DATBQU010000314.1:0-2554 GCA_036560665.1 Polyangiaceae bacterium
TCTCGAACGTCCCGCGCTCGGCGATCTCCGTGGCCGCGCGGGCGAAGGCCGTCCAGGCCACGCGCGCGAGGGTGCCCCCCACGCTGATGCGGCGTACCCCCATCGCCGCCAGCTCGGCCACCGTGAAGCCCTTCGCGCTCGACACCAGGACGTTCACCGCCCGGGGGGACACCGCCTTCACCACCGCCTCGATCTCCTCGCGGGTCCTGAGACCGGGCGCGTAGAGGCAGTCGGCGCCTGCGGCGGCGAACGCCGTCAGCCGGCGGAGCGTCTCGTCGAGATCGGGGCGACCGCAGATGAACCCCTCGCTGCGCGCGGTGAGGATCACGTCGCCGCCGGCCTCGTCGATCGCGGCGCGCGCCGCCTTCACCCGCGCCAGCGCGAGATCGAACGGGTAGAGCGGCGTCGCCGGATCGCCGGTCGAATCCTCGATGGACAGCCCGGCGACGCCCGTCTCGCAGCACAGGCGCACGTTGGCCGCGACGCCCGGCGGCTCGTCGGCGTAGCCGCCCTCGTAGTCGGCGTTCACCGGGACCTCGGTCGCCTCGGCGATCGCCCGGAAGTGCGCGAGCGCCGCGTCGCGGCCGACGGCCCCCCCGTCGGGGAGCCCCTGGCTGAAAGCGAAGCCGGCGCTGGTGGTCGCCAGCGCCTGGAAGCCGAGCCCCTGGAGGTAGCGCGCGGTGCCCGCGTCCCACGGATTGGGCAGGACGAAGCAGCCGGACTCGTGGAGGCGGCGGAAGGCGGCGCGCTTGGCGGCGGCAGACGGCATGCGGGGCATGCGGGGATCGGTAGCACGATCCTCTCACCCGCAGAGCTGCTGCGCGCGGCACTCCCAGCGCCCCGAGGTCGTCACGTACGTGCACACCGCGGGACCGCTCGTGCCCTGGCAGTCGGCGTCGTCGACGCACAGGTCCTTGGGCGTGTGGCAGTAGTAGCCGCCGAGGCTCCCGCACGACGACACGTCGTAGGACGGCGAGCAGTAGCCGCCCGCGCCGCAGTCGGCGTCGACGCGGCAGTCGCCGGGCATGCACGTGTTGCCGTCGCCGCCGGCGTACGGCGAGCCGTGGCAGGCGCACGTCTTCCCGGTCGCGCAGTCGGTGTCGTGCATGCACGTGTCGTAGGTGCACGCGCAGTAGAGGACGCCGCCCCCCTGCTCGGCGCAGCGCCCGTTCACGCCGGCGGTGCAGCTGCTGTCGCTGGTGCAGTTCCCCGGGCCGGGGCCGCCCTGGATCGGGCAGTTGCCGGGCGCCGCGGGCGTGGAGCACTGGGCGTCGCTCACGCGATGCTGGAGGGGCACGCGGCCCGCGTCCGGTCCGCCGCTGGAGCTCCCGCTCGACGAGGAGCTCCCGGAGCTGCCGCTCGATCCACCGCTCGAGCCTCCGCTGGACCCGCCGCTCGAGGAGCCGGAGCTTCCGCTCGAGCCGCCACTCGAGCCGCCGGAGCTCGACGAGGATCCGCCGTCCCCACCCCCGTCCGGCCCCGTGAACGTGACTCCCCCGCAGGCGCAGAGCGCCACGACCGCGACGATGGCTCCCAGCTCGCGACGCATCGACCGACCTCCTGGGCGCGCCGCAAGTGCAACTCGGGTGCCACCGGCGATGCCCGCCTTTTCGAGTGGATCCGGCGCGCCACGTTGCGCCGCGGCGGTCGTGGCGATCATGGAGATGGCTGAGACGTCATCGGGCCACGACGAAGCTTGCAGCATCGGCGGGATCGCGCACAGACTGGCGTATGACGCCGCGCGCGATCGTCCCGTGGCTCGTCGTCGCGCTGCTCGCCCTGAGCTGCGCCAACGGCGGCTCGGACGACTCGAGCGCCACGGGCGGCGACGACGCGAGCGTGGGCGACGACACGTCGTGCGTCACGCCGATGACAGCGTGCGGCAGCGCGTGCGTCGACCTCGCGAGCGACCTGAGGAACTGCGGCAAGTGCGGGAACGCGTGCGGGGCCAAGCTCGTGTGCGGCAAGGGCTCGTGCGGCGACACCTGCCCATCCCCGCAGACGATGTGCGGGCTGGCCGCGGAGGCCGGCGCCCCGCACGAGGCCGGGGCGAGCGACGGCGGGGCCGACGCGACGACCCTCGACTCCGGCGCCAAGGACTCGGGCAGCACCGCGGTCGACGCGGGCGGGGGCGTGCCGTACTGCGCGACGCTCTCGACCGATCCCGCCAACTGCGGCTCGTGCGGCCACGACTGCGGCAAGGGCCACGTCTGCACCAACGGCGTGTGCTCGCTCGCCTGCGGGGGCGGCACGGTGGCCTGCGTCGCGGGCGACACGTGCATCCCGGCGGGCACCTGCTGCACCAGCGCCGACTGCAAGATCCCGAGCCAGGTGTGCCTCCAGCCGGGGACGCAGTGCGCGTGCCCGGGCGGCGAGCACATGTGCGCGCAGACCAACGCGTGCATCTCGTCGAACGAGTGCTGCACCAACGCGGACTGCCCCGCGCAGGGATCGTCGTGCCCCACACCGGGAGGCTCGTGCCAGTGCCCCGGGCAGAACACGGTGGGTGGCTCGTGCGGCGCGGCGACACCGGAGGGACCGCTGGCGCTCGGGC
>DATBQU010000315.1:0-18376 GCA_036560665.1 Polyangiaceae bacterium
ACGGCGCCTGGGCGGGGTGGCAGCCGACCTACTGGCTCACCCCGGGCGTGGATCGACCGCGCAAGGATCTCTTCGATCGTGTGGTCGCGACGATCACGAGCGCGGCGCAGCAGGCCCTCGCGGCGCTGGAGCCGGCCCGCATCGGCTTCGCGGTGGACGGCGCGTTCGATCCGCAGGACGCCGTGACCCACGACCGCCGGCCGGAGAACGACGAGATCCTCGGTCCCGACGGGAACACGGCGGGCGCGCACAAGGATCCGGTGGTGTGGGCGATGCGCGTCGACCGCAGCGACGGCTCGACCATGGCGGCGCTGGTCGACCTGCCGATCCACGGCACGGTGGGCGACGAGAGCAACCCGCTCGCGACCACCGACGCGCCCGGCGCCGTGGCTCGCGCGCTCACGGCGAAGCTCGGCTACCCGGTGCTCCACCTGCAGGGCGCCACGGGCGACATCGCCCCGGCCGACGGCACGGGTCGCGGCAGCTGCCCCGACGCGGCGCACTGCCTGGACATGCCATGGCTCGAGATCCTCGGGGCGCGCGCGGCGGCGATGGTCGCTCCGCTGGTGCAGGGGATCCAGACGTCCGACAGCGCGGCCATGGAGGTGGTGAGCCGACCCATCTACGTCGGTCACGCGGGGGTGGTGAAGCGACCGAACGGGACGACGCTCTGGTACATCCCGCCCGACACGTCCTACGTTCCCGACGGTCTCATCCTCGACGACAGCGGCTCGGTGCTCACGCCGATCGACGAGTTCAACGCCCCCGCAGGGGCCGGTCTGTGCGGCACGCTGACCAGCGGCTCCATCGCGCCCATCCCGGGAACCTCGGGCATGGGCGCCTACTCGTCGTGCCTGTCCATCGAGCGCGGCGGCGCCATCGTGTTCGCCATCTACGACCTGCCGACGCTCGAGCTCCCGCTCTGCGACAGCGTGCGGCTGACGGCGACGGCCGTGCGGTTCGCCGGGCTGCCGTCGGGCGACTGGCTCGTGCTGGGTATCCCGGGTGAGCCCACGGCCCCGTTCGCGTCGTACCTGCGCGGACGCTCGCCGGCCGGGCGCGATCACACGCTCCTCGTCGGCTACGCGGACCACGGCGGCTACATGCTGACGGCGGAGGACTGGCTGGCGGGAGGCTACGAGCCGACGGTCAACCTCTGGGGCCCGCTCGAGGGCGAGATGGTGATCGACGGCGTGCTGCAGGCGGCCGCGCTGGCGTGGACGCCCGAGCTCGAGGATCCGGAGGCCGGCTCGACGCGCGAGCCGTTGCCGTGGCCGTGGCCGGGCGACTCGACGGTGCAGGTGACGACGACGACCGACCACGGGACGCCGGCCACTCCCGCGGCGATGCTCTGGCCCGACACCATCGATGCCGCGACCAAGCCGCAGCCGGCCGGCGCCGTGCCGCGCGCGGTCGGCGCAGCGCGCTTCGCGTGGTACGGCGGCGATCCGGCGGTCGACTTCCCCGAGGTCACGGTCGAGGTGATGGGCAGCCAGGGGTTCGCGCCGCTGCTGGATGCGCGCGGCAAGGCGGCGAGCTCGTACGACGGCGCGGTGGTGGTGACCTATCAGCCCGAGCCCCTCGACGCGAAGGCGCCGGCTCATCACGTGTACGCGGCCACGTGGCAGCCGGTCCCGCCCGATCCCTTCGCGATCGACGCGCCGTCGCGGGCGTTCTCGCTGCCGGCCGGAGCGTACCGGCTCCACGCGCACGGGGCCGCGATGACGGCGTCGGGTCCCGCGCCGTACGACGTGACGTCGGCGACGTTCGACGTCGTGGCCGCGCCCCTCTCCGCGAAGTCGAGCGCGGCGATCGGGTCCGCCGGCGTGTCCATCGTGGCGCTTCTGGGCGGGGCGCCGGGGTTGCGGGCGCTGCGGGAGGGGCCGAGCGACGGGGACGTCCCGCTGCCCGGGCCGTGGAGCGTGACGGCGAAGATGGATGACGGCAGCCAGCAGACCGCGAGCGGGACACCCGACGCGAAAGGGGCCGCGACGGTGACCATCGGCGGGGAGGGCGCGGCGCATGTGGTCTCGGTCGACGTTCGCGACGCCTCGGGGAACGGCGGCGTGATCGCGGCGCACTAGCGGGCGTCACTGCATCGCGGCGCTCAGCACACCGAACATGGGCTTGGTGTCGGGCACCATGTCCTCGGCGAAGTACCACCAGAAGCCGCCTCCGACGTACCCGGGCTCGGCGATGCTCATCCCGTAGTACGTCTGCAGATAGGGTCCGGCCACCGCCGGATCGGTGACGTCCTTGCCGTTCGCGTCCACGGCGCCGACCTCGCCGAACCCCAGGCCGGCCCCCGGGAACAGCAGCCGGAGCGCGTGGAACGCGGCGGGCCAGTCGGTGCGCGGCGTGCCGCAGTCGCCCTCGTAGTAGCTGACCAGAACGTAGTCGAGACCGCCCAGCATTCGCGACGGAACGTTCGCCGTCGCCCACGCGATCATGTCGTGCGCCGCGTCGCTGTCGCTGCACCCGTACAGCGTGAGCGCCGTGCGGCCCCCGGCCGCCTTCACGAGGTCGAACGCTCCGGTCATCTTCCCGACCACGTCGGCCGCGCCACCGCTCGTGGTGTCGAGCCAGTTGCCGTTGATCTCGTTTCCCACTTCCCACACGTCGACGCCGGCCGGGAAGGCCGCGAGGTAGTCGCTCGTGCGCTGCATGTACTGGGCGACGGTGACGTCCTTCACGTATTGCGAGTCGAGGATCTCGCCCATCACGTCGCTCGCGGCGTGTACGGCCGGGACGGCCTGCGCGTAGAAGCCCGGTGGCTGGTTCTCGTCGAAGACGATCCGGGTGGTCGGCCGATGCGGGAGCGTGGCCAGCGCGGTGACGACGGCGGAGAGGGCGCCGATGTCGTCGACGGTGACGCCGCGCAGCCGCGAGGGCGTCGGAGCACCCGCGTCGCCCGGAGCGCCGTCGGGAGCGCCGTCGCCCCGCGGGGCATCGGCGGCCGCTGCGCCGTCCGAGGAGACGGGAGTGGACGCGTCGGCCGTCGAGCCGGGGCCTGTCTCCGTGGCGGCCCCGCCCTCGTCCACGATCGACTCGCCCGCCGGGGGCGACGCGCTGCTCCCGCATCCCACGGACATCGCCACGAGGAGGGGCGCAGCCAGACGTCCAGCGGCCATCGTCGCCTGCTCGAACGCAAGCGCCGCGCCACCCTCCCCTCAGGTGCCGCGGCCGTGCTTGCGCAGCAGCTTCTGCATCATCTGCCGCGACACCTCGGCGAGCGCCGCAGCGCGCGTCACGCTCCCGCCCGACCTGGCGAGGGCCGCGGCGAGGTAGGCGCGCTCGAACGCGTCGTTCGCCTCGCGCCGGGCGATGCGCAGCGGGAGCAGCTCGTCGGGTGCGGCGATCGAGGCGGCCGCCGAGGCGGGGGGCGCCGCGCCCTCGGTGCCGGACCATTCGCGGAGCGGGCGGTCGGGCGTGACCTGCAAGCGCTGCACGGCGTTGCGAAGCTCGCGCACGTTGCCCGGCCAGCGGTGCGAGCGGAACAGATCCCACACCGGCTCGGGGACGTCGGCGACGGAGCGCGGCGGTCTTTCGAGAGCCAGGAAGTGCTCGACGAGGAGCGGCAGATCCTCCATGCGGTCGCGGAGCGCAGGGGCGACCACGTGGGCCGCGGCCAGACGGAAGTAGAGGTCCTCCCGGAAGCTCCCGCGCGCGACCTCGGCGCGCAGGTTGCGGTTGGTGGCGGCGACGAGGCGCGCGTCGAAGGCGATGACCTTGGTCCCGCCCACGCGACGCACCTGGCGATTCTCGAGCGCACGCAGCAGCTTGGGCTGAAGCTCGCGCGGGAGCTCGCCGATCTCGTCCAGCAGCAGCGTCCCGCCGTCGGCCTGCTCGAACACCCCGGGATGCGTGTGGATCGCGCCGGTGAAGGCGCCGCGCTCGTGGCCGAAGAGCTCGCTCTCCGCCAGGGCCGGGCTGACCGCTCCGCAGTCGAACACCACGAACGGACCGCCGCTGCGGACGCTCGCGCGATGCACCGACTCGGCGATCAGGTCCTTCCCCGTGCCGGTCTCCCCTTCGACCAGCAGCGTCATGTCGGTCGCCGCGAGACGCTCCAGGTCGGCGAAGAGCTCGCGCATCCGCGGCGAGCATCCGAGCAGGTCGCCGAAGCGGTCGGTGGTGGTCTGCTCGCGTTCGATCGTCTCGCCCGAAGGGGCGACGGCGAGCTCGGTGTCTCCCACCCGGACGCGCGCCTCGAAGGGCAGCAGCGCGTCGAACACGCGAGCGTCGCCCGCGAAGACGCCGTTGGTCGATCCGGTGTCGCGCACCCGTATGCCGTCCGCGACGGGCTCGAGCTCGCAGTGGTGCCGCGACACCGTGTCGTCGGCCAGCACGAGGTCGTTGTCGTCCGCGGTCCCGATGCGGAGCGTCTGACCCGCCACGTCGAGCCCCGTCCCGCGGTCGGGCCCGCGGGTGACCTCGACCCGGACCTTGGAGTAGCGCACCACGACGCGCGGCGCGCGCACGCGTGTGGGGCCCTCGTTCTGCGGGGGGGGCATCCGCGATCCGTATCGCGGCCGACGAGCGGGTGGCAATGCCCCGTCGGTGCCAATCGCCGGTTGGCGGGTGTCACCCGGCGGTTGGCGCGCGCGGTGGTCTCCGGCGCGTGCGCGAAGCAGGTTTGCAGGGTCGCGCGCGTGCGGCGCGCCGATTGCTGATTCGCCGGTCAGCCCATGATGCCCCTGCATGCACGTACACTGGCGCTCGCCATCGGGTGGCTCGGCGCGGCGATGGTCGGCTGCTCCGCCTCCGCGTCCCCTTCCCCCGGCGACGGCACGGGCGCCGCCGGCGACGACGCAGCGGGGGGGAGCGCGCCCGACGCGGGCGGCGCGCTCTCGGACGGGTCGGGCGCGACACACGGGAGCGACGCGGGCGGCACGCCGGACAGCGACGCGGGCGTTCTCTCGGGTGATGCCGGCGGGACCGTCGACGCGTCCGACGGAGGCTGGTGGCGGCCGTCGAGCGCGACACCGGTGCACTTCCACTGGCAGCTCTCCACGAAGTTCGCCGTCCCCGCCGACGTCCTCGCCGGCCCGGGCCCCACGGTCTACGACATCGACGGCGAGACGAACGACGCCGCCACGGTCGCCCAGCTTCACGCCCTCGGTCCCGACGTGAAGGTCGTCTGCTACGTCGACGTGGGGACCTACGAGAACTTCCGCTCCGACGCGGCCCAGTTCCCCGCTTCGGTGCTCGGCAGCTCGAACGGCTGGCCCGGCGAGCAGTGGGTCGACGTCCGCCAGCAGAGCGTCCTCCTGCCCATCATGAAGCACCGCTTCGTCGACTGGTGCTCGAACAAGGGGTTCGACGCCATCGAGCCCGACAACCTCGACGGGTGGGCGAACAGCCCCGGCTTCCCCTTCACCGAAGCCGACAACATCTCCTACGATCTGGCCGTCGCCGCGCTGGGCCACTCGCTGGGGCTGTCGGTGGGGCTCAAGAACCTGCCCCAGAACGCGGCGAGCATGGAGCCGAGCTTCGACTGGGCGCTCGACGAGCAGTGTTTCCAGTACGGCGAGTGCGACGGCTACACGACGAGCTTCCTCGCCAAGGGCAAGGCCGTGTGGGACGTCGAGTACACCACCGCGCCGAGCTGCGCTCAGGCGGGCACGGCGCACCTCAACGCGCAGCAGCGGGATCTGAACCTCGTGGCGCCGGGCGTCAGCGGATACTCGTACCAGCCCTGCGTGCCCGACTCCAAGACGAGCTGGTAGCGCTGCGCCACGCTAGAAGCGGCCCACGAGGACGCCGAGGGCGCCTTGCGGAGACGCCGCGAGATCCACGGCGACGGAGGCGGGCCTGACGGCCGCGTCGGATCGCCTGAAGAAGAAGTACGCCACGCCGGCGAGCGAGAGCGCGCCGACTCCGGCCGCCACGCCGGCGATCCATCGCTCGGTGGCCACGTGATTGACCTGGTCAGGCGAGCAATGGCCGCGGCAGGTGGAGTCCAGGTGATCGTAGTCGACGACCTGGGCGACCTCGAAGTAGAGCGCCGTCCCCAGGGCCGCGGCGGCCATGGCGCCGAGGACCCAGCTGATCGCCGGAGGGCCGGCGTGACCCTCCGGCGCCTGCGGGCCGCCCGCCTCCGCCGGAGCGTCCGGGTCGTGCGCCGCCTGCACCGCCCCGAACGTCGCCGTGACCGCCCGGTTCTTCTCGCCCGCCCGGACCAGCACCTGCAGGTCGACCGGCGCGGCCGCGACCGGCGATTCGTAGCGGAAGACGTGCACCCCGGGGTCGACCGCCATCGGTCGACCGTCGAGGCGATCGGTCACCGGGGCGCCGTCGATCGACACCTTCACCGCGAGCACGTCGCGTCCGCTCGCATCGCGCGCGCCGAGGACGACCGTGGGGAGCGCGGCGACGACGTCCGCCATCCACTGCGTGCAATCCTGGCGGACGATCCCGGGGCACTCGGGTCGCGCGCACGCGAGCAGACGCTCTCGCGCGGCGATGAGCTTGCCGTCGATCTCGAGCTGCTGCGCCTCCTCGGACGCGGCGATGCACGCCTGCTTGTCGTCGGCGCGCGCGCGGCAGGGTGCCGCGAGGACGACCAGGCCTGCGGCCAGCGGCGCGAGCGCGAGAGGGGCGCGGCGATGCATGCGCATGCTCTCTCGAGACTACAGGCACTGCGACTTGTAGATCTTCCTTCCCTGCGCGTCCCACGTGAAGGGCGGGTTGCAGTCGGAGGGGCGCGCCGGGCGCGGAGACCTCCGCGGGGCGGTCGCCGGCGTGGAGGCCGCGGCGGGGACGCTGGACGCGGGCGGCGCGGCGACGGGCTCTGCCGAGGGCGCGGGCACGGAGGACGCCGCGGGGGTCGTCGAGCCCGCCACGTCACCGCCGAAGGAGGCCGACGGCGCCGGCGGGGACGACGCGGCGGACGGCGCGGCCGGGGACGGAGCCCGTGGCGCCCGGAGGAGCAGGACCGCCGCGAGCACGGCGATGGCGAGACCCGTCGCCAGCACGATCCGCGATCGCCTCCGCGGACGGCGGGACATCGCGTCGATGGAGCTGGTGGAGACGGAGATGCTCGACGCTTGCGTCGGCGACTCGGCGGCCGCGCCGCTCGTGGGGCGGAGGGGTGCCGCGTCGACGCGCGCGGACGGGGCCCCCGGCTCGGCCACGTTGCTCTCGATCTCGGCGACCCGCGCGGCACGCTCCGCGAGGACCCGCCCCGCCAGCCGCTCCACCCAGTGGCTCACCTCCACGGCGGTCGCCGCAGGAAGGCACTTCTCGAGCGCGAGGGCCATGTCCCGCGCGCTCTCGAAGCGCTTCGCAGGGGAGCGGTCGAGGCCCCGCAGGACCACCGCGTCGAGTCGCTCGAGGGCACGCATCGTCTCCGCGTCCGCCTTCGCCGACGACCCGGACACCACGCGGCTGGGGGGCGTCACCTTGCCCAGGAGCACGCTGGTGACGATGCCGCCCTCGCTGTCGCCCGCGAAGAGACGGCCCCCCGTGAGCGCCTCCCACAGCACCACCGACGCGGCGTAGATGTCCGCCTGGCGCGTGACCGACTCGTTGCGGAGCTGCTCGGGAGACATGTACGCGAGCTTGCCCTTGAGCTGCCCGTCGCGCGTCGTCTGCAGCCGGCCGGCCGCCTTGGCCACGCCGAAATCGAGCACGCGCGCCAGGCCGTCGGTGCCCACCAGGATGTTCTGGGGGGACACGTCGCGATGCACGATCCCGAGGGGCGCACCCTTCGCGTCGCGCGCCTCGTGGGCGGCATGCAGGCCGTGCAACACGCCGGCCATCACCGCCACCGCGATCGGGAGCGGAGCACGCTCGCCGGCTTCGCGGCTGAACTGGAGCAGCCGCGACAGCGACTCGCCCGACACGTAGTCCATGACGAGGAACAGCTCGCCGCCCGTGGCGACGACGTCGACGGTGGGCACGACGTGGGGGCTGCGGATGCGCGCGGCGAGGAGCGCCTCGTCGACGAACATCGAGACGAACTCGGGCTCGGTCGCGTACTGGGGGTGCAGCCGCTTGATGGCGACGGTCCGCGCGAAGCCGACGGGCCCGACCAGACGCCCGAAGTGGACGGTGGCCATGCCGCCCCGGGCGATGGCGCCGTAGAGCGCGTAGCGCCCCACCACCGTGACGTCGGTGTCGACGCGGTCCACAGCCCCTCATGCTACACGGCTCGACGGGAGCCGCCGGGATCGCGGACAATGAGGGCATGGGGGCGCCCGGGTCGATCGTCGCCCGCTTCAATCCGACGCCGGCCCCGGTCCTGGCCGCCGCTCTGGCTCTTGCGTCGAGCCTCGGCGCGATCGGCTGCGCGAGCCTGAGCGCGCTGGAGTGCCAGGGCGACGCTTGCAACGACGGCGCGGCCGTCGACTCCGCCGCCGACGCGATCGCGGACGCGGCGGGGGACGCCACGACGGACGCGGGCGCTGCGGACGGCATCTTCTGCGGGCAGGGAGCCTTCTGCCCTGCCCGGAGCCAGGAGTGCTGCCTGCCCGGCAACGGGCCGCCGTCGTGCACGACGCTCAGCGGTTGCCACCTGGGCACCGACATCTTCTGCGACGACCCGTCGCAGTGCCCCGGCGGGGGCACGTGCTGGATCTGCGTCAACGGGCAGGGCTTCCAGGGCACGTCCTGCGACTTCGCGGGGGACATCGTCGACGCCGACGGGTGCAACCAGTCGAACGCGCTCGCGCTCTGCCACCCCTCCACCAGCCAGTGCGAGGGCGGAACGACCTGCCGCCCGTTCGCCGTCGCGGGCTTCGACGCCGGCGCCGACGCGAGCTGGTTCTACGCCTGCCAGCCCTGAGACCGGCTACTGCGTCTGCGCGCACAGCTGCATGCACGCGGTCATGTTCTGGCAGTCGCCGTTGCACAGGCCGGCCCCCGTGGCGGCGCACCCTCCGTCGACGAGCGAGTCGAGCGCGCAGCGCGTGCAGGCGCCGACGTCGACCCCGCCGCCGGGGCAGTAGCTCGGGCATGCGCCGGCGCACCCCGCGTCGCAGACGCACGCCTGCGCCGCCGGGGAGCCGAACAGGGTCGACAGGGCCGCGAGGTGCTTGCCGCCGCAGCAATCGTAGCAACCCCGCAGCGTCGAGAGCTTGGAGCACTCGTCGTCGCTGGGTACGTTGCAGCCGGCGAGGCACCGGTAGATCGCGCCGGTGCCGGCGCTGGCTTCGGCCGCCGTCGCCGCCCGATCGTGGCACTGGCCGAGGGGCTGGAACGAGCCGAGGAACACGCAGAGATCGCAGTCCGTGCTCTCCGCAGCGGCCGGAGGCTGGCAGTAGACGGGGCAGTCGGCGCTGCACTCGGTCTGGCAGATGCACGCGTGCAGGTCGTCCTTGAAGAAGCTCTGGTCGCCGCCGTCGAGCTCGGCGCAGCACGAGTAGCAGGCCTCGGTCGTGGCGAGAGCCTGGCATCCCGTGCCCGCGTCGCCGGGGCCTGCCTCGGCGGAGCTCGCCTCGCCCGCGTCGCTCACGCCGAGATCCTCGACGCCGAGGACCTGCCGGCACGCGACGAGGGCGATCGCCCCGCCCGCCAGCGCGACCATCGCGGCGACGATCCATCGCGGAGCGCTCACCACGCGCCCCCCACCGCCGCGGCCCCGCCGCCGGGCAGGACGACGATCCCCACCCGCGCCGGCGTGCTCGGCGCCGTGAAGAACAGCAGCGCCCCCGCGGCGAGGGCCACCCCGCCGACCGCGAATCCCACGGTCGCGGCGTCTGCGAGCCCCCCGGCGCCGCTGTCCTTCGCGCGCGTCGCGGCGTCGGGGCAGAGGGAGCCCGGGCAGTCGGTCTTGGCCGTGCTCCACTGGCTCTGGGCGAGGAGGGCGAGGACCACGCCGGTGGCCACGCCGGCTCCGCCGGCCACCGCGAGCACCACGCCGAGCGTCCTCTGACCGCCGCCCGACGGTGCGGGCGCCTCGGGCGGGGGCGGTGCGGATGGCGACGCGGACGCGACGGGCGACCCGCCGTCCGCGCGCGAGACCGCAGACGTCTGCGGAGCGGGGGCGGTGAGGTCGGCGGCGAGCGGAGGCACCTCGACGGCCCCCTGCTCGCTCGCGCCGATGGCCACGCGCCGGGTCCACGTCGTCCTGCCCGGCGCCCTGGCGACGACGGCGTGCTCGCCGGGGTCGACGATGGTCGCCACGCCCCACGAGGCCCGTCTCCATGGCACGTCGTCGAGCGTCAACTCCAGGCCCTCGATCTCGGCCGCGGCGGCGACGGTCACGGTGAGGCGGGAGAGCTTCGGGGCGAGCGACGCGAGGTGCGCGCGCGCGGTCTGCTCGCGCTCCGGCCGCCGATCGCGCTGGGCGCGCGCGAGCGACTCGTTGAACTCGGTGTAGGCCGAGCCCGTCTTGCCGGCGCGCTCGTGGCAGAGCGCCAGGTTGAGGAGCGTGCCGGAGGCCGCGTAGAGGTGAAGGCTCTCCTCGAGCTTGGCGCACGACTCGGCGACCTTGCCGTCCTGCATGAGCCTCCGGGCCTCGTCGAAGAGCGACTGCGCGGCGTTCTTCTGCGCCTCCGTCGGCTCGGTCGACGCGGTCTGCGCCGCGACCGGCGCGGCGAGCAGGACGAGCGCAGCCGCGAGCTCACTCCACCGTGGGCGACGACTCATCCTTCTTCCTTCCGGGAGGGGGCGGGGGTCGGTGGAGCGAGGACGACGCGGTCGCGGTCGCGGACCCGGTCGCGGTCGCGGACGCGGACCCGGTCGCGGTCGCGGTCGCGGACCCGGTCGCGGTCGCGGACCCGGTCGCGGTCGCGGTCGCGGACCCGGTCGCGGTCGCGGTCGCGGTCGCGGTGGCATTCCCGGACGACCGCCGCTCCCGCATGCGCGGGACGGCGACGGCGGACGCAACAGCCAGCACGACGAGCACGGACCCTCCGATCGCCACGCTGATGGCGAGGCGACTCCGAGCCGGCGAGGCCGGCGGCGCGCTCCACGCACGCCCGGTCGCCGCCTGCACCGTCTTGTCCACGGGCCCGCCCGGCGCGGCGGGCGGGACGGACGCCACGGCGGCACCGGTGGCGCGACCCTGCGCGAGCCGCTGCACGCGCTCCACGAGCGACGCGGAGCCGCTCGGGGCGAACGGCGCGAGCCGTCGCGCGAGCTCCGCGACGCTGGGGACGCGGCGCGCCGGGTCCTTCTCGAGGCACGCCAGCACCACCGCCTCGAGCGCGACGGGTAGATCCGGCCGGTGCGCGCGCGGCGGCGCGGGCGGCTCGCTCGAGATGACGACGAACACGGCCGGGACGGAGGCCGCCTCGAACGGCTTGCGGCCGGTGAGAAGCTCGTAGAGCGTCGCGCCCAGCGACCACACGTCGGTGCGGGCGTCGACGGCGCGCACGCTGCGGATCTGCTCCGGAGACATGTAGTACGGCGTCCCGAACAGCGCGCCGGTGGCCGTCGCGGCCCCGGCGGAGACCACGCCCTCGGAGGTGGGGAGCGTCTTCGAGATGCCGAAATCGAGGACCTTCACGTAGGGCGACCCGTCCGCGCGCGTCGCCAGGAACAGGTTGGCCGGCTTGAGATCGCGGTGGATGATCCCGAGCGAGTGCGCCTCGGCGACGGCCTCGCACGCCTCGAGCATGGTCTGCGCGGCGCGCTCGACCGGCAGCGGGCCGCCCCGGGCGAGCGCCTGCGCCAGGTCCTCGCCGCGCAGCAGCTCCATCACGATGTAGGGGGCCCCCGAGTCGAGCGTGGCGACGTCGATGACGCGCGCGACGTGCTCGCTCTGCAACCTCGCCGCGGCCCGCGCCTCGCGCAGGAAGCGGGCCACCGTCATGGCGTCGGTGCACGCCTCCGGCCGCAGGAACTTGATGGCGACCCCGGTGCCGAGCTGCAGGTGTCGCGCGGCGACGACGTACCCCATCCCGCCCGAGCCGAGCACGCGCTCGACCCGGTATTTTCCGGCGAGGACCTCGCCCTCGGAGAAAGGCGTCGCGGGGGTCACCGCCGTCAAAAGTACACCAGGCGCGCCTCCCGGGGCCTCCCGCGTCGGATCAGCCCTCCGCCCAGTACTTGTCCTTCATCCGCTTCTCGTACGACACGAGGTGCTTCTTCGTCTTGGCGTGCTTGTGCAGCTCGTTGTCGAAGGCGGGGACGAGGACGCCGGCGGCGAACGCGTACGCGGTCGCGTCGTAGGTGGTGGCCTTGTCGCCGAAGAAGTAGGGGCCGTCGCCGATCTGCTCGGCCAGCGCGTCGACGATCTTGCTCCCCATGGCCACCATCTCGGCGCGGTTGTGCCTGCCCGTTCCCTGCGCGTGCGCCTGGGCGATGACGCCCTTGCGCGCCTGCTTGCTGATCACGCCGCGCAGCATCGAAGGCACCCCGGCGCGCCCGATCATCTCGCGCAGCGTGGGCTCGAAGACCGTCCACCCGTCGTCGGTCGTCCAGCGCAGCGCGAGGATGACGAAGTAGAGGTGCTCCTCCAGCATCGACTTGTACGCCTGGCCGATGGCGCGCTGCTTCGCGTCGAGGTGGGCGTCGAGCTTGTGGTCGCTCCTGGCCTCGAGGGTGTCGACGATGACCGTCGAGTCGGCGATGAGCTTGCCGTTCTCCTCGAGCAGCGGCAGCTTCCGCTTGGGCGCCTTGCGCACGTCGCCGTTGACGGTCTCGTACGGCAGGCCGGCCATCCGGAGGTAGGTCTCGAGCTTGATGACGAACGGGCTCGCGTCGGGCAGGCCGAAGGCGGGACCGAACTTGTGCACCTTGAGCATGGGAGGCCGAGCCTACCACCCTCGTCAGACGGACACCCCGGCGCGCCCGAGGATGTCCCGGAAGACCCCGCCCAGCATTCCCTCGCGGGCTGCGGTGCTGACGGGCATGCGCTCGACCCAGCCCTTGATCTCGCCGTAGTCGTAGCTGTCGTCCTCCTCGTGGAACCCGTAGGGCGCGTCCGTCCCGTACAGGCACCTCTCGGGCCCCATCGCCGCCACCGCCGCGCGCGCCAGCGCCTCGTCGATGTAGGGGCTCGACAGGTCGACGTAGAGGTTCGGGTAGGCGCCCTTGTACGCCCAGAGGTCCTTGTAGAACGGGAAGCCGGCGTGCGCGCTGATGACGGTCAGCTTCGGGAAGCGCTCGCAGAGGGAGCGGAAGTCGCCGCGCTTGCGGAAGCCCAGGTGGATGAGCGCCGGCATGCCCAGCTCCTCGGCGCGCGCGAGGATGGGATCGAGCAGGTCGGTGCGGTAGTCGTGCCAGTGCGGGTGCAGCTTGACGCCGATCATCCCGGGCACCGCGCGCCAGCGCTCGAGCTCGTCGAGCACGCCCGGGTTGTCGCGCGGGTTGAGGAAGATCCAGCCGAAGAAGCGCGTCGGGTGCGCGGCGACGAGGGTCGCCACCGCCTCGTTGTCGGGCCGCGGGTAGATGGGGATGACCTGCCCGGACAGCTTCAGGTCGCCTTCGGGCGTGAGCAGCGCGCGGTGCACCGCCTCGACCACCAGGCGCCCCGGCGCGTAGCCGGACAAGCTGCGCATCAGCGACAGCAGGCGCTCGGGCGTGCCGGGCAGCGGGCCGTTCATGGCGGGGATGATGGCGATGCGATCGACGCCGGCGGCGTCCATCTTGGCCAGGATGCGCTCGGCCGGCAGGATGCGCGCGTCGAAGTGCGCGTGGCAGTCGATGATCACGGGGCCTCAGTATATCGAGCCCACCTGGGAGAACGCCCGTCCGAACTCGTCCTCCACCAGCGCCACCAGCTCGGGGGCGAAGGCGAGCTGCGGGTCGTCCTGGGCGAAGCACTTGCCGCAGTCGACCTTGAGCGCGAAGCGGTAGGCGGCGCCGCCGGGGACCCTGCTCGCGGTGCCGTCGAACGGATTGGTGACGAGCGCGGCGCCCTTCGAGGGATCGAAGGTGCGGCTGCACGCCTCGCACTCGGCGAAGATGCCGCTCGACGCGCCGAAGGGGGCGACCACCTCGTCGTCGTCCCAGTGGAACGCGAGGTCCTCGCCGCACGCGCACACGGTGGGGACGGGCTCGATGGTCTCGGAGATGGGGTACACGTACTCGGGCGCGCGGTGCAGCTCGAGGGAGTAGGCGACGCCCCCGTCGGGCTTGCGCGAGAGCGGGTACTTCACCGGGAGCGGCTCGTCCCCCTCGACGGGCCACACCAGGCGCAGCTCTTCGCGGTCGGGATGGTCGAGCCACCCGGCGGTGATGGCGCGGGGCTGCGGCTCGGTGGTCGCCGCCAGCTTGGCCGCCAGGTCGTCGCCGAAGGTGTTCTCCACGGTCCGGACCGCGTACCCGCCGGTGGCGGCGGCGTGCCTGGCGCGCCTGCCCGGGAAGCGGAGCCGCGCGAACTCCGGGGCCGCCGGATCGGGGATCCACTGCTCCTTGCGCAGCCGCTCGACGAGCTTGGCGATGGCCGCGGCGCTCGGCAAGAAGACGTTTCCCTTCGCGATGAGCCAGCGCTCGTACTCGACGCCCATGGCGGACGAGCCTATCCGAAGCGACCACCCAGCCAAGCCGGACGCCCCGGCGCGGGTAGAAGACGGCATGTACCGCGACTCCCACGACACGCTGGCCGAGACCATCGAACGCCTCGAGCAGGAGCTGCGCGAGGTGCGCGCCCTGCGTGCCCCCCGCCGGCCGCGCGAGCGCGTCCTGTGGACGGTGACGGTGCTCAGCGTCGCCGCCGCGCTCTTCGCCGGCGCCGCCGCCGGGGCGGCCCGGGCCCGCGCCGACGAGCTGGCGCTGCGATTCGAAGGCGCGGCGCTGCGCCTCGAGCTCAAGACGCGCGACCTGGGCGCGTGCGAGTCGCTCGCCTTCAACCAGCGCAACTCCCGCTAGCCGGCCCTCAAGTTCCGCGGGCAGACGGCCGTACCCGTGTACGGACCCACTGCCCCCATGAACCGCCCGCTGCTGACCGCGTTCCTGCTGCTCTCCATGCCTCTCGCCACCGGCTGCGCCGGCTCGGTCGAGGTCACTCGCACCTTCACGCCCACCGCCGCCTCGCGCGTGCAGGGCGAGAAGCTCCAGCCCACCGCCATCCTGCGCGACGACGAGCGGATCCCGCTGCCGCCGGGCTCGCGCGTCGAGGCCGACCAGGTCGTCACGCCCCGGGGGCACGTGGTCGAGCTCCGCCGCACGGACGGCGTCGAGATGCACGGCAAGATCGCGCCGGGCGACAGCATCCCCGGAGGCGGTCGCGTCGAGTCGAGCCGCTCGACGGGCGCGCTCGCGGCCGGGGTGGTCATCCTGGCGCTGTCGTACGTGCCGACGGCCTATGTGGGCGCGGCGTCCAACCGCCCCGAGGACCGCGTCCTGCTGGCGCCCGTGGTGGGCCCGTGGATCGACTTCGCGGGCCGGTCCCGCTGCGTCGCCCCCGCGAGCCCCGTCCCGCTGCCCGTCGATCCCTGCCTCGGCGAGACGGCGAGCCGCGCGGCGATCGTGACCAGCGGCGCCATGCAGGGCCTGGGCGCCCTGCTGACCGTCATCGGCCTTCCTGCCAGCTCCCGCATCGTGGACGGCGGCGACCGCGGCGTGGCGGTCGTCCCCACCGGCAACGGCGCGATGATGGTCGGCTCGTTCTAGCCCCACGGTAACGAGGGCCTGGACCGGGCCGTCGAGGGCCTGATCACCTCTGTCCACGCCCTCGACAGAGCCTGCCAGGGCGTGATCGCCTCTGATCACGCCCTCGACAGGGCCTGCCAGGGCGTGATCACCTCTGATCACGCCCTCGACAGAGCCTGCCAGGGCCTGATCGCCTCTGATCACGTCCTCGACAGAGCCTGCCAGGGCGTGATCACCTCTGATCACGCCCTCGACAGAGCCTGCCAGGGCGTGATCGCCTCTGATCACGCCCTCGACAGGGCCGGCGAGGAAGTGATCGCCCCCGTCCAGCCCCCGATCAGCCCCTCACCAGACGACGCAGCGCCTGTTCGCGCTGCGGACCATGGGGGAGCCCTCCTTGCACTGGAAGGTGCTGGCGAACTCGGACAGGTTCGACAGCGGCCCGTCGACGCGGAACTTCGGCGGCGAGTGGGGGTTGGTCGACACCAGCAGGCGCATCTGCTCGGGGCGGTAGTTCGAGCACCAGGCCTGGGCGAAGCCGAGGAAGAACTGCTGCTCGGGCGTGAAGCCGCCCATGGGCGGCGTGGCGGGGTGGGCCTTCTCGGCGCGCTCGAACGAGGCGAACGCGAGCTTCATGCCCCCGAGGTCGGCGATGTTCTCGCCCAGGGTGAGCTTGCCCTTCACGTGCAGCTCGTCGATGGCCACGTAGTCGTCGTACTGCTTCTCGACGCACCCCGCGCGGCGGTCGAACTCGGCGCTGACCGGCGTCGACCACCAGTCGCGCAGGTTCCCGTCGGCGTCGAACTGGCGCCCCTCGTCGTCGAAGCCGTGCGTCAGCTCGTGGCCGACGACCATGCCGATGGCGCCGAAGTTGAGCGCCGGCGTCTGCGTCTTGGCGTAGAACGGCGGCTGGAGGATGCCGGCGGGGAAGACCATCTGGTTCATGGTCGGGTCGTAGTAGGCGTTGACGGTGGGAGGCGTCATCCCCCACTCGTCCTTGTCGACGGGCTTTCCCACCTTGTTGAGCTCGCGCTTCACGTCGAAGGTGCTGGCGTTGCCCACGTTGGCGAGGAGCGAGCCGCGCGCGACGGCGAGGCCGTCGTAGCTGCGCCACTTGGCGGGGTAGCCGATCTTGTTGAGGATCTTGCCGAGCTTGTCCTCGGCCTTCGAGCGCGTGGCGTCGTCCATCCACGACAGGCCGTCGAGGTCGCCCTTCATCGAGGTCTCGATGCCCGCCACCATCTGCTCGGCCATCTGCTTGCCGTCCTCGCCGAGGTACGCCTTGACGAAGGGCTGCGCCAGGGCCTCGCCCATCATCTGGTCGACGGCGCGCACGCAGCGCTTCCACCGCGGCTGGAGCGTCTTGGTCCCGGTCAGGACCTGCCGGAAGTGGAACCACTCGTCGACGAACTTCTGCGACAGGTACGGCGAGGCGGACTTGGCGAGGTGCCAGCGCAGGTAGGTGCGCCACTCGGGCAGCTTCGCTGCCTGGGTCATGGCGTCGACCTTCTTCACGAAGTCGGGCTGCGCGACGTTGAACGCCGTGATGG
Source organism: Polyangiaceae bacterium (assembly GCA_036560665.1). Classification (GTDB taxonomy): domain Bacteria; phylum Myxococcota_A; class Polyangia; order Polyangiales; family Polyangiaceae; genus Palsa-1150. Next base: position 17,037 of record DATBQU010000315.1, read on the forward strand.
CGGGGAAGCCGACGCCGGCGAGGTAGCCGTCCCACTGCAGCTCGGGCGCGAGCTTCTTCAGCTCTTCGAGCGTCATGTGGTGGTAGACCTTCTGCGGATCGCGGAGCTCGGTGTTGGTCATCGAGGCGCCGGCGAGGTCGGTCTCGACCTTCATCACGGTCCTGGCGTCGGCCTCGGCCTGCTTGCCCTTCTCGCCGAGGAGCTCGAAGGTCCGGGCCAGGTGCTTCTCGTACTCGGCGCGGATGTCCTTGGTGCGCTGGTCGTCGCGGAAGTAGTAGTCGCGCTCGGGAAGGCCCAGGCCCGACTGCCCGATGCCGGCGATCATGTGCGCGGCGTCCTTCATGTCGACCTCGCTGTCGAGGGCGAAGGCGGCGTCGACGCCGATGGAGTGCAGGTGCGCCAGCTCCTTGACCAGCGTCTTGGTGTCGCGCACGCCGTCGATCCGCTTGAGCTCCGGCTTCAGGTCGTCGAGGCCCCGCTTCTCGATCCCCGCCTCGTCCATGCACGACGCCCAGAAGTCGCCGAGCTGCTGGCCGTAGGCGTCGCCGCGCGTGTCGCCGGCGGCGTCGCGCTCGAGGATGGCGCGCAGCGCCTTCTGGTTGTCCTCGTGGATGACGCTGAAGCTGCGCGTCCAGCTCGACTCGTCGTCGGGGATGGGCGTCGACTTCATCCAGCCGCCGCAGGCGAACTGGTAGAAGTCGTCGCAGGGCTGCACCGACCGGTCGAGGGCCGCCTCGTCGGGTCCCTTGAGGTCGGGGTCGTAGCTGACCGTCGGCGCCGGCGGGGGCGCGGGCGGGGCGCTGGCCACGGTGGGGGGCGGCGCGACGACGGGCGGCGGGGCCTCGCCGCCGCAGGCGAACACGAAGGAGAGGGCGCACGGCAGGGCCAGCGCCGCGAGGAGGGGGAGTCGGGCGGAACGCATGGCGGCGATATCGCCCAAAATCGCCCGTTCGTCACGTCCCTCGTCGCGGGGTCGTGCGCGCCGTCAAGGGTTGGCGGGGGGCCCGTCGATCCCGCCGCGCTGCGACGGAGGACCGGTGAGGTCCGTGGCCGGCGCCGTCACCGCCGTCACCTGCGAGGCCTGGGTGAGGAAATCCGGGCTGAGCGCGACGTCGGTCGGCCGCCCGCTGATGGCCCCGTGGCAGTTGCCGCAGAGGTTGTCGAAGAAGATGCCGCGGAAGCTCTGGTGGGAGTACTCGCCGGGGGTGAAGGTCATCTCCTCGCGCTGCCAGCGGGGCAGGTTCATCTGGCGCGACTCCGAGTCGTCGGGCAGGTGCAGCACCATGGGCAGCCCGCCGGGGATGCGGAAGTGCGCCGAGCCGTCGTCGAGCACCGGCACG
>DATBQU010000316.1:0-3903 GCA_036560665.1 Polyangiaceae bacterium
CGCGATGACGCCCGATCTGCTGCTCGCGCTGGCCTGGACCGCCTCCCTGGCAGTGATCGCGGCGGCCATCGCCTCGCCGCCCGGAGGCGCGCGCGCCGCGGCTGCGTTCGCGATGGGGGGGCTGCTCGCCGGCGTGGCGGCTGCGTCGAAGGTGTCGGGCCTGCTGCTGCTGGCTGCGTTGCCCGCGGCGTACCTCGCTCCCCCGCTGCGCCGTCACGCCCGCACCATCGCGCCCTGGGCGGGGCTCGCGGCGGGCGCGCTGGTCGTCCTGCCGGTCGCGCTCTTCGAGGCTCGCGCGGGCTGGCCGATGCTGCGCCATCGCCTCGTCGACACGCAGGCGGCGTCGGGGCTGTCGCTGCGCAACGTGGGCGCACTGGTCGGCGGGCAGCTGCTCTATCTGTCCCCCATTGCAGCGGGCCTCGCTGTGCTCGCCGCGCGCGAAGCCTGGCGCGGTCGCGGCGACGCGATCGGACGCCTGCTGGTGGCGTGCTTCCTCGTTCCGCTCGCCCCGCTGCTCGCGCTGTGCCTCTGGAGCAGGACGGCCGAGCCGCACTGGATCGCCCCGGCGCTGCTGGCCCTCGCGCCTGCGGCCGCGCGCGCTTCCTGGACGCCGCCGCGGCGCCTGGTCGTCGCCAGCTGCGCTCTCGCAGCCGTCCTGGTCGCCGGGGTGCACGTCTGGACGCTCGTGCCGTCCGCGATCCGCCTCGCGCCCGCGTCGTACGATCCGCGGCTCGATCTCACCAACGAGCTTTACGGCTGGCCCCGGGTCATCGCGGCCGTGCGCGAGGAGGCCCTCGAATCCTGGAGCCCCGGGGCAGAGCGCGGCGAGGTCGTCGTCGCCGGTCCGCACTGGGTCGTCTGCGCGCAGCTCGAGGCGGCGCTGCGCGGTGAGTGGCCGGTCGGCTGCGACACGCCCGTCCACGACGACTTCGACACGTGGTGGCCGCGCGCGCGGTGGAAGGAGGCCGACGCCATCGTCTGGGTGAGCGACGCCCGCTTCGAGCCGTGGCCGGAGATCCCGTCCTATGCGCCGCTGCTGTCGACCTACGTCCCGCTGCGCTCGCGTGACGTCCGCATCGACCGCGACGGCCGCGTCGTGCGCGTGTTCACGATCACCGTGCTGGTGCGACGCGCACGGGCGTGAGCGAAGACCGCCGGGATCGGGTGCGGGGCCTCAGGCCATCGCTCGCAGGCCCGCGTCGCGCAGCAGGGCCTTGTCGTCGTCGGTCTCGGGGTTGGGCGTCGTCAGCAGCTTGTCCCCGTAGAAGATCGAGTTGGCCCCGGCGTACATCGCCAGCAGCTGCGCCTCGCGCGACAGCTCCTTGCGCCCCGCGCTCAGGCGCACGCGCGACCGCGGCATGAGGATGCGGGCGCACGCGACCATGCGGACCAGCTCGAGCGGGTCGACCGGCGGCAGGTGGCCGAGCGGCGTTCCCGGGACCGGCACCAGCGCGTTGATGGGGACGCTCTCGGGCTGCGGCTGCAGGTTGGCCAGCGTGCGCAGCATCTCGCAGCGGTCCTGCGCGCTCTCGCCCATGCCGATGATGCCCCCCGAGCACACCGTGATGCCGGCCGCGCGGACGTGGCCGAGCGTACGCAGCCGGTCGTCGTAGGTGCGCGTCGTGACGATGGACCGGTAGTGCTCGCGGCTGGTGTCGACGTTGTGGTTGTACGCGTCGAGCCCCGCCTCTTTGAGCTTGGCCGCCTGCGACTCGGTGAGCATCCCGAGCGTGACGCACGCCTCCATGCCCAGCGACTTCACGCCGCGGATCATCGTGAGCACGCGCTCGAAGGCCGGGCCGTCCTTCACCTCGCGCCAGGCGGCGCCCATGCAGAAGCGAGTCGACCCGTTCTCGCGGGCGCGGCGCGCCGCGGCGAGGACCTCGTCGACGTCCAGCATCTTCTCGGGGCCGACGTCGGTCGAGTGGTGGCTCGACTGCGAGCAGTACCCGCAGTCCTCCTGGCAGCCACCGGTCTTGACGCTGAGCAGCGTGCAGAGCTGCACCTCGTTGTCGGCGTGGTGCGCGCGGTGGACGGCGCGGGCCTCGTCGACCAGCGACAGCAGCGGTCGGTCGTAGAGGGCGCGGACGGTCGAGCTCGGGAACGGGGGCGACAGTGTTTCGGACGGCATGGGCGGCGGTGGACTCTACCAGAGCCGCAGCCCTACCGCGCAGGCCGGACGCCGTTGGGTTATGCTCTTGGTGTGGGGGGAAGCCGATGCCCTCCATTCTCCTCGTCGACGACTCCGAGGTCGCGCGCCACGCGGTAGCGCACCGCCTGCGGGCGGCCGGGTTCGAGGTGCACGAGGCGTCATCGGCAGCGACGGCCCGCGCGGTCCTGCTCGCCGGCCTCGCGTGCGCGATCGTGGACGTGGAGCTCGAGGACGGCGACGGCCCCACCCTGGCCGCCGAGCTGCTCGCGGCGCGTCCCGGCCTCCCCATCGCCTTCTACACGGCAGGCGCCTCGAGCGAGCTCGTGGATCGCTCGCGCGCGCACGGCCCGGTCTTCGCCAAGCCCGAGCTCGCCCCGCTGCTCGCCTGGGTCCGCTCGGTTCAGCCGCCGCCGACGAAGTGAACGACCTCGATCTCGTCGCCCGGCGCCACCCGGTGCTCGGCGTGGCGGGCGCGGGGCACGATCTCGCGGTTGACCTCCACCGCGACGGGGCCCTCGGTCAGGCCCAGGTGCTCGACCAGGCCCCGCACCGTGACCCCGTCGGGCACCTCTCGGGGGGCTCCGTTGACGGTCACCTGCATGGGTCCCAAGGCTAGCGCCGAACTCCCGCTTGCCGCCAGCGCCCGCCTGGGCGACGCTTTGTGCAGATGGCGCAGACCACCGCCGGCTCCGTTCCGATCCCGCCGGCGAAGAAGGACGATACCGAGGACGTCGCCTGGGCGCTGTCGACCGCCGAGGCGATGTACGCCCGCGGCGATCGAGGCGACGCGCTCAAGTGGCTGCGGCGCGCGGCCGAGGCTGCGTCCGAGGCCGAGGCCGACGATCGCGCCCTCGAGCTGGCGAAGGCCGCCGCAGACCTCGCGCAGCTGGTGGGACCGACGACGAGCGTGCCGCCGCCGCCGCCCGCCCAGCCCTCCCACCCGCCACCTCCCCCACCCGTGCGCGCCTCGGTGCCACCGCCGGCCGTGCGTGCCTCGGCCCCACCGCCGGCCGCGCGCCCCTCGGCCCCACCGCCGGCCGCGCGCCCCTCCGCGGTGCCTCCCGCGCCTCCCTCGCGCCCGGGGGCACCGACGAAGCCTGCGGCTGCCACGCCTCCTCCGCGCATGGTGGGCACGGCGCCCAAGGCCGCCGCTGTGAGGACGCCGCCTGCGGTGACCCCGGTCGCCCCGCGCACCACCGAGCCACGCCGCGCCGCACGCCGCTCGCGTCCGGACATCGACATCGCGCGCAAGTCCGACGAGACCACCCAGACCCAGCAGGACCTCGCCCTGCCCCTCGCGCAGCCGAAGCGCCGCGGACGCGCGAGCAGGCCGGCCGCCGAGGAGGTGACGGCTCTCGTCCCGCCGGCGCCGTCGCCGCCCCCGCCGCCGTCACCGGCCTCGCGCCCCACACCCGTGCCTGCGCCGTCCGACTCTGGCCCCATCCAGACCGACGACCCGGAGGCCTGGCCCACCCAATCGCTCGCCGGCCGCGACCTGCTCGACGAGCCGCAGGAGAAGACGCGCATCGGCGTGCCCGCGTACGAGGCGAGCGCCAAGATGGCCTCGGTCGCGACCGACCTGCCGTCGACGCCGACGCTGGAGCTGGGGCCCCTGCGCACCTCGCAGGCCATCCGCGTCATCGTCTGGCGGACCCACGAGGGCGTGCACGTCGCGCCGCACGGGACGCGCGTCGCTGCGATCACGGTCGACGCGATGCTGGTCGGGCTCGACCCGAGCGCGGACCTCGTCG
>DATBQU010000317.1:0-24788 GCA_036560665.1 Polyangiaceae bacterium
CGCCGGCTACGAGGTCAACGTCATCCCGGTCAGCCACACCATCGAGTGCTCGGCCTTCACCGTGCGCGGCAAGGACGGCGTCCTCGCGTACAGCGGCGACACGGGACCGACCGACCGGCTCTGGGAGGTCCTCGCCGCGACCGAGGGCCTGCGGGCGTTGCTGATGGAGGTGAGCTTCCCCAACGCCGAGGCGCGCCTGGCCCGGGTGAGCGGTCACCACACTCCCGAGACGCTGGCCAGGGACATGAAGAAGCTGCCCGGGGCCAAGGAGCTGCCGACGCTCCTCTATCACATCAAGCCGAGCTTCCAGGCCACGGTCGAGCGCGAGTGCGCACGGCTCAAGGGCGTGAACCTGACGGTCTGCGCCCTGGGCGATCAGTTCATTATTTAGCGGTCGGCAGGGCGCTTGCTCTTGCGTCCTGGACGGAGCGGTCTCAGATAGATCGCTTCCTGTGACGCAGACCCCCTCGACGCAACCCATCTCAGCCGCAGGCGACGCGGTACCGGGCCTGGAGGACGATCCGGAGGGCGCGCGCGTCGTCCGCGAGGAGCAGAAGCTGCTGGCGACGGTGCATCGAGCCCTCGAGGCCAGCGTGGGGGCGGACGTGTCCGCGGCGCGCGGGCGGGCCCTCGACGACGGGCGAATGCTCGAGCTGCGGGACGAGGTGGCGGTGGCCAAGCCGGAGGATCTGCCGGCGCTCTTCGAGCAGATGCACCACCTCGGGGCGCTGCGGGCCCAGCGCGGCCGGAGCATCAGCGGCTCGGTCGACAAGGCCAGCCCCTACTTCGGGCACATGCGCCTGGAGGAGACGGTGCCGGCGAGCGAGCGGCGCCCCGGGGCATCGCCCAGGCGCAAGCGAGACGTGCTCATCGGGACGCGCTCGTACGTCGACTCGGGGGAGGGGATCAAGATCGTCGACTGGCGGCACGCGCCGGTCAGCCGCATCTACTACCGGTACGGCGAGGGGGACGACTACGAGGAAGAGCTCGGCGATCGCATCATCGAGGGCTCGATGGTCCTGCGTCGCGGCGTCAGCATCGTGGGCGGCGAGCTGGTCCGGGTGTCGGCGCCGCAGGGGACGTTCGTCCGCGCGGCCGACGGACGATGGAAGCGGGTGGCGGTGCACCACGCGCGGCTCGAGACGGAGAAGCGCTGGGCGGCGCGCAACGGCGTCGCGGCGGAGGCGCGGCTGGGCATCGGGGCCGACGGACAGCTGCGGCAGGACAAGCACCTGCCGGCCATCGCGGCGCTGCTGGACGAGGCGCAGTTCAACCTCATCGCGCGCGAGAGCACGGGCCTGGTGGCCATCCAGGGCAGCGCCGGCAGCGGCAAGACCACGGTCGGGCTGCACCGCGTGGCGTACCTGTCGTTCACCGAGCCGCAGCGCTTCCGGCCGGACAAGATGGCGGTGGTCGTCCCCAACGAGGCGCTCATCCACTACGTGTCGCGGGTGCTGCCGTCACTGGGGGTCGAGGGCGTGCCGGTGACGACGTTCGCGCGCTTCGCGTCGCGGCTCATCGCGCAGATGTTCCCGAAGCTGCCGGTGAAGACGAGCGACGAGACGCCGCCGGTGGTGTCGCGGGCGAAGTCGCACGTGGCGATGCTGCGCGGGGTGGATCGGCTGGTCGAGCGCGTGGGCCGGACGGTGGACGCGCGGCTGCGGGCGGCGATGGCCAGGTGGCCGGAGGGCGAACGGGTGACGGCGGCGTGGGAGGCGACGCGGCTCGAGGAGCGGATGCCGCCGGACGCGCGCGTGTCGATGCTCGCGGGGTGGCTCGGGGGAAAGCGGCAGCTGACGGGGATCGCGCCCGCGGCGGGGCTGCCGGACGTCACCCGCAGCGCGCTCGAGCAGCTTGGCGCGCACCTTCGCGCGGAGACGCGCTCGGTCTCGGGGCTGTGGGACGAGCTCCTGACGTCGCGCGAGGCGCTCGCGGAGACGTTCGAGGGCGTGGAGGGCTTCGGCCCGGGGCAGCTCGACCAGGTTCATGCGTGGTGCGTGCGCCAGGCGCGCGTGCGGGCGGAGGGCGAGCGCGACGGCGAGGAGCCGCGGCTCGACGGGGAGGATCTGGCGCTGCTGCTGCGCTGCTGGCAGGTGCTGCGCGGGCCGATCGTGGAGGCGGACGCGAAGCCCATCCGGTTTGCGCACGTGTTCGTCGACGAGGTCCAGGACGCCAGCCCGGTCGAGCTCCGGGTGCTGCTCGACCTCACCGGCAAGGACCGCTGCATCACGCTGGCCGGCGACGTGGCGCAGCGCATGATGGACGACGGCGACGACCGCGGTGAGTTCGACTGGAACGCCCTGCTCGACGGGCTCGGCGTGCCACACACCAAGCTCGAGCCGTTGCGGGTCAGCTACCGGTCGACGGCGGAGATCACCGAGTTCGCGCGGGCCATCCTGGGACCGCTGGCGCACGACCAGGTGCCGGCGACGACGCGCCACGGGCCGCCGGTCGAGCTCTTCGCCTTCGCGTCACCGGGCGAGGCGGTGGCCTGGATGTCCGAGGTGCTCAAGCAGCTGGCGCGCGACGAGCCGGACGCCAACGTGGCGCTCATCGCGCGCTTCCCCCAGCAGGCCGACGTGTACTTCGAGGGGCTGTCGCGTGCGGAGGTGCCGAACGTCCGGCGCGTGGCCAAGCAGGACTTCTCGTGGGAGCCTGGCGTGGACGTCACCGACGTGCGGCAGACCAAGGGGCTCGAGTTCGACGAGGTGGTGTTGCTCGAGACGACGGCCGCGAGCTACCCGGCAACGCCGCCCGCGCGTCACGCCCTCTACGTGGGCGCCACGCGCGCGTCGCATCAGCTCTGGTGCGTCGCCAGCGACGAGGCGTCGGGGCTGGTCACCGCGGCCATTGCGTCGAACGACACCACATAATGCCCCTTACACGCGAACACCGCGAGATCACTGGGGCTTTCCTTTTCCCCTCGCGTTCACCGTCGGAGGCTCGACCTGGATGCCGAGCAGCGTCCCGGCGTTGGTGAGCAAGTAGGCGCGGTTGCCGAACGCGGCCGGCGTCTGCGAGAACCCGCTGCCGAGGTCGAACCCGTCGAGCGGCCTGCCATTGAGCGGCGACAGCAGGAATGCGCCGTAGCGCGTGGTTCCGATGAGCAAGGCTCCCGCCAGCGGCGCCGGCGCGGTGATGCCGCCCTCCGGGATGGGTACACGCCAGAGCATCCGGCCGCTCGTCGGATCGATGGCCCAGAGGCCCGTCGCGCCGCTCGAGGCGAGCAGCACTTCGCGGTCGGGTATCGGCGGCCCGCCCGGCACGTAGTCCGGGCTGCCCGGGGCGGCGAGATGCGAAGGCTCGCGCCAGAGCGCGATCTCGGTGACGCCGACGGCCTTCTCGTTCTTCCATACCGGGGCGCCGCGCTCCGCGTCGAGCGCATAGACCCCCCCCGCGTAGCTGGCGACGAAGATGACCCTGCCGGCCGGTCCCAGGTCGACCGGGATGGGCGTGGTGTCGACGTCCAGGTAGCGGAGGGCCTCGCCTCCTGCCGACTGCTCGGCCTCGGCCGACAGATCGACGGGGGTCCACCGCTCGGTGCCGTCGCGGGCGTCGTAGGCGCCGACGTGCCCGTCCGAGAACGCGAAGAACACCACCCCGCGGTCGAGGGCCGGTCCGGCGTAGCCGCTCACCTCCATGCCGAGCGCCGGCGTCCGGTGCACGTGCCACAGCGTCTTGCCCGTACGCCGGTCGATGGCGAACATGTTGTCCGCGCCGTTCGCGAAGTAGAGCATCTCGCCGCCGAGCACCGGCTTGCGCGCGACCTCGGCCCCGCTCGAGAAGCGCCACATCAGCGCCCCGTCGGCGGCGTGCACGGCGTAGAGCGCGCCGTCGTTCGAGCCGAAGTACACGACGTCGAGCTCCGGATCGTAGAGCGGCTCGCTCTGGACGGCGCCCAGCGTCTCGTAGCGCCAGATGGTGCTCCCGTTGCTCGCCCTCAGCGCGTACAGGCCATGGTCCGACGTCCCGACGAACAGGCGGCCGTTGACGCTGTCGATCTCCGCGCGCCCGCGCTCGTAGGCCTCGCCCACGGTGCGCGACGCCGCGGTGAGCTCCCGCCGGAAGAGCAGGTGCATGGCGCCGCTCGGCCGGTGGTACCAGAGAGGCTTGTCGGGATTGACGCGGTCGTCGCTCGTCTCCAGCGTGGCGCAGCCAAACGCAAAGAGCGCTCCGCCCAGCAGCAGCGTCGCCCGGACCGCGGCGGCGCGACTCACTTCGGCGCGCCCGGCGCCGGCGCCCCCGGCGGCGCGCCGCCCTTCTGCTGCTGCAGCTGCCGGATGAGCTCCTGGATCTGGGGATCGTTCATGTCCATGTCGCCGCCGCCGGGGCCACCCATCTTCGGCGCCTTGGGCGGGAGCGCCGAGGGGTCGAGCTCGCGCAGGCGGTCCTCGACCACAGCCTCGAGGTACGAGAACGGGTGACTCTCCCCCGGCTCCGTCACGCGCTTCTGCACGTCCTTGAGGAGCTCGATGGCCTTGGGCTTGTCCCCCTTGGCGATGAAGACGCGCGCCTCGTGGTACATGCCGAGCTCCTTGAAGCCCTTCAGGTCGATCTGCTCGAGCTGCTTGAAGGCGGCCATGGCGTCGTCGAGATGCCGGTCCTTGGCCGGCTCGTCGCTCCGGGCCAGCAGCTCGTCGGCGAAGCCGATGCCCTCCAGCGCGCGCCCGCGCACCTCCGCGTCCGCCTGCGCCAGCGGCGAGCTCTTCACCTCGCCGTAGGCGTCCGCGGCGCCCTTGGCGTCGCCCTTGTCGAGGAGGAGCCCTGCCTCGCCGAGGCGCGCGAGGATGGCGGCCCCCGTCCCCGCGTATTTCGACTCCACCTCCTTGTACTTGGCGATCGCCGCATCGCGCCGCTCACCAGCAGACTTGAACGTCGGGTAGAGCTGCGCGGCGGCCTTGGTGTCGTCGTCGTCGTCGTCCTTGTCCGACACGTGGCCGTGCTCGTCGGCGAACGCCTGCGCGAGCAGGGCCGAGGCGTCCGCTTCCTGCTTGTTCTGCCAGTACGTCCACCCGAACGCGCCCGCGGCGCCGAGCAGTCCGACCGCGACCAGGCCGCCGAACAGCTGCCGGTGCTCCTTGATCCACTGGCTCGCGCGCTGCGTGCGCTCGAGGAGTGGATCGGCCTCCGCGGACACGGCGTCGGCCACGGCCGACGGGCGCTTCACCTTCACCTCGCCGATCTTGGAGAGTCGCTTGGCCGCCGCCGCCTCCAGGCCGCGCTTGCCCTTCTTGCCCTTCTTGCGCTCCTGGAGCTTCTTCTCCTCTTCGCGCGCGATGCGGTCGAGGTCGGTCTCCTCGCCGATGCTGTCGACGCGCGCGGCGATCGCCTCGGGGCGGAACTTGTCCTCCTCCTGCGGCGCGACCTCGCCCTCCACGGGCTTGTCGGCCTCCGCTTCGGGCTTCTTGTCGTCGGGCTTCTGCTCGTCGTCGGGCACAGGGGGCTCCTCGGGTTCGGGCGAGACTATTTGCGCGATCCGGCTCGGTCAATCAAGTCGCCCGGTCGGGACCAGCCAAAGCGCCAGCACCGTACCCGCCGAGAGCCGAAGGTCCAGGTGGACCTTTCCGAGGGCAGCACCGCCGCCCGCCGCCCGCGCCGGCAGCTCGATCCAGCGCACCGTTTCGCCTGCTCCGCCTGCTCCGCCAGCTCCGTCGCCGGGAGCCGGCGGCAGCGCCGCGCCGTCGGCGGACACGTCGAGCGCGGAAGCCCCGTCCGACAGGAGCACGACCAGCTTCTGCGCACCGCGCGGCACCGCCAGCGCGACCTGCACCGCGGGCGCGGCCGTGGGCGTCGCCGGGGCGGCCCAGTCCCGGGCCCCGAGCGCGAGCAGGGCGCGAGCCTCGTGCGGACGCGTCGTCACGTACGGCTCCGTCGCCAGGAGCGCGAGGAGCGGGGCGCGGGCCCGATCGTCGGCGAGGGCGCCCAGCGCGTCGGCCACGTACGGGCGGGCTCGCACGTCGTCGAGCGCGTGGACGAGCGCTGGGACCGCCGTCCGGCAGCGCGCCTTCGCCGTCGCGCCGAGTAACTCCTGCGCGTGGGCCAGATCGATCGCCAGCCGCAACGGCTCGCCGTCGGCCCCCCCCTGCCCCGCCGCCGGCATCACGTCGCTCCACCACGCGGCGAGCTCCTCGCACGCCCGCGGATCGCCGCGCTCGCCCAGGGCGAGCGCTGCCTGCCGCCGCCAGTCCCGGCTGGGGTCCCGCAGCATCGCCTCCGCCGGCGGCTGGAGCGGCTCGCCCAGACGGGCCAGCGCGAGCGCCGACCAGCGGCGCACCTCGTCGTCCTCGTCGCGGGCCAGGGCGCGGCGCAGGGCGGGCACCGTCTGCGGCGCGCGCAGCGCGAAGCACACCGCGGCCGCCTTGCGCCGGATGACCGGGTCGGCGTCGTCGAGGAGCGACGCCACGTCGGGCGCCGCCTCCGCTTCGCCCTGGATGCCTCGCCGGAGCGCCTCCGGCCAGGTCGGGCCCCCCGCCTCCTCGTAGCGACCGTGGTCTCGCTCGACCGCCCGGAGCAGCGCGCGCAGATGCTCGAAGCGAGCCGGCTCGTCGCGCGCGCGGTCCCGCCGCTCCCCCGGATCCTCCCCCGGTCGGTAGAGCGCGCAGGCCGCGACGCGCCGCTCGCAGACGAGGCGATCGCCGTCCGCGGCCACCAGCGCGTAGTCGTCGGTCTCCGCGAACGCGAAGCCCTCGTCGAGCGCTCTTGCGTCCCCCGCCAGCAGCGGGCCGAGATCCCGGCCCCGCAGCCTCGCGGGACGCGGGATGCCGAGCGCCGACAGCGCCGTCGGCAGCAGATCGATGCTCTGCACCACGGTCGCCACGCGAGCCGCCCGGCGCACGCCGGCGCCCGCGACGACGAGCGGCACGCGCACCTGCTCCTCGTAGACCGTGGTGCCGTGGTAGCGCCCGCCGTGCTCACCGAACTCCTCGCCGTGGTCCGCGGTCACCACCACCACCGCCCCCGGACGGCGCGCGCGCACCAGCCGCACGACGCGTCCGACGCCGTCATCGGCCTCCGCGACCTCTCCGTCGTACGCGTCCACGTCCGGCGAAGGTCCGCCCGTGAAGACGTGCTGCGGGTGAAGGACGTAGGGCTCGTGCGGTTCGAAGAAGTGCACCCACAGAAACAGCGGCACGCCCGCCGGCGCGCCATCGAGGTACGCGGCCACCTGCTGCTCGCGCAGCTCCGGCCCCGCGAACTCGACCTTGGCGTATTCGAAGCCGAGTTTGTCCTCCTCGAACCGCGGGAAGCGATCTTCGTCGATGAAGAACACCGCCGGCGGGTAGAAGGCCGCCGTCCTCCAGCCGTAGCGCCGCAGGTCCTGCGCCCACGTCTCCGAGTCCTGGCCGAGGCCCAGCTCGAGCAGCGGGCGCAGGTACTTGCCGGTCATCATCGACGTCACCGAGTACGACGTGTGCGGCGTCGGACAGTACGCGCTCTCGAAGAGCGTCCCCTCCGCCGCCAGCGCGTCGAGGTTGGGCGTCGTCCGGCGCACGTACCCGTAAGCCGAGGCGTGGTCGGCGCGGAGAGCGTCCACTGTGACGAGGACGAGGTCGTGTCCCGTCCAGTCGAGCGATCGGGCCACCTCACCCGGCGCGATCGGCGGCGGCGCCGCTGCCGTCCCGTCGTCGGGCGCCGGACGAAGCCGTGTGGCCAGTGCCACGGTGCGCCCGAGAAGCGGCGCGTGCTCCACGAGGACGATGCGGAGGTTGGTGAGGCTCTCGAGCAGCTGCGCGGCGTGCGGGGTCCACGCGATGCTGGCGAGCACCACGACCGCCACCGCCACGGTCAGCCCTCGCGCAGCGCGGGTAGGAGGCCCGGAGCTCGCACGCGCCGCCAGCCCGACCAGCGCCGCGCCCCCCAGCGCCACGACGAGGCTCGCCCAGTGGAACGCCGGGTAGAGCCGTGGCAGCACGTATGCGTCGGTCAGCCACCCCGTGACCGCCAGGGCGACCCCCAGCGCCGCCAGGACCACCGGGCGCTTCGCGAGCGCCGCGACGCGAGGGGCGGCCCACGCCGCCACCAGCGCGCCCGCCATCGCCGAGACCGCGACGAACGGCCCTCGCACCACCCAGCTCGCGAAGTGACGGCCCTGGGACACGCCAAGCGAGATCCCCAGTGCGGCGCCCCCGCCGAGAACGGCGATCGCGCGGGTGGCGAGCCGCGCTCCTGCCTGCGCGCGCGCGGCGAGCCTCCAGACCCCCACCGCGAGAAGCGAGGCCGGCGCGAGGCCGGCCAGCGCCATGGGGGCGACCAGCCTTCGCGCCTGCGACACCTCCCAGGCGGCCGAGAACTGCTGGCTCCAGAGCACGCCGACGGCCACGTTCTCGGCCAGGAGCATCGCGGCCCATGCCGTCACGACGGCCGCCGCGTCCACGAGGGCGGAGGGCAGCGGGACCCCACGCAAGGGCCGGGCGCTCATTCAACCTGCCTCCTCGCGCACGGCGAGGGCCACGGCGAACCGCCGCACCGCCAGCGCGAGCGCCCGGTGCTCGGCCGCCTCGAGCTTCGGGTCACGCGACAGGATGGCGCGCGCGTCGCCGTCGATGCGCTCGATCCACGCAGGCGGCGAGGCCGGATCGAGCCACACGAAGTCCTCCACGATGCCTGACTGCCGCGTGCCGCCGAGGTCCCCCGCCCCGCGCAGCGCCAGATCGACCCGGGCGATCTCTGCGCCGTCGCTCGTGCTCACCAGCGTCTCCAGCCGCCGGCGCGCGGGCTCGAGGAGCGGCTCGTCGTGGACCAGCAGGCACCGGCCCGGCCGCGCTCCCCTCCCCACCCGACCGCGGAGCTGGTGCAGCTGCGCCAGGCCGAACCGCTCCGCGCCGTCGATCACCATCAGCGTGGCCTCCGGCACGTCGAGCCCCACCTCGACCACGGTTGTCCCCACCAGGACCTGAGCGTCGCCGCGGCGGAACGCCCGCATGGCGCGGGCGCGCTCTGCGGGCGGCATGGCCCCGTGCACCACCGCGACGCGCGCCGGGGCCAGCTCGCGCGCGAGCCGTTCGCCATGGGCCACGGCGCCGATCTCCTCCTCCTCGTCGTCGTCCTCGATGCGCGGGCAGACGAAGAACAGGCGCTCGCCCAGGTGGCAGGTCGCGCGCATGGCCTCGAGGAGCCCCGCCGTGTCGGCGCGCGCATGCAGCGCGGTCGCGACGGGCACACGACCTCGCGGGCGCTCGTCGAGGACGCTCGTCGCCAGCTCGCCCCGCAGGGCCAGCGCCAGGGTGCGCGGGATCGGCGTGGCGCTGAGCGACAGCAGGTGCGGCCGCGTCCCGTCGCCCTTGCGGACGAGCGACAGCCGCTGCGCGACCCCCAGCCGCTGCTGCTCGTCGACCACGACCAGCCCGAGGCGACCGAAGGCGACGTCCTCCTCGAGGAGCGCGTGCGTCCCCACTACCACCTGAGCGTCCCCCGACGTCACAGCCGCCAGCGCGGCCCGCCGCTCCGCCGCTCTCATGCCCGCCGTCACGCGCTCCATGCGTGCCCCGAGGGCCCTCGCCAGCGGGGCCGCGGCCTCCATGTACTGCTCGGCCAGCACACCCGTCGGCACCAGCAGCGCGCACTGGAACCCGGCCGACACGCACTGCGCCGCGGCCGCGAGCGCGACGGCGGTCTTTCCGGTTCCCACGTCGCCGAGCAGCAGGCGCCGCATCGGGGACGGAGAGTCGAGATCGCGCGCGATGGCTTCGACGGCCCGTCGCTGCGCGCCGGTCAGGGCGAAGCCGAGCGCGGCGGCGAGGCGATCGAGAGCGCGGTCGTCGCGCGCCATCACCGGCGCCCGGACCCCGCCCCAGGTCGCGTCCGCGTGTACGCGCTGCCACACGCGCGTGAAGGCCTCGACCCAGGCCAGGCGCTCCGCCACCGCGCGCCGGGCGTGCTCGGGCACGACGTCCGCCGCCTCCCCGTGCACGGCCCGCAGCAGCGGGTCCGCCGCGGGCATCGCCTCGCGTGACACGACCTCCGGCGGGACCGGATCGGGCAGAGGCGACGTCCGGGCCAACGCATCGGCCACGGCCCGCCGCAGCGTCCCTGCCGGGACGCCCAGCGCCCCGTAGCGCGGCCGTATCCGCCGCGCGCCGTCCTCGTCCCGCAGCAGGTCCGGGTGCGCGACGATCGGCCGCTTGCCCTCTCGCACGCGCACGCGCCCCACCACCAGACACGCCGTCCCGGGGCGCGCCAGCGTGAGGACGCCGTGCGCGGCGTAGAACCACCAGGCGTCGAGCGCCCCGGTCTCGCCGGCGACGATGACGCGCACCGCCCTGCGACCACGCATCGGCACCAGCGACGCGCTCTTGACCACCCCGCGCACGCACTGTCTCGGGGAGGGGGCCAGCGCGGCCTCCGCTGCGCGCGCCCGCTCGATCGCCTCGTCCACGCCCACCGGCGCGCGCAGGTCGTCCCAGGCCACCGGGAGCGTCCACACCAGATCGGCCACGAAGCTCACGCCGCGCTCGGCCAGCTTCACGCGCGAGGTCGGACCCAGCCCGTCCGCGCGTACCACCGGGTCCTCCCACGCCAGCGGCTGCGACAGCCGTTCGCGCGCCCGCTCCTCGCGATCGAACAGCCGGCACGCGCGCACCAGCCCCTCCACGCGCGCCCGCCTCTTCCGGTCCTCCTGGGCGAGATCGAAGCCCGCCACCAGCTTCTCCCAGTCTGCGCGTCGCGCTTCGGGCGCCTGCGGCGTCGCCTCCCGGGCGAGCGCCTGCAGTGCGGCGAGCGCCTCGTCGCCGGGCGCCTTCATCCACGCCTTCGCCTCGCGCGCGATGCGCGTGAAGACGCGCACGGGCTACCCGAAGGAGATGTCGAGCACTTCGTACGTCCGCTCGCCGCCGGGCATGCGCACGGTCACCTCGTCGCCCACCACCTTGCCGATGAGCGAGCGCGCGAGCGGGCTGGTGACGCTGATGCTGCCCTTGGCCAGGTCCGACTCGTCCGCGCCGAGGATGCGGTAGGTGACCTCCTCGCTCGTGGCCGTGTTCGACAACTTGACGATGGCGCCGAACGCCACCCGGTCGCCCGCGAGCTTGCTGGGGTCGATGACCTCGGCGAGGGCGAGCTTGTTCTCGATGTCCTTGATGCGCCCCTCGATGAACGACTGCTTGTCGCGCGCCGCGTGGTACTCGGCGTTCTCGCTGAGGTCGCCGTGCTCGCGCGCGACGGCGATGGCCTGGATGATGGCCGGGCGCTCCACGCTCTTGAGGTTGACGAGCTCTTCGCGCAGTCTGGCCGCCCCCTCCGGCGTGATCGGGTTCTTCTGCATGACCGCCCGCGGATCTAGCACGCGCGGGGGCCGGCTGGAAAAGGACTGCAGCCGGAAGGTCGGCTAGGGTGCCAGCCCATGGGCATCGTCGGCGGCCACCCGGAGAGCGGGGTTCGTGTCGACCTCCAGCGCCCGCGCGAGGGGGGCCCGCCCTGGCGCTACGAGGGAGAGGCGGCGACTCCATCGGCGCGCCTCCAGGTGGCGGCGACCGTCGAGGCCGACGGGCGGGTCGCGGTGCAGATGGCGACCGACGCACCCGAGGGACTCTCGGAGAAGGTGCGCCTCATCGTGCGCGCAGCGTGGAAGCATACCCACGAGCACGGGCAGCAGCAGCAGGCCCCCCCGCGACGCATCGCCCGCTGGCGGTCGGACCTGTGACCGCTTCGCCGCGGGTGGTGCTAGGTTGCGCGGGCCAGCATGCGCTCCGTCGCCTTCGTCCTCTTCCTCGCTGCCTCGCCCCCCGCGCTCGCGACGCTCGCGGGCTGCGAGGGCGAGCCGCCCAAGACGGCGCTCGGCTACACCGAGGACGCGAAGCGCGCTTACGACAACGCCATGGCCGAGTACAACTCGCACAACTGGCTCGAGGCGCAGACCTTGTTCCGCGAGCTGAAGCGCAAGTACAGCTACTCCAAGTACGCGCGCATGGCCGAGCTGCGCATCGCCGACGCCGACTTCGAGCAGGAGAAGTTCTCGGAGGCCATCCGCGAGTACAAGGACTTCGTGCACGCCCACCGGGCCGATCCCGAGGGCGTCGCCTACGCGCGCTCGAGGATCGCCGAGGCCACGTACGCCGAGATCCCCGAGTCCTTCCTCCTGCCCGCGGCCGAGGAGCGCGATCAGGCCACGGTGGTCGACGCGTACAAGGAGCTCAAGGACTACCTCGGCGACTACCCCGACGCGAAGGAGTCGAAGCACATCCGGCAGCTGCTCGCTCAGGTGACGGCGCGCCTGGTCCGGCACGAGCTCTACGTCGCGCGCTTCTACCTCAACAAGGACAACTACGAGGCCGCCGTCGCCCGCGTGCAGTACGCGCTCCACAACTACGGTGACACGGGCGAGCCGGGCGTGACGGAGTCGACCGAGCTGCACGCCGAAGCGCTGCTCCTGCTCGGGACGACGTACCTGCGCATGCACAAATGGGGCGAGGCACGGCAGGCCTTCGAGGCCATCGTCCGCAGCTACGGCGCGAGCCCACTCGCCGTCGAGGCTCGCAACTACCTGGAGTACCTCAAGCAGCAAGGGGCCTGAACGTGTCCGACCCGCAGCCCTCCGTTCCCTCTGCGCCCTCCGTCCCCCCTGGCGCGCCGACCCCGCGCACCATCCTGGTCGTCGACGACGAGAAGAACATCCGGCGCACCCTCCAGCTCGTCCTCGAGGGCGAGGGCTACCGCGTGATGGGCGCCGAGACGGCGGGGCAAGCGCTCTCCATCCTGGCCAGTCCCGAGGCGCCGGTCGACCTCGCCATCCTCGACGTCAAGCTGCCCGACATGAGCGGCCTCGACGCGCTCGCCAAGATCCGCGGCGACGAGGCCACGCGCGACCTGCCCATCATCGTCATCAGCGGCCATGCCACCGTGAACGACGCCGTGCAGGCCATCAAGCTCGGCGCCAGCGACTTCTTCGAGAAGCCCCTGGCCCGCGAGCGGGTCCTGGTCAGCGTCCACAACGTGCTGCACGCCGCCATGGCGCAGCGCGAGCTGGCCCGCGTCACGCAGCAGCAGCTCCAGCGCTTCGAGATGATCGGGCAGAGCGCGCCGATGCAGCGGCTCTTCCACGAGATCGACAAGGTATCGCCCACGCGCGCGTCGGTGCTCATCACCGGCGAGAGCGGCACCGGCAAGGAGCTCATCGCCCGCGCCATCCACCGCCTCTCGCCGCGCACGGCCATGCCGTTCGTGAAGGTCAATTGCGCCGCCATCCCGCGCGAGCTCATCGAGTCCGAGCTCTTCGGCCACGAGAAGGGAGCCTTCACCGGCGCGCAGCAGAAGCGGCGCGGGCTCTTCGAGATGGCCCACGGCGGGACGCTGTTCCTCGACGAGATCGGCGACATGGACCTGTTCGCCCAGGCCAAGGTGCTCCGGGCGGTGCAGTCGGGGGAGATCTCGCGCGTCGGCAGCGAGCACGTCATCCACGTCGACGTGCGCGTTCTGGCGGCGACGAACAAGGATCTGGCCAAGGGCGTCGAGGCGGGGGCCTTCCGCGAGGACCTCTACTTCCGTCTGGCGGTCTTTCCCATCCGCAGTCCGGCGCTACGCGAGCGCGTGGAAGACATCCCGGTGCTGGCGCAGGCGTTCATGGACCAGTTCGCTAACGAGAACGGCATCCGCCCCAAGCCGATCGACGCCGACGTCGTCGAGGCCCTGGCGTCGCGCAAGTGGCCGGGCAACGTGCGCGAGCTGAAGAACGTCGTCGAGCGCTCCGCCATCCTCTCGGGCGACCGTGTGACCATCGCCGACCTGCCGGAGGACCCGCACGCCAGCCCCTTCGAGGAGGAGACGGAGGCCCCGTCCACGGGCGACGGCTCGCAGCCGATGGACGCCATGGACGACGAATCGGCGACCGATGCGGCCCGCACCCCCGTTGCGCCCGCGACGGGGACGCACCTCACGTTGCGCGCCTTCCGCGAGCAGTCCGAGCGGCAGTACATCGTCGACACCTTGCGCATGAGCGGCTGGAACATCTCGCGCACCGCCATCCTGCTCGGCGTCGAGCGCACCAACCTGCACAAGAAGATCCGCGCCTACCAGATCAAGCGCGGCGAGACCTGACCGGGGGGCGAGCGCCGCGGCCCATGTTCAGCGATCGGCGGCGCACGCTGCGCGACCAGAAGATGCTCGGCCAGGGCGAGCTCCAGTTCTTCGCCGAGGGGCGGGCGCCCTGCGTCGTGGCGCTGCACGGCTTCGGCGGCACGGTGGCCGAGCTTCGCCCCCTGCTCGACCGGATCGCCGGGGCGGGGTTCGCCGTCGACGCGGCGCTGCTGCCGGGGCACGGCACGCGCGCCGAGGAGCTGCAGGGGATGACGTTCGATTCCTGGCTGGATGCGTCGCGGGAGCGCACGCGCGCGGCCGCGAAGGCCCACGGGCGGGTCGTGCTGCTCGGGTTCTCGCTCGGCAGCCTGCTGGCGCTGCAGGTGGCGAGCGAGCACCCCGAAGGCCTCGCCGGGCTGGTGGTGCTGGGCAACGCGCTGATGCTCAAGCCGCTCACCAGCGTGCCGTTCAACCTGTGGGAGCGCCTCGGCCGGCGCATGCCCGACGTGTACATGCTCAAGCCCCGCGCAGCCGACCTGGTCGATCCGACCGAGATGGACGCGGTGGTGACCTATGACCGCCACCCGCTGCGCGCCGCCCTCGAGGTGTACCGCGCCGGGCCGCGCGTGCGGGAGGCCGTGCCCCGCATCACCTGCCCCACGCTGATCCTGCACGGACGGCGCGACGTCGTGTGCTCGTGGAAGAACGCGCTCTGGCTGAAGGAGCGCCTCGGCACGAGCGACGCCAGCGTGCGCATCTTCGAGAACAGCGCGCACGTCCTCGCCTGCGACGGCGAACGCGAGGACGTCGCCGCCGAGACGCTGGGGTTCCTTGCGAGGCTGCGCTAGGCGCTACTCGCTGCCGGTCGACCCGAGGCCGCCGTCCCCGCGCTCGGTCTCGTCGAGCGCCGTCGCCACCACGAGCTCGGCGCGCGCCACGGGCGCGATGACGAGCTGCGCGATGCGCTCGAGCGGGGCGATGACCACCGGTGCGCCGCTCAGGTTCACCATCAGCACCTGCACCTCGCCGCGGTAGTCGCTGTCGATCGTCCCCGGCGCGTTGAGCACCGTGAGCCCGGTGCGCGCCGCCAGCCCCGAGCGCGGCCGCACCTGGCCCTCGAAGCTCGCCGGGATGGCCACGATGAGCCCCGTCGGCACCCGCACCCGCCCCAGCGGGGGCACCGTGACCGGCGCGGCCAGCGCGGCGTGCAGGTCCATCCCGGCCGCCCCTTCCGTCTGGTAACGCGGCAGCGGAACCGCCACGGGCCCCACGAGTGCCACCTGGATGCGCAGATCCGGGACCATCCAGGACCATCCTACCTCTTGCGGCGTGGCTTGACGCCCCCGCGTCGGCTGGTACTCGCTTTCCTCCAAGACATGTCCGCCCGCGAGCTCGTCCTCATCCTCGACTTCGGCGCGCAGTACACGCAGCTCATCGCGCGCCGCATCCGCGAGCAGCGCGTCTACTGCGAGATCCACCCCTGCACCCTGCCCTTCGAGCAGCTACGGGCCATGAACCCGCGCGCCATCGTGCTCTCGGGGGGGCCTGCCAGCGTGTACGCGGAGGGCGCGCCGACGGTGGACAAGCGGGTCTTCGAGCTGGGGGTCCCCATCCTGGGCATCTGCTACGGCCTGCAGCTCATCGCGCATCTGCTGGGCGGCAAGGTCGAGCCGGCAACCGCACGCGAGTACGGGCACGCGCGGGTGGTGGTCGAGAAGCCCGAGGGCGTCCTGCACCGCTTCGCCAAGCGGGAGACACTCGACGTGTGGATGTCCCACGGCGACCGCATCGCCGCGCTGCCGCCCGGCTTCCAGACCATCGGCGTCAGCGGCAACACGCCGTTCTGCGCGGTGGGGAACGCCGCCGAGCGCATCTACGGCGTGCAGTTCCACCCCGAGGTCGTGCACACTCCGCGCGGCTCGGATGTCCTGGCGGCGTTCCTCTTCGACGTGGCGGGCCTGTCGCCCACCTGGACTCCGGGGACCTTCACCGAGGAGGCCATCGCCAGCGTGCGCGCGCGCGTCGCGCCGGACGACCACGTCATCTGCGGGCTGTCGGGCGGGGTCGACTCGTCGGTGGCGGCGGTGCTTTGCCACAAGGCGCTGGGCGACCGGCTGACGTGCATCTTCGTCGACAATGGCCTGCTGCGCCGTGGCGAACCCGAGCAGGTGGTGGCGACGTTCCGCGAGAGCTTCCACCTGAACCTGGTGGCGGTCGACGCGCGCGAGCGCTTCCTCTCTCAGCTGCGGGGAATCACCGACCCGGAGCAGAAGCGCAAGATCATCGGGCGCGTCTTCATCGAGGTGTTCGACGAGGAGGCCAAGAAGATCGCGGACGCCAAGTGGCTGGTGCAGGGCACGCTCTATCCGGACGTCATCGAGAGCGTGTCCTTCAAGGGGCCCAGCGCCGTCATCAAGAGCCACCACAACGTGGGCGGGTTGCCCGAGAAGATGAAGCTCAAGCTCATCGAGCCGCTGCGCGAGCTCTTCAAGGACGAGGTGCGCGCCGCCGGCGAGGAGCTCGGGATGCCCAGGGACCTGCTCTGGCGCCACCCGTTCCCGGGACCCGGGCTCGCCGTCCGCTGCCTCGGCGAGGTGACCGAGAAGCGGCTCGAGGTGCTACGGGCGGCCGACGCCATCGTCACCGACGAGATCCGCACGGCCGGCCTGTACGAGACCATCTGGCAGGCGTTCGCCGTCCTCTTGCCGGTCAAGAGCGTGGGCGTCATGGGCGACGAGCGGACCTACGAGGAGGCCTGCGCCGTACGGGCGGTGCGGTCCGTGGACGGGATGACGGCCGACTGGGCCCCCATCCCCCACGAGGTGCTCTCGCGCATCTCGACCCGGATCTGCAACGAGGTCCGCGGCATCAACCGTGTCGTCCTCGACATCACCAGCAAGCCCCCCGGGACCATCGAGTGGGAATGAGAGATCACCGCCAGGGCGCCAAGACGCCAGGGGATTGGGGGTTGAACCAGCACATGAGCTCTTGGCGTCCTGGCCTCCTGGCGTTTCTCCTTCTTCTCGCGTGCGGGTGCACCCCGCCGCAGAGCCCGCCGCGGCCGACGGTGTCGCTGCGGATGGCGGGGACGCCGGCCGAGGCCGCCGTCCTCGTGGACGACGAGGCCATTGGACAGCTCGACTTCGTGGCCGCGCACGGCGTCGCGCTGCCCCCCGGGGTGCACCACGTGACGGTCAAGGCCCAGGGCTACTTCCCCTGGGATCGCGAGGTCCAGGCCAAGGAGGGCTCGCCGCCCATCCGCTTGCAAGTCGCGCTCGTCCCCGTGCCTGACTGACGCATTGTCTTGACGCGACGCGCTTTTCGCGCAAACTGCGCCCCCCGACATGTCCAACCGTGCAATCTGGAACGTGAGAAAGCGTCACGAGTGGCTCGCCACGCCGCTCAAGGCCAAGCGCATCAAGCGCGCGCAGCGCCTCCGCTGCGGCCTGCAAGAGGCGATGGATCGCCGCGCGGGCACGCCTCAGCCGACCGAGGAGTAACCCCGGTCACGCGCCAGCGAGCGCCTCGGCCAGCGACTCACCGGCCGCGGCCCACGTCATCGTGCGCGTGTTGCGCGCGAGGCCCAGCCGTCCGGTCCGGTCGACCAGGATGACGCCCCCGGTCCCGCCCAGACGCGCTCCCAGCGTCCCGATGAGGGCTCGAGCGGCGTCCTCCGGATGGAGACGCGCACGCAGCAGCTCGATGGCGCTCCGGGCCAGGCACAGGCGCATCACCGCCTCGCCGTCCCCCGTCACCGAGCAGGCGCCCCCGTCGTCGTCCGCGTAGTTGCCCGCGCCGAGGATGGGGGAGTCGCCCACGCGGCCGGCGCGCTTGTTCACGCGTCCCCCCGTGCTCGTCGCCGCGGCGACCGTGCCGCGCGAGTCCCGGGCCACGGCGCCCACGGTCCCGCCCGCCCATCCGTCGCTCGCGTCCTTGCCGCGCGCCGCTGCCCAGCGTACGCGCGCGGCTTCGGTGGCCATCGCCTCGGTGCTCGAAGGCGTGAAGCCGTGCTCGACCGCGAAGCGCGAGGCCCCCTCCCCGGCGTAGAGCACGTGCCTGCCGTCCTCGAGGACGGCGCGCGCGATGGCGATGGGGTTGAGGAACGGCGGCAGGGCGCAGACGCCGCCGGCGCGCAGGCTGGAGCCCTCCATGAGCGAGGCGTCGAGCTCGATGAGCCCGTCGCCGTTCAGGCACGCCCCGGTGCCGGCGTTGAACGACGGATCGTCCTCGAGGGTGGCGACGGCGCGCTCGACGGCGTCGAGCGCGTTGCCTCCGGCGCGCAGCACCCCCGCGGCCGCAGCCGCCGCCGCCCGGCAGCCGTCCACGTGATGCGCCACGCGCTCCGCCGCGACGTCGCCGGCGCCGCCGTGAACGAGCACTCCCCACGCGCCGGCCTCCGCGCCCCACGAGGCCGTGATGCGTCCCGCGCTGCCTCCACTCATGGCGCAGCACGATAGCGCCGGACGGCGAACGCGAGCAGCGCCAGCGGCGGAAGCGCCCCCAGCAGCGCCGGGGCTTGCCGCGCCGCGGCCGCCTGGAAGAGCAGCACGCTGCCCGCGATCGCCGCTCCGGCCGCCAGCGCGGCGGCTGCGTCCTCGCGGGTGAGCCGGCGATCGCGCGGACCCCACACTCCCTCCGGAGAGCGTCCGAGCAGCGCGTGCGCGAGCAGCAGGGGCAGCGCGATGCCGGCCAGCGCCGTCGCCGCCGCGGCCGCAGCGCGTCCGTGCGGGGGGATCGCGGCGAGCGAGGCCATCCCCTCCGCCACGAGTCGCGCCGGCGCCCCGTCCTGCCCCACGCGAAGTCCCTGCGCCCGATCGACGAACGCCCCGCCCTCCCATCCCCACGCGCTCGCGCGCGTCGCCGTCGGAAAGAACCCGGCGACGTCGACGCGGACGAGCGCGCCGATGGCGAGCGCCGCCGCGAGGGCCACGAGGGCAGCCCCGGCCACGGCCGCCGCCGCGATCTGCGCCCGCGATCGTCCCAGCGCCGCGAGCGCCCTCGCCTCGCCGCGGGCTCGCACCGGCGCGAGCGCGACCCAGGCGCCGATCGCCGCGCACACCGGCGTCAGCGGCAACGTCCGGCCCGCGCGCTCGCCCCACCCGATTCCTCCCTCGTCGGTCGCGGCCGTCACCAGCCAGCCGACGGCGAGCGCGAGCGCGGCCACCACGGCCGCCCGCGCGAAGAGCCGCCCGTCCCAGCGGGTGGGCGCGCGGGCGAGGCGCGCGGGCAGGGACAGGAAGCCCCGGAAGGCCAGGTTCACCCTCGCCAACGTATCCGAGTACTTGGCGGGGGGAAGACGGCGCGCGATCGCGTGTTATCATCTCCATCAGGCGTCCTCCACGGACCGCGAGGTCCCGAAATCCTTCGGCGGCGGATCACCGTCCGCGTGGGCGACTCGACCGGTGCCCCGCACCCCAACTGGAAACACTCGCTGGGCAGCGTTCTTCACTAGCGCCGATCCCCCGAGTGCCGGCCACGCGCCGAGGAGGAGACCCGTCATGCAAAGTACCTATGGCTCTAGTCCGAGAGGGCAGCTGCCGTAGCAGCTCGGGCGGATCGAGCACGGGGGCCGCAACAGCGCGCCTGAGGCGCCGACACCGGCCTCGCCGTCCTCGCGACACGTGCTCTCCGTCCGCGTGACGTGCCCTTTCGCTGGGCCTGTCAGGGAAACGGCCCGGGTGGACCCTAACGCCACCCGGGCCGTTGTTTGTGGTGCGAGCCCGGGCGCGGCTCCCGGGTTGACACGGCCGCCCTGCGGGCGTTACGCAAGGCTTTCGTCGCGGGACTAGCTCAGTTGGTAGAGCGTCAGCTTCCCAAGCTGAAGGTCGCGGGTTCGAGACCCGTGTCCCGCTCCGACGCAGCGGAGGGAGCGCATGGTCAAGCGCTGACCGCGCCCGGTCAACGGAAGGAAACGCCTGGTCGGGCGTTGACTGCGCCTGGTCGAGCCACGACCACGCCTGCTCGAGCGAAGGAAGCGCGTGGTCAGGCGTCGACCGCGCCTGGTCAACGGAAGGAAACGCCTGGTCGAGTCACGACCACGCCTGCTCGAGCGAAGGGAGCGCGTGGTCAGCCGTCGACCACGCATGGTCAAGCGATGGAAACGCGTGGTCGAGCGCTGACCCCGCCTGGTCAACCGATGGAACCGCCTGGTCAGGCTCCGTCCACACCCTAACGTGAAGAGGAAGCGCGTGGACGGCCGCTGTCCACGCCTGGACGCTAGCTTTCGCTGGAAAAGCGCGCCCATACGGCCTGCCGGGACACGCCGAGCACGGAGGCGATGCGCTCCCAGGGGATGCCGCGCTCGCGGAGCAGCGCGACGTGCTCCCGCAGCGTGGCATCGGCGGCGTCGAGCGCGGCCGCCGAGGCCGGGAGCGTGGCGAGGAACTCGTCGTCGGTCAGCGAGTCCCAGGCCCCGAACGTCGCCGTGGGCTTGCCGGTGAGCAGGCGGCCGCAGACGGCGATGCAGGCGTCGCAGATGTGCACGCCCGGCCCGGCCACGAGCTGGGCGACGTGCTTCCGGTCCTTCCGGCAGAACGTGCAGTAGAGTCGCGGGTTCTTCGTCGTCGCTTGCATCGGCTTTCTCCTCGGCACCGGTGTCAATGTACTCTTGACACCGCCCCCGTCAAGGTTGCCTTGACGCGCAAGGCTTGCACCTGAGCCGATCTGCTCGACGTCGCGTGGCAGATCGATCGAAGTGCGCCGCCGCGGCCTCGGTCTGGGCATCGCCTAGCGCCCGGCCCTGTGGAATCATCGCGGGCCGTGACCGAGGCCGAGGCCGAACCGCAGCGACTCGGCCACTTTCGCATCGTGAGCCGCCTCGGCCAGGGGGGCATGGGCGTCGTCTACCTCGCGGAGGACGAGAAGCTGCACCGCCAGGTGGCGTTGAAGGTCCTCCTCACCGCGGTGGCCGAGGACGCGGGGCGCCGGCAGCGCTTCCTGCAGGAGGCGCGCTCGGCGGCGGCGGTGACGCACCCCAACATCGCGACCATCTACGAGGTCGGCGAGGAAGCCGGGCGGATCTTCATCGCCATGGAGCTCGTCCCCGGCCAGAGCCTGCGCGACCGGATGAACGAGCGCCCGCTCACCGTCGCCGAGACGCTCGACGTCGCGCGCGGCCTGCTCCGGGGCCTGTCGCGCGCTCATGAGCGCGGGATCGTGCACCGGGACCTCAAACCCGACAACGTGATGCTCACGCCCGAGGGCGACGTGAAGATCCTCGACTTCGGCGTGGCCAAGCTCTTCGACGACGACCCGGTCGCCGGGCCCGCGTCGCTGGGCCAGCGAGACACCCAGCCGCAGCTCACGATGGAGGGGCACGTGCTCGGGACGCCCGCGTACATGGCGCCCGAGCAGACGCGCGGGGGTCTGGTGGACGCCCGCACCGACGTCTTCGCCTTCGGCGTGCTGCTCCACGAGATCCTCGCGGGCGAGCGGCCGTTCCGCGGCAAGACGACGCTCGAGATCTTCTCGTCGGTGTGCAACGACGCCCCCGCGCCGCCCTCCGCGCGAAACCCGGACGTCCCTCCGCAGCTCGACGTCGTCGTCGCTCGCTGCCTGGAGAAGTCGATCGTCGACCGCTACCCGTCCGCGCGGGACGTGCAGACCGCGCTGGACGAGGTGACCGCCCGGGCGCCCCCGCCGCCGGGTCCGGCCGCGGCGGTGCCACCTGCCGGGCCATCGCGGCGCCCCCGATCCCTGCGCGCCCCGGCGCTGATCGCCGTCCTGGCCGTCGCCGTGGTCGGTGTGATCGGCTGGCGCGTCCGCACGGCGACGCGGGCGGGCGCGACGGCCACGAGGGAGGCCGCGCCGACGCCGAGCCGCCCCATGTCCATCAGCGACCACCCGCCGCCGAGGACGACCAGCGCCGACGCGGCGGCGGCCTACGCGACGGCGCTGGAGGAGCTGCGGAACGCGTCCATCGCCGAGGCGCAAGCCAGCCTGGTGCGGGCCGTGAAGCTCGACCCCTCCCTCGCCGCCGGGCACCTGCGCCTCGCGCTCCTGCTGGGGCGCTCGGGCGACGCCGCGCTGACCGAGGCTCGCCGGTACTTCGCGCTCGCGTCGCAGCTCCGCGACCAGCTCGACGAGCGGGACCGCGCGCTGCTCGGGGCGCTCGAGCCCGGGCTCGGCGATCCGCCCGACGCCGAGGAGCTGACCGAGCGCATGCATGCGGTGGTCGAGCGTTTTCCGGACGACGCCGAGTGCCGACTGTATCTGGGGTTCGCGCTGCTCGGATCTCGGACGGAGGAGGCACGAGCGCAGCTCGAGCGCGCCGTCGAGCTCGACTCGATGTTCGCCGCCGCGCTGTGGGCGCTGGGGGCCAGCTACCGCGAGAGCGACGCTGCGCTCCCCTACGTCGACCGCTGCGTCTCGGTCTCGCCGGCGGCGACGACGTGCCTGCGCGAGCGCGCCCTGATCCACACCAGCCGCGGCGAGTGCGCGGCGTTCGAGGCCGACGCGCGCCACCTGACTCGGATCTCGCCCGACTCTCCCGGTCCCTACCAGCTGCTGGCAGTCGCGCTGGCCGCGCAGGACGCCCCGCTCGACAGCGTGCGCGAGGCGCTCGACAAGAGCGCGTCTCTCGCCGGCAGCGAGGCGGCGCGACGCTCGCTGGCGCTGGCCGGGACGCTCTGGACCTCGGAGCTCACCGGCGATCTGACCGCAGCCGAGGCCGCGGCGCGTGCCCGGGACGAGCTCACCCGCGGGACGGTGAGCGACGTCGAGCACCTGTGGACCACCTACGACCTGCTCGACGTGCTCGAGGAGTCGGGCCAGAGCGCGCGGGAGCTCGAGGCGGCGGAGGCGTTCGAGCGGCGCGCCGAGGCATGGACCCACGAGGACACGCGCTGGAAGGTGCGCTTCGCGTTCCTGCGCGCTCATCACGGGCACGCCGACCACGCCGAGGTCGAGCGCGCCCTCGCCGAAGCCATGGCGCACGCGCCGCGCGGGCTCGAGCCAGCCGCCAACTGGCTGAACCTCTACGGTGCCTGGGCGGAGACGCCGGCCGACGGCGCCGAGGCGCTCGCTGCCATGCCCGATGCGACCTCCCTCGCGGTGCTTCACGGACTGGGCCTGCCGGAGTACATCGTCGGCCACGTGCATCTGCTCGCCGGGCAGCCGGCTGCCGCCCTTCCCTGGCTCCGCGAGGCCGCCCGGACCTGCAACCGCATGAGCGGCGCGGGGCTGCGGGGGTCCGACACGATCGTCGACATGCGCGCGCACGAGCTTCTGGGCGAGGCGCTCGAGGAGACCGGCGACCAGACAGGAGCCTGCGAGGCGTACGGGGTGGTCCTCGATCGCTGGCGTCGCGCGCGGCCTCGGTCGGTCACGCTGGACCGGGCGCGCGGGCGCGCGGGCGCGCTCCGTTGCCCCGGGAGGCCGGGCAAGTGAGGGTGCCGCGCGATCCGCACCTCACGGCGGCGCTGGAGGCGGCGCTCGTGCGCGAGCTGCGCGCGACGTACTGGCAGCTCAACGAGGCGTTCTTCAAGGCCGGGCTGCGGGGGCCGACGCTCGAGCTGGTGCCGACGCGGGCCACGCTCGGTCGCTGGGTGCCGGGGACGCGCACCATCGAGATCTCGCGGCCGCTGGTGCTGGAGAAGCCCTGGGCCGCCGTGGTCGAGGTGCTCAAGCACGAGATGGCCCACCAGTACGTGCACGAGGTGCTCGGCGAGAGCTCGCAGACCCCGCACGGCCGCGCGTTCCAGGAGGCGTGCGCGCGGCTCGGCATCGACGCGCGGGCGGCGGGGGTCCCGCACGTGGCGCGCGACGAGGGCGCGGGGCACCAGGGAGAGGAGCGAATCGTCGAGCGGATCGCGCGCCTGCTGGCTCTGGCCGAGAGCCCCAACCAGCACGAGGCCGAGGCGGCGATGGCCGCGGCCCAACGCCTGATGCTCCGGCACAACCTCGACGCCGTACGCGCACACGCCGCCCGCGACTACGGCCACCTGCACCTGGGCGCGCCGACCGGCCGCGTCTCCGAACACGAGCGGGTGGTGGCCATGATCCTGGGCAAGCACTTCTTCGTGGAGGCCATCTGGATCCCGGTCTACCGGCCGCTGGAGGGCAAGCGCGGCAGCGTGCTCGAGATCTGCGGGACGCGGGCCAACCTCGCCATCGCCGAGTACGTCCACGGCTTCCTGCACCAGACGGCGGAGCGCCTCTGGCGTGACCACCGGCGCGCGCGGGCCATCCGCTCGAACCGCGACCGGCGGACCTTCCTGGCCGGGGTGATGGTGGGCTTCGCCGACAAGCTGGCCAGGCAGGAGCAGACCAGCAAGAGCGAGGGCCTGGTGTGGGTCCAGGACGGCGATCTGTCCCGCTACTTCCGCCGCCGCCACCCCTACGTCCGGCACGTACGCCACACCGGACAGCGGCGCACGGGCGCGTGGGCCGAGGGGCGCGAGGCCGGACGGAAGATCGTATTGCACAGGCCGGTGCACGCGCCGGCGACCGCGCGCGGCAAGCTCCTGCCCGGGCGCTCCTGAGCCGAAGTTCGCCTCCCGGCAGCCCCGTGTCGTACGATGACCGCTGGGAATGAGCGGCCGTGACACGCCCGAGCTGCCCGAAGGGCTCAACCTCCTCGAGCGGTACACCATCATCGACCGCATCGGCGGCGGCGGGATGGCCACCATCTACCGCGCGCACGACTCGCGGCTCGATCGCATCGTGTGCGTGAAGCTGCTGCGCAACGTCATCGAGGGCTCGGGCAGCACCAGCGGCGGCGTGGTCTACCAGGCCACGTACACGCACTTTCTCCGGGAGGCGCGCGCGCTGTCCAAGCTCGC
>DATBQU010000318.1:0-10961 GCA_036560665.1 Polyangiaceae bacterium
AGAGGCCGCCTTTCGCCGTCGCGTCCGCGCGCGACGGGCCCTGGGTGGCGTAGTGCATGGTGGCCTCGGCCTGGAGGTCCGTGCCGCGCAGGCCGAGGAGCTGCGGCGGCAAGCCGAGGCGGGCCAGTGGCGAGCGCGGGACGCTGATGTCCACCGACGTGGTTCGCTCGTCGTCGCCGACCACGAGCACGGTGCAGGCCTCGGGCACGCCGGGATCGAGCGCGATGCGTACCCGCGACGTGCCGGGGGTGCGGTCGAGGTCGACGCGCCAGGGCCCCAGGGTGCCTCCGGGGACCCCGATGGTCACGCGCTCGGAGCGCGCATGCAGCTCGGCGCCCGCCGGGCGGGTCGTCACGTCGAGGTGCACACCCGACGCCTCGACGCCGGCGTTCTCACCAAGGGGCGCCTGCCAGACGATCCGCGAGTCCTCGAACGCGAGCGCCACCGGAACCCACGCGCCACCCTGGCCGCCGGCGGGGCTGGCGCTCCACTTGGCGAAGGTGGTGTCGACGGCGTTCCAGTGGCCCTCGAGCGTCACCTCTGCGCCGTGCACCGTCATCTTCTGGGGGCGAAGACCGCTGGTCTCGACGTCGACCTGCGGGGCCCGGATGCGGGCGCCCGGCATGTCCGCCCACGTCGCGCGCACACCGAGGAGGTGAAAGCCCCCGCCGTCGATCTTCGCGTCGTCGATGGCGAGGGCGATCCCGTGCGCGGCGGCCTCCTCGATGCACTGGCGGCGTACGTACCAGGGGAGCACGTAGGCCACGAGGGCGGCCGCGGTGGCGCCGAGCACGACCAGCAACAGCGCCAAGCGTACGACGATGCGCCGGACGTTCAGCTTGCCGCGGGCGCGCTTCGCCGCGGGCCGCTCTTCCGGGACGGCCTCGGCCTCGCGGGGCAGGTCGAGCTGAAGCGGAAGAGCGTGGGGAGGATGGGCGTCCCCCAGGGACTCCTCCTGAGCCCCCGCTCCGGAAGGCGGGGGCGGCTCGCTCGGCGACGTCACGCGACCATGGTAGCGCGTGATACCCTCGGACTCGATGCGCGCGATCGTGGTGACGCGCTCCGTCGACCTGGCGTCTCCCCCCGAGCGCGTGTGGCCCTTCGTGGCCGACACGGATCGCTTCAACCGGCTCATCGGCAATCACGACGTGCGCTACAGCGCCATCGAGGACGGGTCGGCGTCGAGCGCGCGCTTCGTCGCCGAGACGCGGGCCGGTGGCTTCAAGCTCGTCTACGAGGAGTTCCCCTTCGAGTGGAGCCACCAGCGCGCGTTCGGGGTGCACCGTCGCATGCGGGGCGGCCCCATCGCCTCGTACTCGTGGCGTTGCACGCTGGAGCGGACGAAGGCCAGCGATCGCGACGGCGCGCTGGAGGGCGGTACGCGGGCGACGGTGCGCTTCGAGATCGTGCCGCGCATCTGGCTCATGCGCCCCATCGCGTGGTGGAACGCGCGCAGCTTCACGGCGAAGTTCGCGGCGCTGGGGGCGCTGGTCGACGCGCACGTCCTCGAGGGGGCGGCGAGCCCGTACGTGAAGCCCGCGTCGCCCGCGCACCATGAGGCCGTGGCCCAGGCGGTCGAGCGCTTGCGGGGCGACGGCGTCGCGCCGGCGCTGGCGGATAGGATGGGCCAGCTGGTGCGCGAGGGGGCGGACGCCGACGTGGTGCGGATACGTCCCTTCGGGGTGGCCGACACCTGGGGCGAAGACCGGCGGGACGTGCTGCGCGCCTTCCTCAAGGCGGTGCCGGCGGGGCTGGTCGAGCTGCGATGGGGGATCATCTGTCCCAGCTGCGCCACGCCGTCGCAGCAGGTGCGCGCGCTCGACGAGATCCCGGCCGACGGGCACTGTCAGCTCTGCGACATCACCTTCGGGCTCGATCTCGATCGCGCGGTCGAGGCGACGTTCCTGCCGCACCCGGCGCTGCGCCGCGTGCCCGACGCGATGTTCTGCATCGGCGGGCCGGCGCGCACGCCGCACGTGCTGGTGCAGTCGAGCATCGAGCCGGGGGCGACGAAGTCCCTCGACGTGCCGCGGGAGCCCGGGCGCTACCGCGTGTTCGCGCGGGGGGGTGCGGCGGGGACGCTGGAGGTGGACGAGGCGGGGGCGGCGGTGGTGGAGGCGTCGGTCGAGGACGGGGCCGTCCGGCCTGCTCGCCTGCACGCCTCGCCGGGCGGCGAGCTGCGGCTGCGGAGCACGTACGCCGACGCGCGCCACGTGAAGATCGAGCGGCTGGAGTTCGCCAGCGCGGCGGCCACGGCCCACGAGGTCTCCACCCTCGGCGAGTTTCGCACCATCTTCTCGAGCGAGCTGCTCAAGCGCGGCACGCCGCTCAAGGTCGCACGCGCCGCCGTCCTGTTCAGCGACCTGACCGGCTCGACGGCGCTCTACACGCAGGTGGGCGATGCCGCGGCGTTCCGCCTGGTGGACGATCACTTCGACGTCCTGCGCGCGGTGGTCGACGCGCACGAAGGCGTGTTCGTGAAGACGATGGGCGACGCGGTGATGGCGGCGTTCGTCGACGGCAGGCAGTGCGCGCGCGCCGCGGTGGACGCGCTGGCGCGCTTCGAGGCGTTTCGCGCCAAGGAGAAGCACGGCGAGCTGGTGGGGCTCAAGCTGGGGCTCTACGCGGGCGCTTGCTACGTGGTGACCGCCAACGGCGCACTCGACTACTTCGGACAGACCGTCAACGTCGCCTCGCGCGTGCAGCACCTCGCGTCGTCGGGCGAGATCGTGCTGCCGCTCGAGCTGTTCGAGTCGCTCGAACCGCGCGACCGGGAGCGCCTCGTGGTCCGCGACCGCTTCCAGGCGCGGGTGAAGGGGGTGGAGAAGGCGCTCGACCTGGTGCGCGTCGCGCTGGCGGGGTGAAGCTCGCTACAGGTGATCGGAGCGGTCCTTGGCGGGGAGGGTGCCGACCATCGGCTGGATGTCCGGGCCGACCCACGGCCAAGGGGTCGCCGTCGGCCACCACCCGGGCCTGGCCCGGAGGTAGAGCGATGCCGGAAGCGCGTGGTCTGTCCTGGCGGGGTCCCACTGCACGGCGCCGTGCACGGCGTCGAAGTTTCCATGCCGGTACAGCGAGGTGGCGGAGACGTCGGTGGCGCCCGAGCCGCCGTTGCCGAGCTCGAAGATGGAGTTCGGGCTGGAGCCGTAGGCGTCGTACGCCGTACTCACCCCGGCGGTGCCGAGGACGTTTCCGAGCGCGTTCATCCCGATGTCGGGCGAATCGAACTCGAGCGCCGTCACGTTCCCGGTCTGCGCGGCGGTCGAGCCCCACACCGGCTGCGGCGGGGCAAACTGGGTGGAGGCGTAGTTCCTGAAGTAGGTGAGGTATCCCGCGTTGCCGTGCGTGGTGCTCGCGCCCATGTGGGGCGCATAGTTGCCCTCCATGAGCTCCATGTGCGGAAACGAGCAGTGGCAGTCGATGTTGACCTCCTGCCAGGCCGGCGGCGTCGCCCAGGAGTTGTCCGCGTAGTTGTAGCCGATCACGTTGCCGCCGCCGGAGACGTTGAACAGGATCGGCTTGTTCATGTACCGCGCGATGTTGTTCTCCACGAGGTCCTCGGCGCTTCCGCACCGCAGCACCACGCCGTAGCAGTCGGCGCCGAAGCCGTAGCTGGCTGAGTTGTGGAAGAAGCTGTCGCGCACGACGCACCGGTAGGTCGCCGTCAGCGCCACGTGCATTCCGCCGATGGACCCGTCGGTCTGCACGTCCTTCACCCAGCTGTAGGCGGCGTTGGAGACGTCGATCCCGCCCGCCATCTGGCCGTCGTAGCCGGGGTTGGTTCCGCCCTGGAGCAGCAGGTGCTCGATCCCTGCCCACTCGGTGGTCGGGGCCGTCACCGGCGTGATCTGGGCGAGGTACGGGGCCGCCGAGGGGAACGCCCAGTGCAGCGGCGAACCGAGCGTCAGCGTCCCGCTGGCGGCGTCGACGCTCTCGATCTCCACGCGCTGCGTGACCGAGCGGTGGTCGATTCGCTTGAAGTACTGGCAGTCGCCCTCGGCCACGCTGGCGTCGTCGACCACGTCGACCAGCGCGAGCTGCCCGGCGTGGAAGCTCGCCGCCGCCCCCGCTCCCACGACGACGCGGGTCGACTCCTTCGCGCCGTCCTGCGCGAGCGGGTAGCCGGTGCCGCCCGCGCACGACTGGTCCTGGGCGGTGCCGATGGCGAGCACCGAGCCGCCGCCGGCGCGGGCGACTGTGGATCCCGACGGCGCGCCTTGCGACCCCGCGCCGCGCAGCACGACGCCGGTCTTGAGGGTGATGGTCGACGTCACGTTGAACGAGCCCGCGCCGAGCTGCACGACCTGGCCCGCAGGGCAGGCGTCGATGGCGGCCTGGATGTCCCCGCCGGGCACGACCGTGGCGCAGGTCGTCGTTCGTTGCGGGAGGCCATCCGCGCCGAGCGGCAGGCCGAGCGGCACGTCGGCGAGGATGCCGGGGTTCCAGGCCGTGATGCGGCCCGGGTCGACCGGAGCGACGATGTCGGCGCCGGCGTCGGCGCCCGGTGCCGTCGCGTCGTCCCCGGCCGCCCCTTCGCCCGCTTCGCTCGCTTCACCGGCACCCGCGTCCGGACCCGAGGCGGCGTCGGAGCCGCACGCGAGGGTGGCCATCGCCAGACCCGCCCCCAGCAAGAGCATCGCGAGCTGCAGCACCGCGCGGCGCATCGGAAGAGACTGCCACATCGGGCCCCCCAGGCGCTGCCCTTGACGCAACCCGCTCGGAGACTTACGCATTGCGTCAACGCCGCGCGGTCGAGACAGCATCTCTGCGGAACTCGCAGGGAAAGAAAGGGAAAACTCCATGAACCGCAACACGTTCCGAGCCTTCGCGGCCGTCCTGGTCGTGACGGGCGCGGGGGGATGCGGGGGGCGCACGGCGGGGATCACCGCCACCGACGAGGAGGGCTCGACCCTCTCCGCCATCGAGCAAGGAGCCACGTTGCAGCGCGCCTACCTGGGCGTCACGCAGCACGTCGCCGTGGGGGCCAGGCCGGTGGTCTCCACGTTCGATCTGGTCGGGGGCTCGCAGGTCGCCCTCGAGGTCGCGTCGCACGACGGGGCCCCGCTGCGCTTTGAGGTGTGGCGCGTGCGCGTCGACGGCACGGCGTCGCTGCTGGTCCCCATCGACTCGCGATCGGGCTTCGCCCTGCAGCAGATCGCCCCCGAGGAGGACGGGACCTGGGTGCTCCGCTTCCCGGCGGCCACGGGCGACGACGTGGTGACGAGGCTGGACTGCGTCGCAGGAATGCACGGCTGCGCCCGGACCCGGCAGCCGGGCGAGTCGTGCCCGGCCGGCTGGTCCTGCGACGTCGGGCTGGCCTGCCAGCTCCCGGTGGGCGTGTGCGGCCCGCTGGCCGGCGTGGGGACCTGCGCCGTGCAGCCCACGACGTGCGCGGACGACGTCGAGGTCGTCTGTGGGTGCGATGGCCGCACGTATCCCAGCGAATGCGCTGCGCGTCTGGCAGGGAAGGCCGTTCTTCGCGCGGGATCCTGCGACGGCTGAAGCGCGGGCGGCTACTTCGTCCAGGTCGAGCCGAGGCGGCGGCGCAGCGCCGTGGCCTCCGACGTCAGCGCGTAGCGCACGACGTCCCCCGCGAAGGGGTGATCGAGCACCACGCCGAGCGCCTGCGGTCCGGGCGTGTCCGCGGCCCGGTGCAGCGCCGTGTCGAGCGGCCGCATCTCGTCGATCATGGTGAGGATGTCGCCCGTGATGAGGTACGCCGTGCGCAGCTCCGCCCGCGCCAGCGCGCCGACGAACACGTCCGCCGGGAGCGGGCGCGACTGGGGAGAGGCGATGTGCGGCGCCAGCTCCTCCAGCAGCTTGCGCTGCCGGCGCGACAGGATGCGCGCGATGCTCGCCTCGTGCTGCGCGACGAGCTTCGAGGTCAGCACGTCGACGTCGTCCGCCCCGTAGCCCGGCACCACCTGGCGCGCCGCGGCCACCAGGAGCGCCTCGATGTGGGGGGGCGGCAGCTCCTCGATCCACGGCACCCCGTACGCGATCCGCGCCACGGCGCGCGCCAGGCTCGCCACCTGGGCGGTCTCGGTCTGCTCGACCAGCGCCGGCGAGACGACGATCCACGGGACGTCCTGCGCCAGCACGCGGGTGCGGGTCACGGTGGGTGCGATGGCGAGCTCCACCTCGCCGACGCCGAGCTGGCGCGCGACGCGGTCGAGCAGCGCGCGGGTGGGGTGACCGCTGCGCGACGTGATGCGATCGCGCGAGGCGATCCCGAGCTCGCTCAGGTCGGAGCGCAGCAGCTTGGCCTCGATGCCGGCGATGGCCGCCGCGACCTCCAGCAGGATGTGCCGTCCCTCGCTCGGAAGGACGTGGGTCACCAGCGTGGGGCGGTCGAGCACCCCGTGCTGCGTGTCGAGCGGCGGCAGCCTGCGCGCCCGCAGCCACGCGCGCCGGCCTTCGTCGAGCTCTCCCGCCAGGGCGCGGAGCTCGCTGACCACCACCGCCTCGTCGGCCCGCCGCTCGATGGAGAGCGACGACTCCAGCAGCGCCAGCCCGGCGGCCGGATCGGCGATGGACAGCAGCGGGTGCGCCGTCGGCGAGAGCATCGCCAGCAGCGCGCGCGTCGCCTCCTCGTGGGCGCCCATCTTCGCGTAGGCGCTGGCCAGCTCGAAGCGCGTCTCGAAGAGGGTCGGATCGAGCGCGACGGCGCGCTGCAGGTGGAGGATCCCGTCGC
The DNA here is from genome assembly GCA_036560665.1 of Polyangiaceae bacterium. Lineage (GTDB taxonomy): Bacteria > Myxococcota_A > Polyangia > Polyangiales > Polyangiaceae > Palsa-1150. The sequence goes on from DATBQU010000318.1 coordinate 6,695, forward strand.
GCATGCGCGAGAGCGACTGGATCTCGAGCGTGCCCAGCGCGGCAAACCAGCGCGCGTCGACCTCGCCGAGCTGCTGCCCGAGCCCGATGACGGCGGCCAGGGCGCGCGCGTACCCGACCTGATCGCGGCCCTCGGGCCGCCGGAAGAGCCCCGCCAGCCGCGCGAAGGCGCGCGCGTTCGAGGGCGACGTGGCCACCCCCTCGACCAGCGCCCGCTCGGCGCTCTTGGGATCGCCCAGGCGCTGGTGGACCTCGGCGAGCTCCTGGAGGATGCCGGTCTTCTGCTCGGGGTCCCTCTCGACCTCGGCCAGGCGACCGAGCAGATCGGCGATCTCCTCGCGCCGCGCACGCTGCGCCGTGCCGTCGTCCTCCACCGGCTCGGCGGCGATGCGGCGCAGGAGCGCGCGAAGGGCGCGGGCGTTGCGCGGGTCGATGGCGAGGGCGGCCCGCAGCACGCGGTCGACGTCCTCCGGCCGCGAGAGGACCTTCTCGTAGATGCTCGCCAGCGCGAACAACGCGGTCAGCTTGGGGGGCATCTCGCGGCTGGTGGAGACCACTCCCTCCAGCGCGTCGACCGCCTCGGGCCACGAGCGTTGCGCGATGCACAGCTCGGCCAGCGTGAGCAGAGAAGGCACGTGCTGGGGCGCAGCCGCGCGCACGCGTCGCATGGCGTCGATGGCCACGGTGAGGTCTTGCAGCTCGTCCCGCGCCACGCGCGCGATCTCCGAGCCGAGCATCACCACGGCGTCGGGTGACTTGGAGCCACCGAGCGCCGCCCGGAACGCGCTCACCAGGCGCTCGCCCTGGTGCTCCTCGAGCAGCACCGTCGCCAGGCGGCCCGCCGCGGGGATGGAGTCCGCGTCGGCCTCCAGCGCGCGCTCGAGCATCGCGGCGGCCTTGCTGCGGCGCTCGGCGACGGAACCGAGCCGCTCGTCCTCGTCGGGCCCCAGCAGCAGCTCCGCCGCGTCCACCAGGTAGCGGGCCCGCACGCGCGGCTCCACCGCGAGCTCCGCCAGCGAGCGGGCCGCAGCGAACGCCGCCTCGTTGTCGCCCAGCTTGCCGGCGAGGCGGGCGACGGACGTGGACGCGGCGACCGACAGGTCGTCGATCCGCAGCGCGTCGCGGTAGCGGTCGAGCGCCTCGCGCGACAGCTCGTCGGCCGCGTGGGTGTCCGGCGCCTCGTCGGCGGCCGACTCCAGGAGCAGGGCCAGCCGGAGCTGCCCCGCCAGGCGCGTGTCGTCGTCGGAGGCGAACGGCACCAGCGCCCTCAGCGCGCCGATGACGGTCTTGCGGGCGCGCGGGTCTCCGCGGCGGGCGTTCGGCAGCTCGCGTCGCAGCGTCGCCTCCAGCGCGCCCGGATCGGTGGGGTCGAGCTCGAGGATCTGGCGGTAGGTCGCGGCCGAGTCCCCCACGGGGAGCTTCCACTCCTCGAGCGAGGCGAGGTTCCACAGCGCGCCCAGGCGCGCGCGGGCGTCCTGGAGCTCCTCGCCCTGCTTGGAGAGCACCCGCGCGAGCGGCGCCGACTCCCCGGCCTTCCTGCGCAGCGCCTCCAGCGTGCGCAGCGCGGGCACGTGATCCCCCTCCTCGGCGATCGCCGATTCGAGCAGCGAGGTCGCGCGCGCCGGCTCCTGCCCGATGTCGACCAGGAGCGCGGCGAGCTCGAACGACATGGCCTGGGCCGCGCCCGGCGACGAAGCGCGATCGATGCGCTTGGCGAGCAGCGACGCGAGCTCGCCGAGCCCGCCGCTGCCCGGCGCCTGCGCGCGCCTGGTCACCACCCGCGCCAGGCGCTCTGCGACCAGGTCGTCCTCGGGCATCTCGGCGAGGGCCCGCTGGTACGTGCGCAGCGCCGCGGCGTCGTCACCCAGGCGAAGCTCGTCGATCTCCGCCGCGCGGGTCAGGTGGCGGGCGCGCTCCTCCGGCGTCTGCGCGTGCATGGCCAGGCGTTCGACCGCGTCGCGCAGCGCGTGCGCGTCCCCGTGGTCCTCCAGCACGCGCGCGATCTCCTCCGGCGGGACGGGATGCGACGGGTCGAGCGCGCGCGCCTGCTCCAGCGAGTCCATCGCGTCGAGCGGCTTGTGCAGGCGGCCCTGCTGCATCTGCGCGAGCGCGAGCCAGAGCGCCATCTTCTCGGGCCTGCTGGCCGTCAGGTCGATCCGCGCGCGCAGCGACTTGGCGGCGAGCTCCCAGCGCCCCGCGTCTTCCTCGAGCCGCGTCTCCAGTGCGCGGGCCGCGGTGTGGGCCGGGTCGTCGTAGAGCACCTCGCGCACGAGCTGCATCGCCCGCGAAGGGTCGGTCTTGGCCAGCGCGCTCGCCGCCCGCGCGCGGAGCGACAGCGCGGTCGCCCCGTCGCTCGCCAGCCGCGCCTCGTCGAGGAGCGCGCGCGAGAGCGTGCGCGCGTCGCCCAGCCGGGCCGCGGTCCGCTCCAGTCCGAGCAGCGCACCGCGCCGATCGGCGTCGAGCTCGAGCACCTGCTCGTAGGCGCGCGCCGCCCGCGCCGGATCCCCCAGCAGCTCCTCCCAGAGCAGCGCCACCTTCTCGAGGTAGGCCATCTTGCGGCCCGGATCGCGGGCCTGCTCGGCCGCCTGGGCGTACAGCTCGACCAGCGAGCGGGCCCCGGCATCCACCGTCTCCGACAGGACCGGCGCCAGGAGCCGCGCCAGCGAGTCGAGCACCTCCGCGTCTCCCGGCGCGGCGATCCACGCCGAGCGCAGGTGCCGGACGGCGTCGCCCGGGCGCCCGAGGTCGTCGCAGATCTGCGCTGCGCGCGAGAGCGCCTTGGCCCGCATGGGGCCGTCCTCGGTGCGCGCCGCCTCCTGGAGCCACGTCGCGATCCGCTGTTCGTGCTTGCCGGTCGACGCCAGCAGGCGGTCGAGCATCTCGATCAGCGTGGGATCGGTGGCGTCGACGGCGAGCGCCCGCTGAACGTCGGCGATGGCCGTCTCGAGGTCGCCGTCCCTCTCGGCGCCGGCCGCGAGCGAGCGCAGCTCGAAGGCGATCGCCGCGGGGTCGGTCACGAAGCGGATGCGAACGCGCCGGGCTCGTGCCGCCTCGCTCCAGTGTCCGTCCGCCTCGTGCAGCCGGATCAGCTCGTCGAGGACGCGGCGATCCACCGAGGGGACGGTGGGCGCGCGCCCGGCCGCGCGCTCGAGCAGCGCGCAGGCCCCGGCGTGATCTCCCAGGCGCATGGCCGCGATGGCCGCCGCGTCGAGCTCCAGCCGGGCGGCCCGCGTGACGCTCCCCTCGATGCGCGCCTCCTCGTCGAGCAGTCGCGACAGCTCGCCCCAGTCGGCGTGCGCGGCCACCTGCCGCACCAGCGCGTCACGCACGGGGCCCACCCGGGGGTCGAGCTGCAGCGCACGCTCCAGCGCGCCCCGCGCCGCGTCCAGCCGGCCGAGCTTGCGCTCCAGGATCTGCGCGCGCTCGACGTGGAGCCACGCCGCCAGCCGCGTCTCGGAGCCGTACGCGTCGGCCATGCGCCCGAGGTGCACGGCGAGCGCCTCCCAGTCCGGAGCCGTGTTGCCAGCCAGGGCGCGGGCGACGAGCTCCACCTCGAGGCCCTTGAGCGCGGCGGCGTGGTTGGGCGCGTGAACGAGCGCCTGCTCCCACGTGGCCCGCGCTCCCTCGCCGAGCGCGTCGAGGAGCCGGGCTTTCTCCGCGAGCAGCTCGACCTTGTGGCCCTCGCTGGTCGCCGCCAGGAGCTCGTGCTCGAGGTGATCGAGCATGGCGGGCAGGGCCGCGCGCGAGTGCTTCTTCCTCCGCAGCATCGCGTGCGCCGCGGCCGACGTGGGGTCGACCTTGAGCGCCGCCTCGGCGTGCATGGTCGCGCGCGCGTCGTCGCCGAGGATGGCCTCGCTCGCGATGGCGAGCTCGATGTGCGCCCGCGCCAGCCCGACCTTGTCGTCCTTCGCTTCCAGGGTCGACACGCGCGCATTCAGCAGGTCGACCAGCGCGCCCGGCTGCGACATGTCCGCCGGCAGCCGCACCGGCGACGGCTCGGACGGCGAGGGCCGCGCGCCGGGAGGAGGCAGGGGGGGCGGGCCCTTCCGCGGCAGCGAAGGCGGCGCCTTCGACGCCCTCTTGCCGCCGACGCGCGACGGTGAAGGCGACGGAGACGGCTCGGCCGGACCGGCGCCGCTTGCGCGGGCGGTCGCCGGCACCAGCGTCGGCGCCAGCTCGAAGGGCGTCGGGATGTGGAGCGCCAGCGAAGGCATCGGCGGTCGCACGCCGGTGGCCTCGCTCTGCTCCCCGAGCGGCTTGTTCCCCGC